>CAJORF010000147.1 GCA_905236985.1 uncultured Bacteroidaceae bacterium | reverse complement strand
TAATCTTTGCGTGCAAAGGTACTAACAAATGACGAGATATAAGCAATTAAACTAATTTTTCAACACAGGGTTTTGCAAGTGACCCCATTTTTTGCTGAAAAATGGGTTCACAAATTATTTTTGAGAAAAAGTTTTTGTTTTGAAGGGGATAAAAGGGGGAAAAAGGGGGTGAGAGGTGGATTAAGTGGCCGAAAATTTGGATAGTTGGGGTTGAGTATGTATCTTTGTGGCCAAATTGTGAGAAAGAACGGGTATGAAGTACAGTGTGATTGTGCCTGTGTATAACCGCCCCGACGAGGTGGGGGAGCTGTTATTGAGTCTGTCGAAGCAGACTTGGCATGACTTCGATGTCCATATTGTGGAGGACGGGAGTGCGGTGCCTTGTCGCGAGGTGTGCAATCATTTTGCCAACCGATTGGATATCCATTATTATGTGAAGGAAAACGGTGGCCCTGGTGCTGCGCGGAACTATGGCGCCGAACGTGCTGCAGGCGATTACTTCATTGTGCTGGACTCCGACGTGGTGTTGCCACCTGGTTACCTCGCTGCCATTAATGCAGAGCTGGATGAACACCCCTGTGATGCGTTTGGCGGCCCCGACCGTGCGCATCCCGACTTCACGCCCCTGCAAAAAGCCATCAGCTACTCGATGACCTCATTCTTCACGACGGGCGGCATCCGTGGCGGTAAGAAGAAACTGGATAAGTTCTATCCGCGCTCCTTCAATATGGGCGTAAGCCGAGAGCTGTGGCAGCAGTTAGGCGGCTTTCGGGCGATGCGTTTCGGCGAGGACATCGACTTCAGCATACGCATCTTCAAGGCCGGTGCCCGCTGCCGTCTGTTCCCCGATGCCTGGGTATGGCACAAGCGCCGCACGGATTTCAGCAAGTTCTTCCGTCAGGTGCGTAATTCAGGTGCAGCCCGCATCAACCTGCATCTGCTGCATCCGGGTTCGATGAAACTGGTGCATCTGTTGCCTGCGGTGTTCACGCTTGGTTGCCTGGTGCTGCTCATCCTCTTCCTCTTCGGGCTCGCATTGTACCTGTTCGGTCCCGATCACATGAACAAGGCGGTAGGCTTTGCACTCTGCGAGCTGACCATCCTGCTGCCCTTGCTCTATGCATTGCTCATCTTCGTCGATTCCTCCATCCGCAACCGCAGTCTGTGGGTCGGTCTGCTCTCTATCCCCGCCTCGTTCATCCAGCTCTTCGGCTATGGTATAGGTTTCCTTTCCGCCGCCTGGAAACGGTTGGTATTGAAGCAGAAGGCTGAAGGATTTGATGACAACGAAAGGCTGTACAAATGAATATCAAGGATCTCCCATCCGATGAACGGCCCCGTGAGCGATTGATGGAGCAAGGCGCTGAAGCTTTGTCTCCAGCTGAGCTGTTGGCTATTCTCATCGGCAGCGGCAACACCGAGGAGACGGCGGTGCAGCTGATGCAACGTGTGCTGAGTGACTGCGGGGGAAGCCTGAAGGCCTTGAGCCGCCTGTCGTTGAATGACCTAACGAAGAACTACAAGGGTCTGGGGCCCGCTAAGGCCGTCAGCATCCTTGCAGCCTGCGAGTTGGGCAAGCGACGCATGATGGAAGCGGCTGCCGAGAAACGTAAGGTGGAGAGTTCCACTGACATCTACAATATCATGTACCCTCGGATGCGAGATTTGGCACACGAGGAAAGCTACGCGCTGTATCTGCGTACCGACAACAGTCTCGAAGGTCAGCCTTTCCTCATCAGCAAGGGAGGCATCGCCGGTACACAAGTGGACATTCGCTTGGTGTTGCGTGAAGCGTTGATCCGTCAGACGCCGACGCTCGTGCTCGTACACAACCATCCTTCGGGCAACAAGCGCCCTTCGCGCGACGACGACAACCTCACCGACCGCCTTTCCCGTGCCTGTCAGGTCATGAACATCAGGCTGTTGGACCACGTCATCGTCACCGATGGCGACTACTACAGCTATCGTGAACAGGGGAAGGTGTGATGGATAATGTATAATGGACAATGGATAATGTATAATTGAAAAATGGATAAGATTCAGTTAGAGGATAAGATCGTAGAGATGCTTAAGACGGTGTATGACCCTGAGATCCCTGTCAACGTGTACGACTTGGGGCTCATCTACCGTATCGAGCTGAGCGACGACCTCACGCAGTTGGATGTAGATATGACGATGACAGCGCCCTCGTGCCCCATGGCCGATTTCATCATCGAGGATGTGCGTCAGAAACTCGAGAGCATCGAGGGCCTCACCTCCGTCAACGTCAATCTGGTCTTCGAACCCGAGTGGACACAGGACATGATGACCGAGGAGGCGAAGCTCGAATTAGGTATGCTTTGAAAGCCTTAAGGGTTTCCCGACATGGCCCGCAGAGCGGTAAAGAACGTTAAAAAACGGGCCGACTCCTTGGCCGTAAAGCTCCTTTGTATTACTTTTGCACTCACAAGTATTACAATGTATAACGATAATATCACAGCTATGGCAACAACAACGGTAAGACGTCCAGCCTCATTCCGCTTGCGTACCGACCTGCTCGAGCGACTGAAGCGCAATGCTATGCGCGAGCATCGGACGCTGAACAATTACGTTGAGAGCGTTCTCCTCGACTTCGTGTACGACGAACCGAACGAAGTGACTAAAGCCGCTATCGAAGAGGCTCAGTCTCGAAGAGTTTACCCTGAGGGTGAACTCTACAGCAGTGCAGCAGAACTCTTTGAAGCTCTTGATGCTGAATGAAAAAGATTTTTCCTTCCACTCAGTATAAGAAGGATTATAAGCGTTACCGCAATAATCCTTCAAAGATTGCAGCCCTGGGTGAAATTTCCTCCTCATCTGGTTTGACGAAACGAGCGACATCATAGAGTTAGTACGCCTCGGTAGTCACAGCGAATTGTTTGGATAAAAAGAAAACGACGATGAAACCTGTCTATTTCATATCTGACGCCCATTTGGGCAGTCGCGCTATAAAGCATGGTCGCACTCAGGAGCGGCGGTTGGTGAGGTTCCTGGACTCCATCAAGGAGAAGGCGGGAGCGGTGTATATGCTTGGGGATATTTTTGACTTCTGGTATGAGTACAAGCTGGTGGTGCCGAAGGGTTTCACACGTCTGTTAGGCAAGATCAGCGAGCTGACTGATCTGGGTGTGGAGGTGCATTTCTTCACGGGCAATCACGACATCTGGGCATACGACTATTTAGAGAAGGAGTGCGGCGTAGTGCTGCATCACAAGCCGATGACGCTGGAGTTGGGCGACAAGCTCTTCCTGGTGGCTCACGGCGACGGCCTCGGCGACCCCGACCGCAAGTTCAAGTTCCTGCGCTGGCTGTTCCACAACCGTGCAGCTCAGGTGATGTTCTCTGCCATACATCCACGATGGGGCATCGATTTCGGACTGCGCTGGGCCGCACACAGCCGCAAGATGCAAGAGAATGCCACACCGGCAACGTACCTCGGCGAGGACAAGGAGCCCCTGGTGCTCTATGCCAAGGACTACCTGCACAGCCATCCCGACGTCAACTACTTCGTGTTCGGCCACCGGCACATCGAGTTGGATCTGGTGTTGTCGCGCACGGCACGCGTGGTCATCCTCGGTGACTGGATCACACAGTTCACCTACGCAGTCTTCGACGGCGAACAGCTGTGGATGGAGAACTATATCGAGGGCGAAACCGAGCCCTGATGAGGCTATAGGCACAATCATGCCTTCACACCCCGCCCTGAAGGACAAAAGCACTAATCCCATTAATGAATAGCATATTGCGATAGTTGAATAACCTGAAAAGGTGTGGCGCAGAAGTCCTAATACTTGTCGTCGTTCGGTCGCGACCGAACGACCGATACCCTTAGACGTGATGGCCGATGCAGCATAGGGTGTTGGCCGATGCAATATAGGGTTGTTGGCTGAGGCGGTAGGGAATGTGACAGGATGGGATGGGCATGGTGACGGCTACGAAGATTGATGTTTGTCTCATGTGTATTATGCCAATAACCCATACACCTTTACACCATTTTGTGCAATACCGCTTGATACACAGTAAAATAGTGTTCTTAAAAATGGTGTATATTGGGTGTATTTCATGGTGTAATCACACGAGCGATGGATTGGTGAAAAAAGTACTGACGAAATAACTTCAGCCGTTGCGCCGGAGTGTTCGTAGGGTTTTCCACAATTTTTTTTTGCGCGGACACGCATTAAGGACTTATTTTTCACTCTTTCAGAAAAAAATTGTACATCGTACATCGGTACATCGTAAATAATCATTATCTTTGCAGCGGAAATTATTGATTAACGCACAATTATGGCCCTATGAGAAAAATACTATTCCTAATGATGGCGCTGATGCTGCCGATGGTGGCGAGCGCTGATGAAGTCAGCGAACAGCAAACGCAGAACGCCATTGTCATCCACCAGAAGGATGGGAAGGTGGCGATGTTCAAGTTCTCCGAGAAGCCGGTGGTGACGTATGCCGGCAACGAGCTGGTGCTTACGACGACTGAGACAACGGTGCAGTATCCCATCTATATGCTGCAGAAGCTGGCGTTTGACATCAGCGTAGATGAACTGACGGCTGTCGAGGCGGTTCAAAAGAGCGAGGGGCAGTTCCACTTTCAGGACGGCGCACTCTGCATCAGCGGCGGCAAGCCCGGCTCCACTGTATTTATCTATAACCTTCGCGGTGTGAAGGCGGCTCAATGTCGGTTGGACAGTGATGGCAAAGCCTCCATCCTCCTGCAGGGCTTGCGCAAAGACGTCTATATCGTGAAAACGGATTGTTTCTCCTTTAAATTCAAGAAGCCATGAAGATAATTCACAATTCACAATTCATAATTCATAATTCGGCGCGGAGTCTCCTGTTACTTCTCGTTGTCCTATTTGCTGCCAGCCACCTGCTGGCTGATGATATCACGCCGCAGCAGGCGTTGCAGATAGCATCGCAGTTCGCCACAGCCCCCTCTACGACGGCGTTGACGAAGCGCAGGACGCCATCGGCAACTCCAGTGCCTACGCTGGCACATGCTATGAAGTCACGTGTGGCCGCAGGAAAGGATAATGTCTATGTCATCAACTACGGCAACGACCAAGGCTTTGTGATTATCTCGGGCGAGAGCAGTGCCGACGATGTGCTTCTTGGCTATTGCGACCACGGCTCATTCTCATACAACGATGCTCCCATTCAGCTGAAAGACCTGTTGGCGCAGTATTCCGATGAAGCAGACTCGCTCCGGCTTCATCAGTCTTCTTCTGCAATGGCTCTCAGACGTGCCAGAGATATTGGCACCATCGTGGTAGGGCCTCTGCTCACTACGACATGGAACCAATGGTCGCCGTATAACGACCTGTGTCCAGCGGCCACAGACGGCAGCGACGCGCTTTACCAGGGCCACTGTCCTTCGGGCTGCTACCCTACAGCCCTTGCGCAGGTGATGAACTACTGGAAGTGGCCCAAGGAGTCCGCAGGCCGACTTCGGAATATGACTACCGGCAAGTTTGACGGCGAAGACTTCTCCGGCCATGTCTATGACTGGGATAATATGCGGGATGCGTATGGATGGTCTATCGTTTCCGGCACTACGCCTTTCAATGATGTTGAGGGAGCTGCCGTTGCCAAGCTGATGGCTGACATCGGCAAAGCTTTCGGCACCATGTACGGGTCAGGAGGAAGCCCGACATATTTCTATAACGAGCCGCTGATTTATAACTTCAACTATAACCCCGATATGCAGGTACATTCAGCGTCATCGGCTGCTGACCTGCAGGCGAAGATGAAAGCCGACTTGGACCAGCTACGCCCCATCCTCTACTGCGGAGGTCCGCAGGGCGATACTCATGCATTGGTCTGCGATGGTTACACCAGTACCAACTACTTCCACTTCAACTACGGCTGGGGTGGATCTTCTGATGGCTGGTACAGGGGAGCCTTGTGCGATAAGTATGCTAAAAATCCTACCATCTTCACGGGTGTCTATCCTTTGGAATCCAAGAACAAGGTCATTGACGACATCGAATATACCCTCTGTAAGAACGGAGAGGCACATATCGTACAGTATAACCTCTCAAATGTCAAAGATGTCGTATTGGTTATTCCCGATGAAGTGACCGACGACGAGGGCAATGTCTATAGGGTAACCACCATTCGCAAACATGCTTTCTATGGCAGGGGCAACTTCGACAAGATTACCATCGGCGGCAATATCAAGTCTATCAATCCGTACTCCTTCATCTCTAGCACCATCGACACGCTCGTCATTGGCGACAAGATGGAAGAGGTGCCTGACAATGCCTTCCAGTTAACACAGATTCAGCATCTGACCATCGGTGCATCGGTGAAGCGCATCGGCAAGCAGGCGTTCCGTTTCTGCCGCGTCGGTACAGTCATCAGCAGGAGCCCGGGATTTGAGGTAGATGACGAAGCTTTCTTCGAGGGAGGATCGGGAGGCATCGACCCTGCATGGTATGGCTGTATCACGAAACTGGGCAGCCGCGTATGGACAGGCCTTGGCCCGACATTCCCCGTCATGCCGGAATTCACTCAACTCAGAGAGATAAAGAAAGAAGCGTTTTACTCTATCAGATTCCCCGCCAACAGCGAATTCCACGTCTTACCGGCTCTGAAGACGATACATCCGGGGGCTTTCGTGGGCTCGAACCTACGCTATTTTAAGGTGGATGATGACAACCCCTACTACTCAAAAGCAGACTATTCATGGGGAACGGAACGCTCTATATTATACAACAAGACCAAGACAAGCATTATCGCGGCTTTGCCGACTCTCATTATGATGGGTTCTTTATCTTATAATAAGCCTTATCCTGAATCAGTTGTCAAACTAGAGCCAGGCAGCATCAGTCCAGCATATGCGGACGGCACCAGTGCACAGACCTTTATCATTCCCAAAACCGTTGTCGAGATGGAAGGGGCATTCACGGAGTGCTATAACCTATATGATCTTATTTGTTTGGCACCCGTCCCGCCTGTGGTGAGCGATACAACCTTCAACGAGAAGTTGTGGAACTTTAGGGTGAGCAACCGAACGGCAAGGCTGAAAGTACCCGTAGGCTCCGAAGAACTCTATCGCAAGGCCCCCGGCTGGCGACAGTTCTCCGCCATTGAAGGTGTCACCAACGAGAATGCCAGCACCCCATACGACATGACTCCCGCACAGAACCAACAGTTCGACATGGTGGTGTACTACAGCGATGAGAGTGGCCGCAAGAGCGTCAACATCCCTGTCAGTGAAGTAGGGAATTTGCGGATGGACGAGCGTGGTGAGAAGGTTATTGTCTCGCGTGCCGGCCAGCAAGATCTGACCATCGACATCGTTCAGGTGGATAGCATCGGGTGGAAACATAGCTTTGTTTATGATAATGCCGAGGTGTTCGACCTCAACGACTCTACGCTGACAGCAGAAGGACAATACTGCACCGTGACCCTCGGGCCGACAGTCATAGACGAGGATGTGCAGCTGAGCATCCGCCATTCTGTGCTAACTCCTGAGATGGCTCAGAACATGAAGCGCGGCTTGGCTGTAGATATCAACCTTTCAAATGATGAGCATGAACTGACGGGCATTGCCACCATCACCATCCCCTTCAAGGTCAGCGAAAACGAACAGGTGCAGGCTGTCTATTTCAACCGCGAGAAGGGTGAATGGGAAGGTGCCTGCTTCAAGTACGATGAGGAGCAGGAGGCCGTGGTCATCAAGACAGACCATTTCACGGAGTTCGGCTGCTTCGTGTTCGAGAATGAGATGGGCCCGATGGCAATGGTTCAAAGCAGCTACACCAGTGGCTGGGACCTGACTAAGACGCTGACCATTCTCTACAACCTGGCAAATAACGACAATCTTGATGAAGCTGCCATACAGGCCTGGCGCGACGACTACAGCTTCTGGCAAAGCGTGGGGCTCGACGGTGGATGGAACCTGTTACAGGCTATCGGCTTCCAGCCTGATGCCGTCAGTGAGGCCTGCGACCTTGTTGGCTTCATGGGTACGATGTTTACCATCTACGATGTCGCGGCCGCGGACATCAAGGGCGACGACATCGGCGTGGCAGCCAACACGTTGAAGGCTATCTGCGGATTCGTTTCCGGTAAGTTGTCTTCGGCCATCGGCACCAGCATCATGAGTGCCTCTATGATAGGAGTGGCCACCATCGGCATCCTCTTGGAACAGCTCGGCAATAAGGTCCAGGCAAGTTTGAAGAGAAATATCACGGGGGCCTACCGTCATTATTATAGTATGGAAGGCGTCAGCACTGTCAGGGACGAAACCAAGTATAAGGACGGTGACCTGAGTGACGACTTTTTTGATACCCAGCGGCAATATCCCCACAACCAGTACCGCACGAAGAAGGACTGGATTATGTATTTCAAGCCAGCTTTTGAACAGGGAAGAGTCAAACCCGAGAACATGCAACTGCTCATCGAACAGGCTGTGCGCCGCTACTGCGACCGATTCTGGGAGGACAATTACATGGCGCGTGAACTCTGTTATATCTGGGCCAAGTCAAGAGGAATGACTTCTGTTTTGGATGCCGAGAGTAACCCATCGCTGCAACAGCAAATCAGCGAAGAGTATTTCTCGGAACTGATGCACGGCGACATTGTGAGTGTGTTCACGGAGCTTAAAAACCTCACTGAACAAGAAGCCTGGAGACGCGAACACAAAGCCGAGGAGGACCTGAAAGCCATGATGAACACCGTCTTGGTCCTGAAGGCTTACGATTCTACCAAGAAAGAAGGTGAGAAGTCTCAGTTTGCAGGCTGGAAGCTACGTATAACGGAGGTTCCAAGCGGTACCGAAGACCCCAAACAGTGGGAATGTGCTATTGCAGATGACGGAACGGCCACCCTTGAAGTCACCAAATATGCCCTCATCAGAAACAAAATCAAGTGGTCCTACACGCTGGTAGATGACAGAGGCATAGATGTCAAATCCTACACTGGCAAGATTCCTCGTTCCACACAAACAAAGCTCTATGCTAAACTTGACATTGCTACTGGCGGTACCGAAGTGGAAGCTCCCAAGCTGAAAGACCTGGAACTCATCTATGATCCCGTTGAGGTTGAGACATTCTATACATGGGCCGGAACTTGGAATGGCGGAAAGGTTTACAACGAAAGCCGGCCAGAGGTCTATATCCTGCTGGACAATTCACTCAACAAGAAGGCGCGCTTCCAGGCAGAACTCGAAAAGTTCTTCAAGCGTCACGACTACATTGTGGTTGATTCATACGGTAACATTAAGATTGGCGACGACATTGTGGGTACAATGGAAGACGGACAGGGCAAGGGCAAGTTCACCATCAACACCACCCATCCCTTCACCGAGCGAACCATCCCCGAATATGTGGAAGCATTCAACAAGGGCGACTTCGGCTCCATCGAACTGCTACTGAACCTGCTCAGCGGTACGATCCAGCACAAGATTAACTGCGAGTTCACCGTTGTCCGCAATCCGGAGGGCGAAGGCTACATCGTCAGCTACACTGGCGAGGGCACCTACAAGTTCGATGCCGAAATCGTTGACCGCGTCGAAGGCGTTGATTTTGACAACTTAGGTAATCCCCAGCACGTCATTGCTGACCAGATATCCACTCGACAGACGAGTCAGGAAGGTAAGGTAACACTCAACTACACCGTGAAGCTCCGTTAAACTTCTATCATTCCTAAACACAAGTGCCCGCCCCATCTACAGGTCGGGCGGACTCATCGATTCGAAGGGGAGAAAAACGCGGTAGCGAGGTAAAAACACGGAAACTCAGCGCTGAACCACCAAATTATATGCTAAATAATCGGTTCTTTGGGAGAAAACCACTATCTTTGCGCCCGAAAAAAGCAAACTCAATACGACGAAGATAATGATCAAACGAATAGCGGAGGGAATCCTACTGGGCCTTCTCGTGTGCTGGGCAACGGACGCCACAGCACAGGATAAGAAGGAGGAGAAGCCCACGTCGGTGCCGATGCAAGGCATTGTTCCACAAAAGCCCAACGGCCAGTCGGCCAACGAGCTCCTGATCACGGGTGTCATCCAAGACGGGCAGGGCGAGACTCTCCCCGGTGCCAGCGTCCGGGTGCGCGAGACGAAGGCCGGTGCCGTGGCTGATGCCGACGGTCGGTTCACCATCAGCGTGCCACGTGGTCAGACCGTCACCCTGGATTTCTCCTACGTCGGGATGAAACCATTCTCCAAGAAGTATGACGGCCAGAAAGACTATACCAACCAAACCATCATACTCAGCGAGAGCGGCGATATGGAAGAGGTCGTTGTGACGGGTCTGTTCGACTACAAATCCTCGACCTTCACGGGCTCTACAGCATCTTACACTCAGGAGGAGCTGAAGATGGTAGGCAATTCCAATGTGCTGAAGATCATACAATCGCTGGATCCATCGTTCATCGTAGATATGAACAACATCAATGGTTCCAACCCCAACTACATGGCGGACATCACCATCCGTGGCAAGGCGTCGTTCAGCGGCCTGCAGGGCGAGTACAGCGGCAACCCCAATGCGCCGCTCTTCATCCTTGACGGCTTTGAGGCTACGCAACAGCAGATCTTCGACCTCGACATGAACCGCATCAAGAGCGTCACCATCCTGAAGGACGGCGCGGCCAAAGCCATCTATGGCTCCAAGGCCAGCAATGGTGTCATCGTCGTGGAGACTATCCTGCCCGAAGCCGGACGTCTGCGCATCACCTATACGGGCGACCTCAATATTGAAGTGCCCGACCTCACCTCCTACGACCTGTGCAATGCCTCGGAGAAACTGGAGGTGGAGCTGAACGCAGGCCGCTACACCGCCACCACGCCCTACTATCAGGCATTACTCGACGAACAATACAACCGCACTGCCACCGATATTGCTCGTGGCGTAGATACCTACTGGCTCTCGCAACCCCTGCGCTCAGGCGTAGGCCATAAGCACACCGCCTATATCGAGGGCGGCACCGACGAGATGCGTTACTCCGCCAGCCTGATGTATAATAATGTGGCGGGCGTGATGAGGAAATCCGACCGCACGACACTCTCCGGCAACATCAACCTCAGCTACCGCTACAAGCGGTGGATGTTCCGCAATTCGCTCAGCGTCACGGGCAACCGTGCCGACGACAGTCCCTACGGCACTTTTAGCGATTATGTGAAAGTGAATCCCTATTTCACGCCTACCGACGAGAACGGCAACTTGCAGAAAGTGCTCGGCACCTTCACCTCTCCGGGTTACAGCGGCAGCACGCTGACCTATTACAATCCCCTCTACAACGCCACCATCGGCACAAAGAACTTCTCGAAATACACGGAAGTTGTTGAGAACTTCTACCTCGAGTACCGTCCCATCGATGACCTGCGTTTCACGGCGCGCTTAGGCTACACACACAAGGGCGACAAACGCGAGGACTTCTACCCGGGCGACCATACGCGCTTCAACGAATGGACGGGTGATCGCTATTTCCAGCGCGGCAGCTATGCCATCAGCAACGGCGAGACCAACAGCCTCAGCGTCGATATCACCGCCAACTACTCCCATACGTGGAACAAGCACCTGCTGCTGGCCAATGCCGCCTATTCATTGCAGTCGATGAGCGGCTCCACGGAAGGGATGACTGCGTGGGGCTTCCTGAACAACCACGTCGATTACATCACCTTCGCCAAGCAATATGCCGAGGGCGGCAAGCCGTCGGGATCGGAGAGCACGACGCGTTCCCTGGGCTTCACGGGTGCTGCCAACTACAGCTATGACGAGCGTTACCTCTTCGATGCCAGCCTGCGCTTCAATGGCTCGTCGGTGTTCGGCAGCGACAACCGTTGGGGTACGTTCTGGAGTGCTGGCATCGGTTGGAACCTGCATAAGGAACATTTCATGAAGGATGCGAAGTGGCTCACATTGTGTAAGTTCCGCGTCACCTACGGTCTCACGGGCAATCAGAATTTCTCACCCTATCAGGCCAAGGCGACCTATAAGTTCTACGACAATATCATCTACGACAATATCTCCGGAGCCTACCTGATGGGGATGCCCAATCCCAACCTCAAATGGCAACAGACGGGCGACTTCACCGTTGGTCTCGACCTCGGGCTGTGGAAACGCCTGAACGTACGATTCGACTACTACGACAGCCGCACGCGCGATGCCCTCATCGCCATGACCATCCCGACATCGACGGGTTTCACCTCGTATATGGAGAACTTGGGCAATGTGCAGAACCGAGGCATCGAGGCCACTGCCAACTGGCGTTTCTTTCAGAAGGGGCAGTCGTTCATGACCCTCACGGGTAGCATCGCGCACAATGTAAATAAGGTGACGAAGATCAGCGATGCCTTGAGCAGTTTCAATCGCGAGCAGGACGCAGAGAAAACCGTCTCGCCCATCATACGCTATGAGGAAGGACAGTCGATGACAGCCATCTGGGCGGTGCAGTCCTTGGGCATCGACCCCGCCACGGGACGCGAGATGTTCTTGAAGAAGGACGGCGTCACCACAACCTACGACTACACCACCGATGACTATATCATAGCGGGCGACTCCAATCCCAAGGTACACGGCACCTTCGGCTTCAACGGCGAATACAAGGGCTTCGGCCTCAGCATCCTCATGAGCTATCAGATGGGCGGCGACTACTACAACCAAACGCTCGTGGATCGCGTGGAGAACGTCAACATCGCCAATAACGTTGACCGCCGCGTCTTCAGCGACACCTGGAACACGATCGGCGATGTTGCCCTCTACAAGCATATCTCTGCCACGCCCACCACCACCTACGCCTCCACACGTTTCATCCAACGCAACAATATGCTCGACATGACGAGTCTCTCTGCCTACTACGACTTCAAGCATTGCGCATGGCTCAGGCGTGCCAAGCTGGAGCGCCTGCGCGTGACGGGCTATATGAATGATGTCTTCCACCTCTCGACCATCAAGGCCGAACGCGGTCTCAACTACCCCTACGCGCATACCTTTGCGCTGTCGGTGACAGCGACATTCTAGACCCACCCCCGACCCCTCCCGTAAGGGAGGGGAGACTAGATACTGAACAAGAATTGGAATAAGATTTTAGCATTTATGATAATAAGAAGATCGTTATATAGGAAACTAATAGCAATAGTAACTTTCCTCCCCGCCCTTACGGGAGGGGTCGGGGGTGGGTCTTTGCTTTGCTCTTGTAACTCCTGGCTCGACGTGCAGCCCCGCTCGCAGGTTGAGGATACGGAACTGTTTGAGAAAGAAAGTGGGTACAAGGAGGCACTGGCCGGGGTCTATTCCTCGATGGTCTCCACCAAGACCTACGCCAAGGAGATGACCTTTGGTTTCATCGGCGTGTTGGGGCGCGAGTGGGATTACTTCAGCCAAAGCCAGTACGAGGATGCCTCCACCTACGACTACGAGGCGACCCTCCCGACCAACTACCTGCGTGAGATCTGGGCAAACAACTACAGCGGCATCGCCAATGTCAACAACTTGCTGGCGCATATCGACGACAACCAAGGCATCTTCTCGCGAGATAATTACGGCGTCATCAAAGGCGAGGCACTGGCCTTGCGCGCCTTCCTCCATTTCGATCTCCTGCGCTGCTTCGGCGTCAGCTATGCCGTGAACCCCGACCAACCCGCCATCCCCTACAGCACCGCCCTCTCCTATCGCGTCTTTCCGCAGCTCACTGTGCGCGAAGTAGCTGAAGCCGTGCTTGCCGATCTTCAGGCAGCCGAGGCGCTATTAAAGGAGGCCGATCCGATGGTCACAGGACGGGAGATCACGGAGAGCGTCGATAACGGCTATCTGCTCAACCGCCAGCTCCACCTGAACTACTATGCTGTCAAGGGCTTACAAGCACGTGTCTATATGTGGATGGGCGATGAAGTCCACGCCCTCGAAGCTGCCAACGTGGTCATCGACTCCGACCTCTTCCCCTGGGCTACGCTGAGCAACCTGCAGTCAGGTGCCGACCGTTCGATGGCCACGGAGCATCTCTTTGCCTTGAACAACCTGACACTCACCGCCGACATCGCCGACATCTATTTCACCGACGGCACCACGAACAGCTTTGCCATCACACGCGACCGTCTGCTTGACTACTTCGACCGTGCCACCCGCGACTATCGCTACACCTTCCTCTTCAAGAACGGTTCGGGCGCAAATGCCAGCAACCGCTATCTGCGCAAGTACGATGAGTCGAGCAGCAGTAGCAGCTACTACCGTTATCGTATGCCACTCCTGCGCGTCGCAGAGATGTACCTGATTCGCAGCGAGGTGCTGTACCGTCAAGGCGATACGGACGCAGCCCTGGCTACCCTCAACACCTTGCGTCTGGCACGTAACCTCACAGCCCTCACAGCCCTACCAGCGGACTACTACCTCGAACTCATCCGCGAATACCGCCGCGAGTTCCTGGGCGAAGGCCAGCTCTTCTTCCTGTATAAACGCCTCAACCGCGAGACCATACTCACTTACCCTGAAGTCAACATCGTCGCAGAGAAACTTTACACCTTCCCGCTGCCCATCACTGAGACTGAGGCGGCACAGAGGGAGGCGAATAAGTAATTTCGCACTCGCGTGAAGTTTAAAGTTTAAGGTTTAAAGTTTAATGTAATAACCATGCGCAGTAATTATACATTATACATTATACATCATACACTATCTATCGTCATGGCAATGGCGTTGATTGGCTGCTCCCACCAAGATGTGCCGACCTTCGATACCCATGAGACACGCCTCAACATCTGGGTGGGCACGGCTGCTGGCGTGGTCTATGAATCCACTTCATACAACTACAGCTATGCCTACGAGGAGGGCAGCGTGACGTTTTATGCACAAATCAGCGGTATGCCCGTTGACTACGACCGCACTTTCCGCCTCGAGGTCTTTGGCAAAGACTCGGCACAGGTGGCACCCACCGTGCGTCGTGAGGATTTCATCATTCCGGCAGGTGCTATTGGTGGCACCTTCCTCCTCCACCTGAACACACAGCTGCTGCCTGACGCCAGTCTCTTCACCGAGAGGGAAGGCAGCGTGCAGTTCCGCATGGTGCCCAACGACACCTTCGCCATCGGCACCGAGGACCACCAGTCGTTCACCGTCATCGTCAAGAACTACCTCGCCAAGCCCGACAACTGGGACACGGTACCCACACGCAACGATATGCTTATCTACTTCCCCCTCTCCAAGTATTTCGGGTCGTACAGCCGCGTGAAGTATCAGTTTATGATCGAGCACCTCGGTCTCATCGACTTCCAAATCCGCTCGAGCATGGGCTCGCTGCCAGCCTACGACGAGGAGACAAACACCATCTCCGCCGCATACGCCGTGCAGCTCCAGCAGGTAATGCAGCAGGCACTCAGGGAGTACAACGAGACCCACGACACACCCCTCACCGACGAATATGGGGAGGCGGTAACCTTTTAAAGACCCACCCCCTGCCCCTCCCGTAAAGGAGGGGAGATGATATACCTTAAAAAAGAATAAGATATTAGTGTATATGATAACAAGGAAATCTATTTATAGAAAACTAATAGCAATAGTCACTTTTCTCCTCTCCCTTATGGGAGGGGTCGGGGGTGGGTCATTGTTGACGAGTTGCTATTCCGACCTCGGCAACTACACCTACCATGACCTTGACGAAGTCATCATCGACACGGTAGGCACGGGCATTCAACCCAACTATGCCATTCAGCGATTCGACACACTCCGGCTGTCACCCGAGGTGACGTTCAACGGACAGCGCGTCATGACTGACAGCGATGCTCCGCTCACCTATCAATGGACCATCTTCAGCGCTGCGAGTGGCCCGGGTATCAGCAACGCCATCGACACGCTCAGCCACGAACGCTGCCTCAATGTACCCATCATGCGCACGGGCGGCAACTACTATGTACAACTCGTCGTCACCAACCAACGCGACGGCATCCGGCAGTTCTTCCGCGTCAGTGTCACCGTCAGCGATGCATTCGACGGCGGATGGATGGTCTTCTACGAACGTGCTGACCGTCCGGGCTTTTCCGATTTGGCACTTGTCTTCAATCCCTGGACGAAGAACGATGTCACCACCGACCGCTTCTACGCCAATCTCTACGAGCTGACCAACGGTACCCCGCTGCAAGGCAAACCCATCCGCTGCTTTGACATCGCCATGTCTTTAGGAGCTTTCAACTATGTCGGACTCTGCACGGACTATACCCTCGTCGGCGTTGATGACATCAGCATCGAGCAGGTCATGGCGTTCAACAACTTCTTCAACAACACCCCAGCACGCATGGCACCCTCGTGGTACAGCCACCACGGCAACGGTGGTGTGTCAGGACAGTGCTCTGAGGTGCTCATCAATGACAATAAGATCTACACCAACACCTATCTTAATAGTGCAACGGGTGAACGCGAGTCACGCTTTGGCATCCCCAAATTCGACGATGGGATAGGTGAATTAGCACCCTGGAACGCCGAACTGCCCAACCAGCTCAACTACGGCATCATCGTCTATGACCAAACGCATCAGTGCTTCCGCTACTGTGCCTTCGAGCGCGCACAGATGGAGACCTTTGCGGCTCAGTCCGCCTCCGCAGCCTTTGACATCAACCACACAGGGATGCAACTGCTCATGGGCGACTGGGGCGTGGGGCAGCAACGCCTGCAACCCTACGACTATCTCCTGATGAGCCGTGGCGCAGAACGTAAGCTCGCCGTGGCCAACTTCTCCACCTCAACGCCCGAGGACACACACATTGGAGTCGCCCTCTACGACATGACGTCGCTCTGTCCCGCCGTTGCAGAGGCCACAACGATGGCCGCCAGCAATGTCGGCAGCTTCATCTACTACGGTGCTGGCGACAAGGTCTATCTCTTTGCCTACGACAGCGGACTACCGGCCACCATAGCGTGGCAAGCTCCGTCGGCTGACGAGCAGGTCACCTGCGTGCGCATCATGAAATACTACAACACCATCTACTCCACATCCATGTTGCCGTCGTGCGACCAGCTCGTACACATCGCCACCTGGAGCGAGCAACGCCACGAAGGTCATCTCTACGAATACCTCATCAACACCGCCAGCGGTGACCTCGACCGCACCTCCTCCTACGACTATGTCATTCCCGGACGTGTCAAGGATATGGCTTGGAAGTTCTCGATGAAATAAGATTCTTTCGAAATAACGAAATAACGATATAACGATATAACGATATAACGAAATAGCGAAATAGCGAAATAACGAAATAACGAAATAGCGAAATAACGAAATAACGAAAAAATGAACACTATGGAAATGAAAAGATTAATGACATTTATGATGTGCCTGATGAGCACTGCGATCATCATGGCTCAAGGCGTTATCTTCGAGCCTAACGGCACAACGCTCGAACAGGCTTCCGAGAAAGCCAAAGCTGAGAACAAGCTCATCTTCCTCGACTGCTACACGCAGTGGTGCGGTCCCTGCAAGAAGATGTCCAAGGAGGTGTTCCCGCTGGCCGAGGTCGGCGCAGTCATGAACGCCAAGTTCGTCAACATCCAAATCGACATGGAGAGTGCCTACGGTACTCCGCTGGCCAAGAAGCTGCAGATTACAGCCTATCCGACATTCGTCATCTTCACCGCCGACGCAGAGGAGATCAGCCGTTTCCTCGGTTATCATGCCCCCGGCGATTTCCTGAAGGTGGTTGAGGAGAAGAGCAAGGACAACGCCTCGGCATCTCTCAAGAAACGTTTCCAGGACGGCGAACGCGACCCTCAGTTCCTCATGGAATACCTCGCCTCGCTCAATGCCGCCTACAAGAGCGATGAGGCGAACGCCGTAGCAGAAGCCATCCTCGAGGGCAAGGCAGAGACGTTTGCTGCCGACAGCACGCTGCGACTGATTTTCATGCGCAACATCAACAACCCCTTCGCCAAGTCGTTTGTCTATACGGCCAAGAATCCCGAGGCCCTCAAGGCGGCTATTGGTGAGATGCCCGTGAACATGAAGATCCAGAATACGCTCGATAACTTCCAACGCCAGATCATCAACGAAGCCGATGGCAACGTCACGCTCGACCAAACGAAGTACGACCAGTTCAGTGCGCTCCTCGACGAAATGGGCATCGCCAACGCCGACCACTACCGCCTGCAAACCTTGATCACGCTCGCCGCGAAGCAGAATGATATGGCTGCCTATCTCAACTACATCCGCCAGTATCTGGCCAATCCGGCACTTGACGCCGACGATATGCAGCTGGCAAGATGGACAAAAGCCTTTGGCCCCGAGACAGAGAAGTTCTACATCACGCAGATGCAAGCCATCCTGCGCCACCGCCTCCAGGAGATCAAGGAAGGCAAGCGCCAGCCCATGACCCAGATAGGCAACATGAAACTCTCCCGCCCCACCGATGAACTCCTCCAGATGATCATCGATGCCTTGGACGGTAAGATGCCAGGGAGGAATTAGTTGAAAATTGAATGTTGAAAGTTAAAAGATCAATGTATATTATGAGACGTATATCATTTATTATTTTATTAGGTTTTGTTTCTGGGCTTTACGCTCAAGAGCAGGTCATCAAGGAGACCACCGTGATGGGCGAGGACAGCGGCGTCACCCATTACCTGTACGATGCTCAGGCGCGTCCCTTCATGCATCTCAAGGATGGCATCTCACAGACCATCTTCACGTACAACGAGCTGAGTCAAATGGTGCGCAAAGACTCCATCATGTTTGGCGAGAGCGGCTACACTATTTCCTACATCTACACCTACAACGAGGCTGGACTCATCGACACCGAGGAGGAATTCTACGGCGAACGTTCCAACGGCAAGACCACCTTCACCTACGACGAACACGGCAACCGCACATCCATCACCAACTCACGCTCCGGGCTACCCATACCCTGGAAGAACGCCTACGACGAACAAGGGCACCTCATCCGGGTGGATGTGTGCAATCCTATGAATTATGCGCAGTTCATCCAGTCCACTGTGTATTCCTACGAAGGTGACAACGTAGTCAAGGAAGAGCATTACAGCCACGAGAAGCTCGTGACCATCACCACGCTGACCTACAACGAGGCAGGTCTGCTCGTGAAGAAAGTCACCATGACCGCACCCACCGAAGAGAACCCCGAGGGTGAGCTCCAATCGACCACGACCTACGACTACGCTGACATCGATGTCTCTTTTGCACCCTACAACGTGCAAGCTGTGACAGGTGACAGCAACACCATCGTCGTCACTTGGGAAGGCACCGCTAACGCCATCATCGTCGATGGCAAGCTCTACGCTGTCACTGGCAACACGTTCACCACACCCGTCCTCATTGACGGCACCTATACCGTCTATGTGGCCAACAACGGTAACGTCAGCACCTCAGAGCCCCTTGATGTGGCAGACAACAGCAAGGTGGGCGTCAGCGATGTCCGTCTCAATGGCGACATCACCATCTCCTTCGCCATCGAGCCTGACCGCGATGGTAACGACAAGGAAGTCACCTACTACAACCTCCCCATCGCTTGGACACTTCCCGCAGGTGCCAAGCCCACCGGCTACCGCATCTACTATAACTCCACCTATTACGTCGATGTCGAGGATGGCAGTCTCCGTGAGTTCACTATTCCTGCCAAGAACATCAAGATCTTCAACTTCTCTCAGATGAAGGAGATCACCCTCGACTTCGTCATCCGCGTCATCGCCATCTACGAGACGGGTGAGATGGAGCCCGCCAACACGCTGTCTCTTGACACTGAAGCGATCCTGGAGCTCGCCGCCAACGTGCAAGCCGCTCGTGCCAACGCTGCTTCCACCGAAGTCTATACCCTCGACGGCATCCGTCTGCCTTCGCACGACAACCTCCGCCCCGGCACCTACGTCTTCCGTCACGGAAAAACGACCCGCAAGGTACAGACCCGCTAACCGCACAGATATACAGCAGAAGGGCACCGATTGGTGCCCTTCTATTTGTCTATGTCTATTCGATTTAAGCCTTGACGCGACCCAGATAGCTGCCGTCGCGGGTATCTACCTCGACGATCTCACCTTCATTGATGAAGAGAGGCACGCGGATCTCAGCACCTGTCTCCACACGGGCAGGCTTGAGGGTGTTGGTAGCGGTATCGCCCTTCAGTCCGGGTTCTGTCCATGTGATGGCCAGCTTCACCTTCACGGGAACGTCGGCATAGAGGACGGTCTCGGTGGAGGCATCGGTGACGACCTCGACATTCTCACCTTCCTTCATGAAATTGACGCCGTTGATCTGATCCTTGGGAATGGGGATCTGCTCGAAGGTCTCGTTGTTCATGAAAATATAGTCCTCACCTTCGAGATAGAGGAACTGATAGCTGCGACGCTCCACGCGAACGTCCTCGAGCTTCTCACCGATGTTGAAGCGACGCTCCAACACGTTGCCGCTCACCACGTCCTTCAGCGTAGTGCGCATGATGGTGTTACCCTTTCCGGGCTTCACATGCAGGAAGTCGATGCAGAAATAGAGCTTGCCATCCATGCGGATGCATGTGCCCTTCTTGATGTCTTGGGAGTTAATCATAGGATTTACAATTTGACAATTTACTATTTACAAATAATTTATTTTCTTTAAACTTGATGTGATTTCTCTCGAAATCGGGTGCAAAGGTAATGAAAAATAGCGAAAAAGAACAAAAGTTTAAGGAAAATCTTGCGAGAATGAAAAAAAGTATCTACTTTTGCAGCCCGTTAGCCGAATAAAGCAAACAAATATAAGATATAAAGCAATGAAAAGAACATTCCAACCCCACAATCGCAGAAGAAAGAACAAGCACGGTTTCCGTGAACGTATGTTGACCGCTAATGGACGCCGCGTGCTCGCAGCACGTCGTGCCAAGGGACGCAAGAAGCTCTCTGTTTCCGACGAGCGTCACGGCAAATAAAACCACGTTAACACGTTAACACGATAACACGTTAACAGACTGACAAGACGAGTGCCTCGGGGCCTGTTAACTTGTTAGCCTGTTAACGTGTTAATTGTTTTAATAAGGTGTAATCATGGGATTCTTCAAGAAATTGTTTAGCCTGATGGTGTGGGGCAACCTCTTAGCAATGGTTGTCGTATCGGGGCTGCTGTGCTTGCTGGCACTCCAGGGTATTAACATTTACACTCATCATGGAGAAGCCGTCGAGGTGCCGCAAATCGTGGGGATGCAGGAGAGTGATGCACGCTATACCTTAGAGAAGTTGGGGCTCATCATGGTGCAGGCAGATACCGATTATGACAAGCAAAAACCAACGGGATGTATCATGGCACAACAGCCCGAAGCCGGCACGAAGGTGAAGGTCGGGCGACAGATATTCCTCACCATCAACAGTTCAGAGTCGCCCACACGCGCCCTGCCGGACATCGCCGACAATACATCGTTGCGCGAGGCTCAAGCCAAGCTCACGGCAATGGGCTTCAAGCTCGGTCCCGTGGAGTATATCTCAGGCGACAAAGACTGGGTCTATGCCGTGAAGTGCCGTGGACACTTCGTCTATTCTGGCGAACAGGTGCCCACGGATGTTCCTCTGATCCTGCAAGTGGGCAAGAATTCTTCGACAGAGGCCGAAGAGGAGCTCTATGGGGAAGAAATCATCGATGACGACCTCGACACCGAAGAGACGGCGATAGGGTTGGACAACGATATTTTTGCAGAAGAATGACGAATGACGCGCAGCGACCAGACGAAGAGCTCACGCCATTCGACGATGAGACGTTGGAACTCGACGATGAGGGGCTGGAGACAGCACCCGATGGTACGCTCTATGAGCATCGCCGCGTCGTAGCAGACAAGGGACAGACGCTGCTGCGCGTGGATAAGTTCCTGATGGAACACCTGCGCGACACCAGCCGCGCCCGCATCCAGCGCGCCGCCGAAGCGGGTTGCATCCACGTCAACGACCGCCCCGTCAAGAGCAATTACCGCGTTAAACCCTTCGATGTGGTGACGCTCATGCTCGACCATCCTCGCATGGAGACGGAGGTCACCGCCGAGGATATCCCCCTCGACATCGTCTATGAGGATGATGACCTGCTCGTTGTGAACAAAGTAGCCGGCATGGTCGTGCATCCAGGCGTAGGCAACTACACAGGGACACTGGTCAACGCGCTGGCTTGGCACCTGCGCGACAACCCTCGCTACAACCCCAACGACCCAAGTGTGGGACTCGTGCATCGTATCGACAAGGACACCAGTGGATTGCTGGTTGTGGCGAAGACTCCCGAGGCAAAGACGCATCTCTGCCATCAGTTCTTTATCAAGACAACACGCCGTCAATACAACGCCCTCGTCTGGGGTAGTTTCGACACAGCAGAAGGTCGCATCGAGGGCAATATCGCCCGTGACCCGCGCGACCGTCAGCGCATGACGGTGCTGTCGCCGGACAGTGAGATGGGCAAGCCGGCTGTCACCCATTGGCGTGTGCTCGAGGCATTCGGTCCTGTGACGTGGGTGGAATGTGTCTTGGAAACCGGACGTACCCATCAGATCCGCGCTCACATGAAGCACATCGGTCACCCACTTTTTGCCGATGAGCGTTACGGCGGCTTCGAGATCCTGCGAGGACAGCCGACAGCCAAATACAAGGCTTTCGTGCAGAATGCCTTCGACATCTGTCCACGTCAGGCGCTCCATGCCCGAACACTCGGCTTCGTGCATCCCCGCACTAAACAAGAGATGTTCTTCGAGAGCCCCTTGCCCGAGGACTTGTCTAACCTTTTAGAGAAATGGCGTAAGACCCTGGCTCTTGAGGGGAAATAAATATAAAATAGAAAATTAAATAGAATAAGGAGAAATGAAAGGGATGAATAACAAGAAAGTAATTGCCATCGTATGCGGTGGCGACAGCTCAGAACACGATGTCAGCCTTCGCAGTGCCGACGGCATCTACAGTTTCATTGACAAGGATCGTTTTGAACCATTCATTGTCGAACTGACTGGGCTCACATGGGAGGCGCATCTCCCCAACGGCACACGTGCAAAAGTCAGCCGCGAGGATTTCTCCTTCAAGATGGGTCGCCGCACGGTGCATCCCGATTTCGCCTACATCACCATTCACGGAACCCCTGGCGAGAACGGCATCCTGCAAGGCTACTTCGACCTCATCCGTATGCCCTATTCGACCAGCGGTGTGCTCGTCGAGGCAATGACGTTCAATAAGTTCACGCTGAACCAATACCTCAAGGGCTTTGGTGTGAGCGTCTCCGAGAGCCTCGTCGTGCGCAAGGGCAACGAAGACCTCATCACCGATGACGAGATTCTCCAGCATATCGGCCTGCCGTGCTTCGTCAAGCCCAACGCCGGCGGTTCGAGCTTCGGCGTTACCAAGGTGAAGACGCTCGACCAGCTACGACCAGCCATCGCATTGGCCATGCGAGAGAGCGATGAGGTGATGGTGGAAGCTTTCATGCCTGGCACAGAGCTGACCTGCGGTTGCTACAAGACAGCTGCTGGTGCACATGTCTTCCCTGTCACTGAGGTAGTTACGCACAATGAGTTCTTCGACTACGATGCCAAGTACAACGGCTCCGTCGATGAGATCACCCCCGCCCGCATCTCCGAAGACCTGCGCGACCGTGTGCAGGCACTCACCTCGGCCATCTACGACATCCTCGACTGCTCCGGTATCATCCGTATCGACTATATCGTCACGAAGGTCAAGGGCGACGATGGCAAGGAACGCGATCGCATCAACATGTTGGAAATCAACACTACTCCAGGAATGACCTCCACCAGTTTCATTCCCCAGCAGGTGCGTGCTGCTGAACTCGACATCAAGGACGTACTGACGGAGATCATTGAGGATAAACTTTAGGAAATGGTACCAGAAGAGTTCAAGGAAATCCGTCCTTACAACGACGATGAGGTACGAGGGGCGATAGACAACCTGCTCCACGACCGGCAGTTCTCACACATACTGAAGGGCTTCGTGCCTTTCTTGCCCGTGGGTGTGACACGTGGCATCCTGCGTTTAGCCACGGTGGGCATTCACTCCACATTGGACTTCCAGCTCCGTTTCATGAAGCCTGTGGTGAAGTACGTTCTTCGCCGTTGCTCTACGGGACATTCCTTTGTCCATGCAGGCATCGCTCCCGGATCTGAACGCTACACCTTTCTGAGCAACCACCGTGACATCGTGCTCGACAGCGCGATTCTCGATGTGATGCTCAACGACGACAAATTCCCCACAACCTGCGAGATAGCCATCGGCGACAACCTGCTCATCTACCCCTGGATACGGACGCTCGTCCGCCTGAACAAAGCCTTCATCGTGCAACGCTCACTACCGATGCGCGAGATGCTGCGCGCCAGCCAGACCATGAGCCGCTATATGCACTATGCCATCGCCGAGAAGCACGAGAACATCTGGATTGCGCAGCGCGAGGGACGCGCCAAGGACTCAAGCGATCAGACACAGGTGTCGCTCCTCAAGATGCTGGCTATCTCTGGCGAGGGAGACACAGCAGGTGCCATCAAAAGCATCCGAGCCTTGAACGTAGTGCCTCTGGCCATCAGCTATGAGTTCGACCCCTGTGACTACCTGAAGGCGCAGGAGTTCCAGCTGAAGCGCGACAATCCCGGCTGGAAGAAGTCCAAGCAGGATGACCTACAGAACATGAAGACCGGCATCTTCGGACAGAAGGGTCATGTTCACTATCAGACGGGACGCCCCGTCAATGAATGGATAGACAGTCTGTCGCACCTCCCCGAAAAATTCTTCTTCCAGGCTGTAGCCCAGCGCATTGACAGTGAGATCCACCAGTCCTACCGTCTCTACCCCTGCAACCTCGCTGCCGCCGACCTTCTCGCCGCCGCTGCTCCCTCCTCTGCAGAGGGTTCTGTGCCGAGCGGTTCCTCCGCTCGGACCGCCCCCTCCCGCTCCACCGCCGAGCAGCGCGCCACCTTCGAAACCTACCTCCAACAGCGCGTGGATCTGGCTACCCAAGGCCTGCAGGCCCAGGGCGTAACCCCTGATCCTGCCTTCCTCCGCGAACGGCTCCTCACCATGTACGCCAATCCTGTATTCAATCTGGAAAGAGTGAAAAGTGAAAAATAGATTTTACCTTTTCCTGTGCCTTGCGGGGCTCCTCACTCTCGTCGCCTGCTCCAAGGACGATGAGCCTTACCCCGCGCTCATCACCGAGATGGCGATGTCATCGAGCGATGCCCAATGTATGTTCACCACCTTCACCACCGATGGCGGGCGCACCTTTCAGATGTCCAACACCATCAAGGGGCCTACGCCCAACGTCCGTTGGCGTTTCCTCTGCGGCTATGTTCCTGAGAGCGAGACCACGGCACACGTCTATACCTTCATCCACATCCCCCTCCTCGCCGACTACTCGCCGACCAAGCAAAATCATCATGACCCGACGGGGTTCGCCAGCATCTGGAAATCAGGAGGGTACCTCAACCTCCACCTGCTCCCTAAGACACAGGGGGGCAAACAAGCCTGGGGCTTCTTACGCGATTCCACCCACGTCAACGACGCAGGTGGAACCAACCATTATCTCTCCTTGTTTCATCATCAAATGGCCGACGTAGCTGCCTATTCCGATGACCTCTACGTCAGCATCGACCTCGACTCCATCTCTGCATCACGCCAGCCCGAGGACTCCATCATCCTCAGCATCAACACCTTCAGCGGTTGGCGTTCTTGGTCTTATACAGCACAGGATTAGTGCTGGGGTCGTTGTACATCTTCATCTGCTTATAGACCTTCATCCACTTGCGTCCTTCTGCCAGATCATCCAGCAGTTGGTCGATGGCCGTTGAGAGGTCCTGTTGCTGTTCGAGCAGCACGTCCAGCTTCTTTTGGCAAGCGGCACGGTGTAGCTCGTCGGCATCGCTGCGCTGTGTCTGCTCCTTCATGTGATAGATCTTCAGTGCCAGGATGCTCAGACGGTCGATGGCCCAAGCCGGGCTCTCCGTGTTGATGGTAGCCTGAATATTCGGCTCCACGTCGTGGAAACGTGTGTAGAAATAGCTGTCGATGGTTTCCACGAGATCTGTGCGTTCCTGGTTGCTGCGATCAATACGACGCTTCAATGCCAGTGCTGCCACGGGGTTGATCTCCGGATCGCGAATCAGGTCTTCGAGATGCCATTGCACTGTGTCGATCCAGTTCTTCAGATAGAGGTCGTGCTCAATGCAACCCTCTTCGTAGGGATTATGAATAGGCGTATCCACGTCATCGGTGACGTGGTAGTCTCTGATAGCCTTCTCAAAGATCGGCCAAGCTTTCTCTGTAAATGTCATAAACGTTGTTTTTTCCAGTGTTAGTTTGTGCAAAGTAAGCACATTTTAATGAAAGGGCAAAGAAAAGTCGCCTAACAAAGGTTAAATTACAGCTTTTATGTCACAAATAATGTGGAAAAGCGTTATATTTGCACACCATTTTACCCTTTTTCTCACTTTTTGTGAACTAACTGGACTCAACTAATGAATAAAAGAATCCTCTCCCTCGCAATGCTGATGCTCGTCGTGTCAGCCACCTTCGCACAACGCTTGACCGACCGCCTCGACCGTGGCCTTGTTGCCCAAAAGGTCTCTGGCGGCATCTACCTCAACTGGCGCATTCTCGCCCACGAGTACTACGACGTCACCTACAACGTTTATCGCGACGGCACGCTCCTCAACGACGAGCCGCTCAAGACCTCCAACTTTCGCGATACTGGCGGTAACGTCAACAGTTCCTACACCGTAGCTGCCGTCGTGCGGGGTCAGGAGATGGAACAGTGCAAACCCATCACGCCTTGGGCCACCAGCTACAAGGAGATTGAGCTGAAGCACGAAGGCATCAAGAGCACGCTCATTCCCAACGATGCCTGCTGCGCTGACGTCGATGGCGACGGCGAATTGGAGATCCTCTTGAAGTTCGACAACCTCACCGAGATGGAGCAGTCCTACCCCAAGAACGGTCCAAAGATCGATGGTGTCGATACGAAGGAATACAGCATTTTCGAGGTGCTTAAGCTCGACGGCACACGTCTCTGGTGGGGTAACTTCGGCCCTAATATGGGTGACTTCCAGAACAATGAACAGAATATGGTCGCCTATGACTGGGACGGCGACGGACGTGCCGAAGTCATCATGCGCGCCGCCGACGGCACCGTCATCCACAAGGCCGACGGCACCACTTACACCGTGGGCAACGCCTCAACCAATGTCCGTGCAGCCACGGGCGGTGGCACCAACTGGTTCGTCACCACCGATGGTGAGTATCTCCTCTATCTGGACGGACTCACGGGCGAACCTTACCAGTGCATTCCCTATCCACTGAAGCGACTCGAGTCTGGCGAGACCGACCTCAACCGCGCCTGGGGCGACGGCTATGGTCACCGCTGCTCTAAGCATTTCTTCGGCGCGCCTTACCTCGATGGCCGCAAGCCCAGCATCTTCCTCGCACGCGGCATCTACACCCGTCACAAGATGATTGCCTACGATGTCGATCCGGGCAGCCACAGCCTCGTGGAACGTTGGCGTTGGTACAACAACGCCAATGGCCCGTGGAAGGGGCAGGGCTACCATAACTTCGGCATCGCCGATGTCGATTGGGACGGACGCGATGAGATTGTCTTCGGCTCGATGGTCATCGATGACAATGGTAAGGGTCTTTCCACCACTGGCCTCGGTCATGGCGACGCTCAGCACTGTTCCGACTTCAACCCCTACGTTCATGGTCAGGAGATCTATGCCTGCCTCGAAAACAACCCGGGCAACAACTATCGCGACGCCACCACCAGCAAGATCTATCACCGCTGCATAGCTGGCAACGATGATGGACGCGCTATGGCAGGCAATTTCACCAATAATTACCCTGGAGGATTAGGCTGCTCGGCACGCGAGGGAGCCATCAGCACCATCACTGGTGAGGCCGTCAGTGGTCTCAACGCCACAGGCGTGAACACCAACTTCCGTATCTACTGGGACGGTGACCTCTGCTCCGAGACCTTCAACTATCTCAACGGTAAAAACACTGAAGGTTGTATCGCGAAGTACGGTTCTTGGGATCCCATCTACACCTGTGCCGGCTCCATGACCAACAACGACACGAAGGGCACGCCCTGTTATCAAGGCGACATCCTCGGCGACTGGCGCGAGGAGATCATCATGCGCACAGCCAACAATAATATCCGTATCTATTCCACCCCTACGCAGACATCGTTCCGTGTCTATTCACTCTGGTATGACCACCAGTACCGCAACGCCATGGTCTGGCAGATGTGCGGATACAACCAGCCTCCTCACACCAGCTATTTCATCGGACAGATGGAAGGCATCACCGTGCCGCCGCCACCCCTCACGATGACCGACCGCATCGAGGTGACAAATGGCGGTTCCATCGGCTCTTCCTACGACGGCCAGCACGTCATCGTCTGCGATATGGACAACAGCAACGTCAGCATCGATGGCGGTGCATCACCCGCCGTCCTCACCTTCTATGTTCCCACGTGGGTACAAGGCACTGCCGCCAGTGAGAGTACCAATCAGAACGCCCGCATCAACTACCTGACCTACACCTGCGATGTCACGGGTGGCGGCCTCAGCGGCGAGACACGTCTTGTCAAGCAGGGCGACGGCATCCTCAACCTCCCGAAGGCCGACTTCACCCACACGGGCAGCACCGACATCTGGGCCGGCGTCGTCAATTTCGACGGCACGATGAAGCAGTCTCCGCTGTGGCTCAACCGCTTTGCCGAGCTCAACTCCGACGGCGGTGAGTTCCTCAGCATCAAGGCCGACTACGCCTCCATCATCCGTCCAGGCGGTGCCGACAATAAGGGCGTCATCACCACTGATGAACTCGCCCTCGGCTTCGGCTCACGCATCGTGGTCGATCTCTACAGCGACGACATCACCGCCGACTGCATCAAGACCGGCACGCTTTCCATCGAACGTAAAACAGGTTCGGCTTGGCTCAACGCTGGTCCTCCCCTCCTCGCCCCCGTCATCGAACTCGTTGGTCATCTCTCTCAGGGACAAAGCGATATGAAGTCAGGGAAGTACGTCATCGCTGAGATCAGCGGCGAGGTCACTGGCAGCGTGGATTACATCATCCTCGAAGGTCTCGACTCCACCAAGAAGAAGCTCTACATCCAGGACGGCAAGCTCATCCTGGAGATCGTCGGGATGCGTGAGGCAGGCAGCGTCGTATGGACGGGGAGCAACAGCGATGTCTGGGATCTGGCCGAGACTGCCAACTTCCAGATTGCCGGGCAGAGCGATGCCACCACCTTCGTCTCGGGCGACGCCATCGTCTTCAACGATGATGCCACAACGCGTACCGTCAAAGTAGCATCCGACGTACAACCCTCTTCCATCACCGTCAACAACACACAGGCTTACACCTTCAGCGGCAACGGAGCCATCGGCGGCTCGGCCCAGTTCATCAAGGAGGGTACGGGCACGGTCACCATGAACGGACAGAACACCTACACGGGCGGCAACCGGCTGCGCGGCGGCACCGTCAAGGTCAGTGCCCTCGCCAATCAGTACAGTGCCACGGGTAACCTCGGCGGCATCACAGCGGCCGCCAATAAGTTCACCATTGAGAACGGTGCTGTCCTCCAGACGACAGCTGCCGTTGAGAACGCCTCGCCCATTCAGTTCGTCGGCGACGAGGGCGGTGTCATCTTCAACAACGACGAGTTCATCCAGGCCGCCGTCTTCTCCGGCACCCTCCTCACCAAGCGCGGCACAGGCAACCTTAAGCTGATGAAGGACAACACCGTCAAGACACTGGTGATCGCTGCCGGCTCCGCTTCAGCATCTACCAACATCCCTGCCGCCTCCGTTGAGTTCCAAGGCGGTACGTTATGGGATGATGCACAGGCTGCGAACGTTCCTTTGTATATCCCCAAGGGCAAGAAAGGTTACTTCCAGCTATCATACTCCTACTACACCGCTTACGCCAACAAGATCACGGGCGAGGGCGAGCTCACCATCGTTCCTCGCAACACCGTCAGCCGTGTGCGCATCATCGGCGACTGGACACAGTTCGAGGGCACAATCCATCACACAACCAAGAACATCTGGCTGCCCCTCGACATGAGCGGCGGCATGCCCAAGGGCACACTTGATATTGCCGAGGGATGTGGCGTATGCAACACTGCCAAGACATTCACCGTCGGAAAGCTCACGGGTAGCGGCTCGCTGGTTCAGGCAGGGCCTGACTTCAAGAGTCAGAACGCCGTCACAGGCAACAACATCTGGAACGTCGGAAATAGCAATGGCAATGACTTCACCTTCGACGGCACCTTCACCGACGATGGCGGTGGTAACAAGGTCTTGTTCAATAAGATTGGTACGTGCAAGATGACCGTCACGGGCAAGAGCAACCATAGTGGTGCCACACAGGTGCAGGGCGGCGAGCTCTGCCTTAAGGCAGGTGCCACCCTCGGCGTAGGCGCACTCTCTGTAGCCAAGGGAGCCACCCTCTCCGGCGTCACGGGCAACAACGACCTCACCAACTCCACCTACAGCATCGCCTCCGGCGGCATCCTCCATGTCGGTGCTACCGCCAGTGCCGTCTCCGGCATCATGCGCTTCGGCGGCAAGAACGTCACCTTCGCCAAGGGTTCCATCCTCGATGTCGGCATAGGTCGCGCAGCCACTGAAACCATCACGGGCGGCACCAGCATCCAGAACATCGACAAGCTCACCATCAATGCCACCATCCAGCTCCACTGGATACCCACTTTCGTTGAACAGATCAACGAGGGCGACCAAGTCCTCCTGTGGAAGGATGTCAACAGCGTCGTTGGCACACCCGTCCTCGACCCTGCATCCAAGGTCATCAGTGCCGAGCGCGGCCTCTACTTCGATGATACTGACATCGCACAGGGCATCCTCCGTGTGGCTTACGATCCCACCGTGGGCATCCAAACGCTCAACGCTCAGACCGCCTTCCCCTCCCCCATCTACACCCTCGACGGTCACCGCGTCAACCAGCCCCGCCCAGGTCACATCTACATCATCGGAGGCCGCAAGGTGCTGCTCAAATAAGTGTAAAATCGCCATTGTTAACATCTTTTAACCTCTCACGCACGCCCCCGTACAATAATAAACTATATCTTTGTCCCCGATAATGTGGTTTTAAACATCATTTCACACCGATTAACTCAACAGTCTATGTGTACAGTAACCCTTTCATACGACAAGAAGGATGCTCGGGCAAGGGATATGCTCGCCATGATTATTGAATCTGGACTGTTCTATGTCAACGATATTGATTCTTTGATTGACTACTCTGACCCTTGGCTCTATGAAGATCACGGTGATTTGCCTCCACTGCCTCAAGCTAAAGAAACTTTCTCGTTAGATGAATTCAGAGATATACTTATAGATGACTTACGTGATATTTACAATGTAAAAGATGAAACAGTATCAGTATGTCATTAAGCCGCGGGCAGCGCAGAAGATAAGGGTGTTCTATCGTCATGTACAACTAAGATACAGACACACTTTCTCTTTTGATGACATGAGAAGATTCATCAACCAATATATCGATTCCATGTTTCAAATTGAGCAATCCCTTCTCCGCCGCCCTCCCACTCTCAAACGCTGGCAAAACGAAGGATGGCACATGGCAAAGGCAGGGAAATGGTACTACGCTTACACCATCAACGGTGACACCATCACCATCGAAGATACCAGTCACGAACAGAACATGCATAACGATTCCTTAAACTCTTAAACCCTTTAACCCAGACATATACATTCATCCTTATTTTCAATTCACTCAATTATTAACTAAATTATTAACAAAATGAAGAAAATCAAACTCTTCTTTGCCGCTATCGCGGCAATGGTCACGATGGGCGTGCAAGCTCAGTCGTGGACAGCATCCGAGGTTGGAGCAGGTGACTTTTACCTCTACAACGTCGGTAAAGGCCAGTTCTTAACAAGAGGCAATGGTTGGGGTACTCAGGCCAGCACTGGTTTCAATGCGCTGACGTTGACTGTTGAGGAATACGACGGTGCCTACAAACTCCGCACCAATGTGAACGGCAGTGGTTATGGCTTTGAACGCCTTGGCGATCCTGTCATCTACGCAGACCAGTCTCGCGATAAAAACTCCACGTGGACTTTCACGAAGGTGGCCGATGCCAACAATGGCCCTGTCTATACCATCGTTTCCAAGGACAACCATAGCGGTGGTGCTGGCTCATATATGACGGCCAGTGCTGACAACACGATTGTGGGTCCCGCCGATGCTGTGACCGACGACTACGGCCGTTGGCAGCTTGTACAGTCATGGATTACAAATAACATGCCGGTAGCTAACGCAACTGGTTGGACCACTTCCCCAACCCCGACTTTCGATAACGGTAATATATGCGCCGAGTTCTGGAATGCAAGTGGTGCTTCCATCAAACAGACTGTAGCCAACCTGCCTGCAGGTTCCTACGATCTCATCGCCGTAGCATTCACCCGCACTGACATGACGGCAACCCTCAATGCAGGTTCCAACACCATGAGCATCGCCACCGCCAGCACCGGCGAGGCTAACAATCGTGGTGAAGCCAACACTTGGTTCAATAACGGCAATGGCGTGAACACGCTTGCGTTCACCCACGCCGGAGGAAACCTCGAGATTGGCCTGACCGCCGACAACTCCACCGGCGACCACTGGTTGGTATGGCGCTCATTCGTCCTTCTCTACAAGGGTCTTGACCTCTCTGAGTTGAAGGCAGCCCTCCAGGCTCAGATTGATGCCGTGTCTGCTCTCCAAGGCACCACCACCACAGCTGCTTACAACGCTGCCAAGAACTACGCTGATGGCATTGACATGGATGCTCTGACAACAGAAGAGGCTATCTCCAATGCATCTTCCGAACTGTCGAGCCTCGTGAATGCTGCCAAGGCTCTGCAGGGCAGCTATTCACGCTATGCAGCTATCAGAGACGCTGCATTGGCAATCTCCGCAAGTGTTGAATTGCCTGATGTTGAGTCTGCTACCACAACTGAAGCTATTGACGCTGCTATCCCCACTCTCCGTTTTAACTTCCTGACAGCTCTTGCCAATGTTGAGGTTCCCACAGATCCTGGTTACATCGATGTAACCTCAGTGATGGTTGACAATGCAGGCGTTCGCCAGAATACAGACTTTTGGACTGCTGTTGAGAATGGTTCTGCTCGCACAGACGGTAGCTGGGCTGTTTGTAACTATAACGAGTGCGAGTTCTACAACAACAACTTCAAGTTCTATCAGACTCTTGCTCTGACTTCTGGTACTTGGGAGTTTGGCGTTACCGGTTTCCACCGTGCAGGTAACCATAGTACATACTTCTATGCCGGTGATGACAAGATTCTCATTCCTGGTGTACCTAACACAGAAGTGAATACCATGGCTGAAGCACAGACATACTTCGACGGTGGCAATGGTAAGGTTGCCCTGAAGTTCATCATCGAGTCTAATCAGGATGTAGAGATTGGTATTGATAACCAAGACACTCAGACCGACAAGTGGACTATCTTCCGCGACTTCACGCTGAAGTACTACGGTGCTCCCGACTATTCTGTTTATGCTCAGCAGTGGAATGATGCTGTTACTGCTGCCAATGAGGCTTTGGATGCCCAGGCTTACAAGAATGTCAGCGGTAGTGAAAGAACCGCTGTGACAGACGCTATTGACGATGCTCCCGACGGTTCTTCAAAGGCCAACTATTTGGAGAAGATTCAGGCTCTTGATGCTGCTACTGCCACCTTCAAGGCTGCTGCTCCGAGCTACAACGCTTGGGTTCTGGCTAAAACAGAGTGCGAGAACCTCTGGGGTTCCGCTTTTGGCGTAGCAGATCCCACCACCGCTGCAGAGGCTGCTGTTGCCGTTCAGAACCTGAACGTTGCTCAGTATAACAAGGTGGCTTCTGACTACACCTTCTCTGCTACAGGTCTGATTGGCGACTTTGGTTCTTGGACTGGCACAGCTACTGTGGCTGGTGAGAAAGCTGACCCCAACTATCTCGACTACGAGCACTGGAGTGGCGTAACCCACGCATATTACGAGCAGGCCTCCGCTGGTTGGGGCAATGCCAATGGCTGGACTATCCAGTATCAGAAGACTTGCACTCTGCCCGCTGGTGACTATGTCATCAAGGTGGCTGCACGCGCTTCTGCAAACACTACAAGTCTTGTCAGTTGCTCTGCAACAAGCAAAACCGTAACGCTCCCGAATGCAGGTAATACAGCTCGTGGTATCAACAAGGCAGGTGAGGCCAGTTGGAACGATGGCGAGTTTGTCAACAATGGCAATGGCTTTGGTTGGCAGTGGCGTTTCCTCCCCTTCTCACTGAGCGAACAGACCGAGGTTACCATGACGTTCTACGCTGAAGCTTCTTCCCAGTACCAGTGGATGTCTATCGCCGACGGCGAACTGCTTTCGACAACCAAGTTGGCACAGGATGTTGCATACGACGAGGCTGTTCCTAACACCATTACCAACACCATCATTGCTGATGTTACTATGACCCGCACCATCAAGGAGGGTTACAACACTGTTGTTGTTCCCTTCACGCTGACCGCTAATCAGGTGGCCGCCGCTTTCGGCACTGGCACTGAAGTTTATGCTTTCTCCGAGTATAGCGCAGATCCCAAACGTGCTGTAATCAACTTCAACAAGGGTGACGGTTCCATCACAGCTAACGTTCCTGTTCTCGTGAAGGCTACCGCTGCAAGTGCAAAGCAGACCTTCGAAGGTGTGCAGATTGTAGCTGCTGAAGAAGCTAAGGTTGGAGGCACCAACTTCAACTTCGTCGGTGTCTATGCTCCTATTACTGTTGAAGCTCTTGACTACTTTATCGGCAATGGCGCTATCTACAAGAGCGCAGGTAACACCAATATGAAGGCCTTCCGTGCTTACATTGAGAATAAGACTCATGAAATCACTGGCAACAGCCAGGTGGAAGTCAAGCTCTACATCGACGGTCTCGAGACCGCTATTGACGCTATCAACAGCGACGCTGCTACCGAGAACGGCGTGATCTACACTCTCTCCGGTCAGCGTGTGAACAAGGCTCAGAAGGGCATCTACATTGTCAACGGTAAGAAAGTACTTGTTAAGTAAAAGAGAAGCGTGGGACTTAAATCTATCTTAAATTGAAGCCTAATTATTTAAGTTGAGATTTCAGTAAGATTTAAGTTCCATATCAACCTAAATTAGATTTAACTTCCTACGAATATGAAAAAGACATATATTTCTCCCGCAATTGATGTGACAATTGCTGTCGCTGAGCAAATGCTGGCCGCAAGTATCGATAATATCAGTGGAAACTCTGGTATCCAGCAGGCCGAAGAAGAAGAAGACGTTCCCGATGAGGCAGATGTTAAAAGCAACTTCTTCGGCGAAAGCATCTTTGATTATTAATCCCACGCTATGTCCGCAAGGACATTAGCCCACCGATATCTGAGCCCCGCACCAACAGAAGTGCGGGGCTCATTGTTTCATCGTGTGGCCAAGAGCGTGCAGAGGGTGTTCAGCAGCTCGAAGATGCCTTATTGGCCTCCGAACAAGTGTAAAATCAACGCTATTAACTTCTTTTAACCATCCATTAGCACGCACGAACCATATTTAATTAGTAACTTTGCCCCCGAAAATTGTCGTTTTTATCTATCTTCTTTTGAAAACACAATAGCTTATGCAGACAATAACCATAGATAATGCACTTTATGCCGACGCTCAGGCCTATGCTGAAGAGCGCGGTATGAGTGTCTCTGCACTTTTTGAGAGATACATCAAGAGAGTGCTAAGACCGAAGACCAAGGCAATGAGTGCTGAAAAAGCTGAAACTCTTCACCGCATTGATTTGGCTCTGAAGGAATTCAAACTCATTCAGGAGGGAAAAATAGAGGCTAGACCTGTAGAAGAACTATTTGATGAACTGGATGAACAATAGCATTCTATTTTCCCAAAGATTCCGAAAGGATGTAAAGGAACTTTCTAAGAAGTATCCTTCTATGCTTGAGGATTTACACTCTTTCGTGTCTGACCTCCGTGCCAATCCGTTCATGGGAACTCATCTCGGTAACAATCTGCGGAAAGTGCGATTTCAAACACATCCAAGGGTAAAGGCAAAAGTGGGGGTGCAAGAGTCATAACGCACACGGTGCTCATTAGTTCTGACGGTGCAAACGTGACCTTACTCACGATATATGACAAGTCTGAACGTGAAACCATTTCTGATAAAGAGCTCAAACAACTTCTGAAGAACAACGATCTGATTTGACAAATAATCAAAACAACATATTATCCACAATTTTAATTCACTCAATTATTAACTAACAAAAACAAAATGAAGAAAATCAAACTCTTCTTGGCCGCTATGGCGGCAATGGTCGGCTTGAGCGTAAATGCTCAAGAAGACATTACGTCAACCTATTTGACGAATGCTGACCTCAGTTCAAAAGATGGCTGGACCATCACTGGTGAGATTGCGGGAACACTCGACACCTCGATGGATGTTAATGCCATTGAGTTCTATCATTCTTGGAGTGCAAATCCTGGCACTGCTATCGGCAACAGCAAATCCTTCCGTTTCAGCCAGGTAGTTAATCTTCCTGCTGGTGACTATCGCATTGCTGTCAACGCTTTCTATCGTGAAGGTAATGGCAATGGCACCAACACAAAGGCTTACATCTTTGCTGGCGAAACGCAGAAATACATTCATGCTGTGACGGCCGCTGAGAATTCTGAATTGCAAAACGGTAACGGCAAATACAAGAATGCTAAGGTCAAGAACGATATGGGTCGTGCTGCTTATGCATTCAGTATTGGCGATTTTGAAGAAGCTTTCGATTTCACCGTCACAGAGGCTGGCGCAATTGAGTTGGGATTTAATGGCTATATAGACACTTACTGTTCATGGTGTATTTTTGGCCCAATGAAGCTTTACAAGTACAGCCTTGATGACTATCTTGTTGATTATGATGCTAAATATGCAGATGCTGAGGGCTTAGATGGACAACCCATGAACGCCGATGTTCAGACGGCCTTGACCGCCGCTATGGTAGATCGCAACACTTTCACACTCACATCTCAGGTCACAGCAGCTATTGCAACACTGACCACTGCAATCAACAATGCAAGCAACAGCGTTGCCAGTTATGCCGCTATCAAGGCTCAGATGGATAAAGCTCTACTCTTTGACAGCTATGGCACGGCAGCGTACGAGGCAGCAGATGGCGTAAGCGAAGCTATTGCTGCTTACAACAATCGTACGGCCACCGATGGTGTAACTGAAATCGCTGCCATGAAAGCGGCCTTCAATACAGGTGTTCTTGCTACCAAGCAGCCCGGCAACGGACTTGATATGACAGCTTACATCACCAACCCCGACTTTGATGGTGGTAATTACGATGGTTGGACTAGATACATCCCCTATGGTGGTAACTGTGCTATCCAAGGTGATTCCCGCATGGAATACTGGGCAGGTAACGCTTCGGATCGTGCAGCAGCAACTTTTGACATCTATCAGGAGATTGAAAACCTGCCCGCAGGTGTCTATACCATTAGTGCAGATATGTACAACTCACTCAACGGTGAGGGTGGCGACTACACAGTTTTCTCCCCCACTTGCGGTGTCTATGGCTCTTCCAGCAATGAGGAAGTGGCTCTCGTAGATGTAGAGGGCGATGTACTGAACACCTATACCACTGGTGAGGTGCTTTATTTCCGTGGCAAACTGAGAATCGGTACAAAGAACACCGTTACTCCTATTGCAGCTCGTTGGTTCCTCTTCGACAACGTGAAATTGACCTATGCACGCCAACTCACTCAAGAGGAGATTGATGCTAATACAATTCCTGAAAGCATTACCCTTGACCAGACAAATGTATCAATACAGACTGGTCGTACTGCTACTCTCACAGCCACGATCCTTCCCGAAAATGCAAATGATAAGACTATTACTTGGACATCCAGTGATGTAACCGTTGCCTCCGTTGCAGGTGGTGTTGTGACCGCTCTTAAGCCCGGTACTGCAACCATTACTGCAATTGCTAACGGTGCCGATGACGTGCAGACCACTGCTACGATTACCGTGGCTGATGCTCCCGCTCCCGCATTCTTTACCACAGAGTTGACAGACGGCGACTATTACATAATGAACGCTGCCACTGGCCAATTCCTTGGTGGTGGTAACGACTGGGGTACACACGCTTCGATTATCGAACATGGCATACCTTTCGGCCTCAAGGTAGGCGATGGCGTCTATACTCTCGACTCATATACTTATAACAACGCAAATGACCACTTTATGGGTGGCAGCTATATTGATGCATCATCCACGAACCTTTATATCAATAGTATTGGTGATGGTAAGTTCTCTATCAGCACAGCCGACGGCAGTGCATTCATAAGTGCATGGGCTGGAAACACTTATGTGTCGAATGAAGCCGCAGATGCTTCCAGTACCTATGCTCAGTGGTACTTCATCTCAAAGAAAGACCGCGACAAGACTCTTGCCGCTGCCACCAACGAGAATCCCGTTGACGCTACCTATTATGTGAAGCAAGCCAACATCAGCCGTAACCTCTCTGCAGGTGGCTATAATGTGAATGCTTGGAGCCAGTATGATGTTGGTGGTACACAGAATAATACAAACTTCGCCGCACAGGTATATAATGCAGCTGTTGACAACTATCAGACCATTGAGAACATTCCTAATGGCACATATACCGTAACTGTTCAGGCGTTCACCAGTGGCACAGACGTTAAGTTCTACGCCAACGACGAGAAGGTTGACGTAAAGGCTAATGACAGCGGTGTTGGTTCTTGTTCTGGTGCTGCCGCTCTCTTTGCACAGAATAAGTATCCTAACACAGTCACTGTAACCGTTACCGACCGCACTCTGAAGATTGGTTTCGAGGGTGACTGCTCTGGTGCAAAGTGGCTTTGCTACGACAAGGTTGAAATGTACATGACCTCCTACACTGCCAACACTGGTGTATCTGCTTCCATCGACAACGCAGAAATAGAAGCTGGCACAACGGCGCAGATTACAGCTGCTACCGAGCCCGCCACCGCTTCCTTCAATGCCATCACTTACGCATCCAGCGATGAAACGGTTGCTACTGTTGATGAGAATGGT
>CAJORF010000146.1 GCA_905236985.1 uncultured Bacteroidaceae bacterium | reverse complement strand
TATGGCAGGAATACGGCTTGAACCGCCCACGAGGATGACTTCGTCGATGTCGCTGTTCGAGAGACCAGCATCCTGCATTGCCTTCTGGCAGGGCACCTTACAAGCCTGGATGAGGTTGTCGGCCAGCTGCTCGAACTTGGCACGGGTGAGGGTCATCACGAGGTGCTTAGGCACACCGTTGACAGCGGTGATGTACGGCAGGTTGATCTCGGTGGAGGTGCTGCTGGAGAGCTCGATCTTGGCCTTCTCGGCAGCTTCCTTCAGGCGCTGGAGAGCCATAGGATCCTGCTTCAGATCCACACCTTCCTGCATACGGAACTCAGATGCCATCCAATCGATGATGACCTGATCGAAGTCGTCGCCACCAAGGTGAGTATCGCCATTGGTGCTGAGCACTTCGAACACACCGCCGCCGAACTCCAGGATGGAGATATCGAAGGTACCGCCGCCGAGGTCGAAGACGGCAATCTTCATGTCCTTGTTGGCCTTATCGACACCGTAAGCCAAGGCAGCTGCCGTAGGCTCGTTGACGATGCGCTGGACGTTGAGACCGGCAATCTGACCGGCTTCCTTCGTAGCCTGACGCTGTGAGTCGGAGAAGTAAGCAGGCACGGTGATGACGGCGTCCGTCACTTCCTGTCCGAGGTAGTCCTCAGCGGTCTTCTTCATCTTCTGAAGAATCATGGCGCTGATCTCCTGCGGAGTATATTTACGGCCCTCGATATCCACACGGGGATAACCGTTCTCGTTGGCTACGGTATAAGGCACGCGACCGATTTCCTTCTGCACCTGCTCGTAAGTCTCACCCATGAAACGCTTGATCGAGAAGATGGTGTTCTTCGGGTTGGTGATAGCTTGACGCTTGGCGGGATCTCCTACCTTGCGCTCGCCATCCTTCATAAAAGCGACGATAGAGGGGGTTGTACGCTTGCCTTCGCTGTTGGCAATCACGACGGGCTCATTGCCCTCAAAAACGGATACGCAACTGTTGGTGGTACCCAAGTCAATTCCAATAATCTTTCCCATAGTTGTATTGTTTATTTGTTTAACGATTATCTTTTAATGATAAAAAAGGTATTTGCTTGATATTTTTACATTTTTCGTTGAGCAAACAATGTGCCAAAATAACTATCACGCGTGCCCGTTCCTTATTTAATATTAAAAGATGACCTAATCTTTGGCTGTTTGCGACAGAAATACTACCTTTGTCGGCAGAAAGACTGACATTTTGACACAGGAACCAAAGCAATGAGACAGCGCAGCTATGTTTTCTACCTTTTATCTCTCACATTGATCGCTATTCTGGCGATGATGACGACGGCATGCTCAGACGATGACCACAGCCGTGTTCGCGAGGAGGCGAAGCGTTGCTACGAGTACTTGCAGGAAGGTAAGTACGAGAAATTTGTGGGACAGATAGCCTACGCCGACAGTATGTCGGAGGATTATCGCAGTCAGATGATTGACGTCATCGCAGAATATGATGCCACGATGAAGCAACAGCACGGCCAACTCGTGGAGATCAGCGTGACGGGAGACACCATCATCGGCGAGCAAGCCCACGTCTATCTCCAGCTCTCCTACGCCGACAGCACCTCCGAGGAAGTCGGTGTGCCAATGGTGAAAGTTGAAAAGAAATGGATGATGCAATGACCCTGATGAAAAAAGGTCTTAACGAACAGCAGAAACATTTTTTGAAGACGAACACCAGTCTGTTCGTTATCGTTGCTGCGGCACTGCTGGTGGAGCTGACATCAGCAGGACTCTACTATGCAGCACAGAACATCATCCAGGAGACGATGGAGCGTCTGGTGCAGCGGGAGATGAACACCATCCACCTCTCCATCCGCAACCAGTTGACCAAGGTTGAAGTGACGGTCGATAATATGGCCTGGGTAGTCAGAGGCGACCTTGCACACCCCGACACCATGTACTCCAACACCCGCCAGTTGGTGGAGCACAACCCCGACATCCTCGGTGGCAGCGTCACCTTCGTACCCGACTACTATCCGCAGAAGGGACGATGGTTTGAGCCCTATTCTGCGCGACGGGCAGACGGCACGATCGAGACGATGCAACTCGGATCGGCAGGACACGACTATACGCAGATGGAGTTCTACACAGAAACGATAGCCAAGGACTGCGGGAACTGGTGCGAGCCCTACTTTGACCCAGACGGTGCACAGGCGATGGTAACGACATACGCTGTACCCGTACACGATGACGAGAACAGGATCGTGGCCGTTGTCGATGCAGATATCTCACTTGACTGGTTGGACGAAGTGATTGACGATTCGAAGGTCTATGGGAACACTCAGCGTTTCCTGTTGACAGCCGCAGGCAATCTGTTGGCTGGAGAGGACAATCCGAATTTCCACAAAGCCCTCGAATGTCTGGAAAAAGATGAAGACAAAGAAGGCTACGTCACTATGACCAGCTCGACGAATGAGAAACTGCACGTGTTCTATCATCCCGTGGGCGGAAAGACGGACTGGATCCTCATCAATGTCTGCGAGGATGACGATATCTTTGGCACGCTGCGCCATGTGCGCCTATTCCTGCTGCTCTTGGTGGCTGCTGGTCTGCTGCTCATCGGATTCATCGTCTATCGAACCTCGCGTAACCTAGAGCATCTGCGTCAAGCAAATGCCGAAAAGGAACGTATTGGCGGCGAGCTGCATGTGGCAAGCAGGATACAGCAGAGTATGCTGCCCAAACATCAGCTGCACTGCGACGCAGTGGATATCTATGGTTCACTGGTGCCTGCCCGCGAAGTCGGCGGCGACCTGTATGACTATTTCATCCGCGACGAGAAGCTCTTTTTCTGCATCGGTGATGTCAGCGGCAAGGGTGCTGCCTCGGCGATGCTAATGGGCGTGACTCACGCCCTGTTCCGCTCGATCTCAGCCCATGAAAGCGATCCCTCCCGCATCATGCACACCATCAACGAGACCTCTTGTCAAGGAAATGACTCCAATATGTTCGTTACCTTGTTTATCGGTGTGCTTGACCTGCCCACAGGACATCTGCGCTATTGCAATGCAGGGCATGACGTACCGCTTGTGATCACGAACAATGGAGTACAGCCCATCTACAAATGTCTCCCGCACTTACCTCTTGGTGTATTTGATGATATGAGATATGTGACTCAGGAGATGCAAATCCTGCCAGACAGCACCATCTTCCTTTATACCGATGGACTGACGGAGGCAAAGGACGATGAGCGCAGGCAATTCGGTTTGCAACGCGTGGAGGAAGAGCTCAGCTGGTGCTCCCAGAAGGAGATGCTCCCTCAGCAGATCTTGGAGCACATCACTGAGACCATTCATCAGTTCGTGGGTGATGCCCTGCAGAGCGATGACCTGACGATGATGGCTATCCGCTATACTCCTCGTCGTTTCGAGAGCATTCTGACAGAGACGCTTGTGCTGAAAAATGATGTCCACGAGGTGACTCGCCTCAGCCTTTTCATGAAAGGCGTGGCTGAAAAGATAGAGATCGAGAAATCGCTGTTCCGTCAGCTTCGGCTCGCTGTCGAGGAGGTCGTAGTTAATGTGATTGACTATGCCTATCCCACAGGCATTGAGGGGAATATCACCGTTCGTGTAATGTCCGACGGTCATCGCATCCGCTTCCAGATCATCGATTCCGGCGTGCCCTTTGACCCAACAGCCCTGAAGAAGACTGATGTCTCGCTCCCCGCTGAGGACAGACCAATAGGCGGGCTCGGCATCATGTTGGTACGTGAACTGATGGACTCCATCAACTACGAAAGGCAGCGAACAGATGGCAGCATACCTGGTTCACATTCCGAAGGACAGAATGTGCTGACGCTGACGAAAGTGTTGAAAGCTGAAAATTGATAGTTTAATCCAAAATATACAACAAAATGAACGTAAGTATTGAAGAAACCGGAGGCAAGTATGTTGCCACATTAATAGGAGAAATGGACACCGCAGCCGCCATGGAGGCTGAGGAAGTGCTGAAACCGCTCTACGCTTCAGACGGTAAAGACGTCATCATCGACTGCAAGGGACTGGAGTACATCGCCTCCAGTGGCCTGCGTATTCTGCTCGGCATCCTGAAAGGAGCCAAGGCTGCAGGTAGTAAAGTCATCATGCGCGACGTGAACGATGACATCAAGAATGTGTTCAAGTTGACAGGCTTTATCAATATCTTTGAATTCGAATAGAAGTAGCACATAGAAAGTTGCAAGTCTATGAAATCACCTTTGAGCCAAAGCCAATTGGGCGTCTATTACGCCTGCGTCACCAATCTGGACGAGAATATGAATTACCAGAGTTCGATACTGGTGCCGCTTTCTGCTGAGATTGATTTACCGCGTTTACAGAAGGCTTGCTATGAGGCGCTCTGCGCTCATCCATATCTTGCGTCACACATCGTCCATGACGCTGAAGGCCATCCTCAGGTAGAAAGCGGGATCTTCCCCTCGATGGAAGAAACGACGCCAATCATTCATGTGGATTCCATTGAAGAGGCTCGTCGTACTTTCGCACGTACCATGGATCCTCACGCAGAACGGCTATGGCGTTGCGAGATCTATCAGGCAACGAATGGCGACGCATGGTTCTATTTGGACATCCATCATGTGTTTGCCGACGGTTTTTCGATGCTGTTGGTAGGCAGGGACATCGAGCGATGCTACAACGGGAAGACACCAGCAGGCGAAACGATGGACGGAGTGGCCGTTGCACAAGAGGAAGAGGCACTGCGCGCCGACGAGACCAAGATGGCAGAGGCACGAGAGTGGTACGCCAAGACCTTCTGCGACGCCGCAGAAACCGACTCGTTGCCAATACCCGAGAGTACCTTGGCCAACACCCCCGCCCACACTTGCCTCAAGTTCTATCCGCTGAGCGTGACGAAAGAGGAGGTACGCGAAGTCATGAAGCGTTTCGGAGTCAAGGAAAGTACTCTGATGCAGGCCGCCTGGGCACTATTACTGTCTGCCTATAGCGCTGAAGATAGGGCATCATATTGCACCGCCTATTACGGTCGCGGCGACCGTCGCACACTTTCTGCCGTCACGATGATGGTGCACACGCTGCCCGTCTTCCTGCAGACGAGCGGCGAGGAACCGTTAGGTGAGGTGTTCGCCTCACTCGCGAAACAGATGACCACCACCGAGCGGTTGCAATATTACGCCTATCAGGACGCAGTGAAAGACTTGGGACTGAACAATCAGGTGATCTTTACTTATCAAGGTCCCATACAAGCCGAGAAGCGAAGCTTGCGCCTGAACGGAAAACTGTATCCCTTTGAAGACGTTCGAGTACTCACGCCCGGCTGGAAGTTAGCAGCCGAACTCATCGAGAATCATGAGGGCTATTTCCTCAAGTTAGGTTACAGCTCCGCCGATTGGTCAGATGCTTTCATGACAGAGTTTGCGGCCAGCTACAGTGCCATCCTCCGCAGTATGGTCACAGCAGAAACGGTGCGTGAGTTGGAATATGCGACTTCCGAACAGACCGAGTGGCTGAACGGACTCAATCCCGAACTTTCAACTGTCAACAATCATCTTTCAACGAATAGTTTAGTGGATCGCTTCAAGCAGCACGTTGCCGAGCGTCCGAACGACATCTTCTGCGTAGCGGGTGATAAACGCCTCACCTTCGCTGAAGTAGATCGTATGACTGACACCATCGACCCTGCATATACTGTACGTTGTGGCAAACACGTCGTGGGCTTCACCGTACCTCGCGACGAGAAGATGGTGTTGGCTCCCCTCGCCATCGCCAAGGCCGGCCTCACCTCCCTGCCTTTGGACAGCAGCTATCCCGAGGATCGGTTGTCATTCATGAGAGAGGACGCTTCGGCCTACGATGGGACTGAGGCATTGGTGCTGCTCTACACCAGTGGTACGACGGGCACACCCAAGGGGGTGATGCTGAGCGAAAAGAGTTTCTGCAGCTTCGTCGATTTCAACACGAAAAACATCGGTCTGAAGCCTGGCTCGCGCTACGCGACCTACGCTGGCTACGGGTTCGATGCCTACCAATGTGACCTATGGTCGTGCGTGTGGGCTGGTGCCACCATCTATATCATTCAAGATGATATACGCTTTGACCTGGCTGGCATCAATGCCTACATACGCCAAGAAGGCATCACCCACTGCTTCATGACCACTCAGATGGCCACACAGATGGTGCTCAACTATCCCGACATTCCCTGTCTGCAATGGTTGGGAACAGGCGGCGAGAAGCTCATGAGCCTGGATCCGCCCTCCTACGCTCTGCTCAACGCCTACGGTCCAACAGAGACAACCGTCTATGTATGCAGCCATTACGTCGATCAGAACGAGCCCAACATCCCCATCGGCAAGCCTAACGATGATGTAGAACTCCACATTGTGAACCGCTTCGGGAAACAAGTACCTTGGGGTGCAGCCGGTGAACTTATCATCGCTGGCCCGCAGGTGGGTTTGGGTTATCTGAACCAACCCGAGAGAACCGCCGCCGCCTTTGTCAAATGGAACGGTAAGCGCGTCTATCGCACTGGAGACATCGTGCGCTATCGCGAAAATGGCGACATAGAATTTGTGGGTCGCAAGGACGGACAAGTGAAGATCCGCGGTTTCCGTATCGAACTCAAGGAGGTGGAGGCCGTCGTCCGCCAGTTCCCAGGCATCAAGGATGCCACAGTGCAGGCCTTCGATTATCCCACCGGCGGCAAATTCATCGCAGCGTATATCGTAGCCGACGAGAAAATAGATGTCAAAGCCTTGAACAGCTTCATCATGGATCAGAAGCCGCCTTATATGGTGCCGGCAGCTACTATGCAACTCGATGCAATCCCTCTCAACCAGAACCAGAAAGTCAACCGCCGTGCACTGCCTGAGCCCGTCTTCGGGGAAACAGCAGATGCCGAAGAGACCGCTGCAGCTCCACTCAATATCCTGGAGCAGGAGCTCAAGGAAATGGTGGCTACCATCTTGAATACCGAAGCCTTCGGCCTCACCACTGACCTCCGCTATGTCGGACTCACCTCCATCTTAGCCATCAAGTTGGCTACCCAAATCTACAAACGCTTCGGCGTGCAGCTTGATGCCAAATTGCTCACAGGAGGAGGTAACCTGCAAGCCATCGAAAATGAGATATTAAGCAGTATGCTTCATCAAGACGCCCAGACTCAACCCCTCCTTTCAGGGAAAGGAGAGAGTGGTCCCGAGACGGCAATTGGGAATGTAAGTTCCCCATTATCCTACTCCCAAACGGGCGTCTATTTCGACTGCATGAAGAATCCCACATCCACGCTGTACAACACACCTTTGTGCCTCGCCTTCCCCCAAGGGACAGACACCGAGCAACTACGCTCTGCCGTACAAAAAGCCGTGAAGAATCATCCAGCGCTCTTCGTGCAATTCACGACTGACGAAAGCGGCGTGGTGCAGGTGATGGGCGACCGAGAGGCACCAGTGGCAGTGGAGGACTTCACGATGAGCGAGGAAGAAGCCCTCGCTTTCCGTCACGGCTTCGTTCGTCCCTTCAATCTCTCGAAAGAACGTCTCTTCCGTTTTGCTATCATCCATACGGAGAAAGCACCTTATCTCTACTGTGATATTCACCATTTGGTATGCGACGGTTACTCCTACGACCTGCTCATCCATGAGATCTGCGACCTGATGGACGGTCAGGAGATAGAGCCCGAGATGTGCAGCTATGCGCAGTTTGTCACAGAGCAGAAGGCAGCCGAGCAGAGTGAGGCTTTTGCTGAGGCCGCCGCATTCTTCAAGGAGCGTCTGGGCAATGTGGAAGAGGTGACGGAGCTGGCCTCGGATCTCGTTAATCCCCGTCCGCAGGGCGAGAACGGACGTGTCTGCGCATCCATTATATGGGATGATGCCACACGTCTGGCCAAGCAACAGGGCGTGAACCCCTCTGCCGTGCTGTTGAGTGCCGTCTTCTACAGCCTCTCGCGCTTCGCTGGCAGCGATGACGTCTGCATCACCACCATCTCCAACGGACGCAGCAACATGAAAGTGGCTAACACGATGGGAATGTTTGTGAACACACTGGCACTCAACGCCAAGATCGGCAATCAAAGTGTGCAGGAGTTCCTGCATGAGAGTGCCGAGACCTTCGAGCAGACGTTGACCCACGAAAACTATCCGTTTGCCCGCATCGCTGCCGACTACGGTCTCAAGGCAGACATCATGTTTGCTTATCAAATAGGCGTGCTCAGCGACTATCGCGTAGGAGGAAAGCAAGTACTGGTCGATGAAACCATGGAGCTCAATGTGCCCAAGTTCAAGATTGCCTTCTACATCACCGAGGTGGAGGGCGTTCCGAGCGTGGCTATCGAGTACGACAACGGAAAGTACAGCGAGTCGATGATGCAGAGCCTGGCACAGAGCGTAAGTCATGCTGTGAGCGCGTTCGCCGCCAATGCCGACAAGCCGCTTCGTAGCATCTCGCTCATGGACAGCAGCAGCATCAAACTGCTGGATTCCTTCAACCAGACGGCGGTCGAATATGATGACACACAGACCATCGTATCGCTGTTCCGCCGTCAGGCTGCAGAAACACCCGACAATCTGGCTGTGGTCTATCACGATGTTCGACTGACCTACAAAGAGTTGGACGAGATGACCGACCGCCTTGCCGCATACGTCAGCCAAATCGTAAATGGTCAATCATCAAAATCTCCATCTCCCGTTGTCTCCATTCTCATCGGACGAAGCGAATGGATGGTAGCGGCCTCACTGGGCGTACTGAAGGCTGGTTGCGCCTATCAGCCCCTTGACCCCAGCTATCCGTCGGAGCGTCTGAACTTTATGATGCAGGATGCAGATGCCAAGCTGTTGATCAGCCTCAACCCCTCTCCCAAGAGCGAGGGGAGTGAATGGCTCGCTGGTTTAACCTACATTAAAGATGCAGATATCCCCGTACTCGACCTTGCAGATTTTGACTCCTTACCCAAGGTAACCACTCCCCTCACTCTGGGAGAGGGGTTAGGGAGTGAGTCTTTATTCATCCTCCTCTACACCTCTGGTTCAACTGGTACGCCTAAAGGCTGTCAGCTGACGCATGGCAATCTGGTGGCCTTTTGCCACTGGTATCAGCGTTACTACGACCTGCGTCCAAGTGACAAAGTGGCGGCCTACGCCAGCTACGGCTTCGATGCCTGCATGATGGATATGTACCCTGCTCTCACCACAGGCGCTGCCGTGGTCATCGTGGGCGATGACATTCGTCTGAACCTGCCTGACCTGAACAGATACTTCGACGAGGAGGGCGTGACCCATTCGTTCATGACGACGCAGGTGGGATGTCAGTTCGCCATCAACTGCGACAACCACTCTCTACGCCATCTCTCGGTAGGCGGCGAAAAGGTGCTGCCGCTCACTCCTCCGACCACTTATCAGATGCACAATGGCTACGGACCAACGGAATGTACCATCTTCACCACGACCTATCCGATGACGGAGTTCCAGCAGAACGCGCCCATCGGCAAGCCTCTGGATAACTTGCAGCTGTTCATCGTGGACAAAGACCTGAACCGCCTGCCATTAGGTGCTGCCGGTGAGCTCTTGGTGAGCGGTCCGCAGGTGAGCCACGGCTACTTGAACCAACCCGAAAAGACCGCTGAAACCTATATCCAGTGGCACGGCAAACGTTGCTACCGCACGGGTGATGTCGTGCGCTATCTGGCAGACGGAAACATCCAGTTCGTGGGACGCCGCGACGGACAAGTGAAGATTCGCGGTTTCCGCATTGAACTGAAAGAGGTGGAGAGCGTCATCCGAGAGTACCCCGCCATCAAGGACGCTACGGTGCAAGCCTTCGACTACCCCAATGGCGGTAAGTTCATTGCGGCTTACGTGGTGAGCGACGAGCACATCGATATTCAGGCGCTGCACGCCTTCATCCGCGAGCGCAAGCCCCCCTATATGGTTCCTGCTGCGACGCTTCAGATAGACGAGATTCCATTGAATCAGAATCAGAAGGTCAACCGCCGTGCTCTACCCGCGCCTCAGATACAAGTTGAGGATCGTGATTACGTAGCACCAGCCAACGACACCGAACGGCTATTCTGCGACATCTTCGCCAACATACTGTCCATGGATAAGGTGAGTGCCACTGACAACTTTTTTGAGCTGGGCGGTACATCGCTGATGGTTACCAAAGTGATCATCGAAGCCGACAAGGCAGGCAAGCATGTTGCCTACGGCGATGTGTTCGATCATCCCACACCGCGTCTGTTGGCACAGTTTGTGGGAGCCGCAGCTCCCGTTGAGCAGACTGACGTGGAGGTAGAGTGTTTCGATTACTCTGGCATCGATGCCCTCCTGCAGCACAACAATGTGGAATTCTTCCTCAAGGGAGAGCGGCAAGAGTTGGGCAATGTGCTCCTCACCGGTGCCACGGGCTATCTGGGCATCCATGTGCTGCGCGAGCTCATCGATTCCGATGCGCCAACAATCACTTGCCTCGTGCGCGGCAAAGATCAGCCCACTGCCGAACGCCGCCTGAAGAATCTGTTGTTCTATTATTTCGAGCGTTCCTTCTCGGATCTCTTCGGCAACCGCCTCTTTGTAATCAACGGCGACGTCACCCAAGACATCACCACTATGGTCAGCGGTTTCCCTGCCAACATCAACACCGTCTTCAACTGCGCTGCCAACGTGAAGCACTTCTCCAAAGGCTCAGACATCGAGGATGTGAACATCGGCGGTGCGCGCCGTTGCATGGAATACTGCCTTAAAACTGGTGCCCGTCTGGTGCATATCTCCACGACTTCCGTTGGTGAGATATGGATCGATCGCGGCGATGGCAGCCAGCCGCCTATGCTGGACGAGCGCAAACTGTGGTTTGGGCAGTTCCTGGACAATCGCTATATGCACTCCAAGTTCCTGGCAGAACGTCTGGTATTGGATGCTGTTGCCCGCCACGGGCTGAACGCCAAAGTGATGCGTGTAGGTAATCTGGCACCACGCAGTTCCGACGGTGAGTTCCAAGCTAACTTCAACAGCAACAGCTATATGGGACGTCTCAAAGTGTTCTATACGCTGGGGTGCTGCCCCTATGACGGCTACGATGAATACACCGAGATGTCGCCCATCGACGAGACGGCTAAGGCGGTAGTGCTCCTCGCATCGACGCCCAAGGAATGTACCGTGTTCCAGCCGTTCAACAACCACACTGAACTGCTGGGCGATGTGCTGATGCTCATGGAAAAGGTGGGTGGAGAGATGCGTTTCGTTGAGATGTCAGAGTTCCAACAGGCCATAGCCATCGCTGGCCAAGACCCCGAAAAGGCCAAGCTGTTAGCGTCCATACTGGCTTACCAAGATGTAGCCCACGGACAGAAAGTAGTCAACATCGAGCGCGACAACCGCTACACCTGCACCATCCTGCACCGCTTGGGATTCCACTGGAGCGACACCTCCGGCGATTACATCCTCCAGATGCTGAGAAAAATCGCTGCCTTCGGATTCTTCTCCGACTAATCCTAACTCTGAATTTGCTTGCACGCTGTGCCATTGGGGTAACGCACGATGCGAATCCCCTTATGGCGCAGCGTGATGCGTTGTCCGAGGGTGTTGTAGAATACGGGGGAGGGGTGAGCAATGACGGCTGAAGGAGCTGTGATGGCATCAGCATCCTCGATGTCGAACTCACCCGTTGCAAACGTTGAACCTGTGAGACTGGCATCGATGCTCTGTACTCCCCAAGTGTAGTGGCCTGCAGGAAGGGTGTAGGTGACGCTTTCTATATTGGCCAATTGACCGATATCCATACACTTGCGCAAGCCGTCGTTCTCGCCTCCGACGTATGAACGGCAGTTGCCGAGCAGATGGCCTTGCGCATCGCGGATGAAGATTTCATGAGTCGTATTCCTTCTGCTCTGCGGCTTCCAGCTGAGGGTGACCTGTTGCTTATCGACAGTCGCTTTCAGATCTGTTGGCGGATCGGGTGCTTTGGCCTGGCTTTTTGTGCCGTAGGTGATGGCGAAAGTGATTCCTCTCTCCTTGCTGTCGGGCAGCAGGTGACGATCCTCGGAGTAGCCAGTGCTGACGATGTCATGAATCCCATCACCATTCCAGTCGATGATGGCTGTAGCACCATCGCTGCCAGCCAAGTAACGATTGTCACGGTGGAAGGAGCTTGCCTTACGAAGCCAAATGCTGCCGCTCTGTGTGCCAAGTTGGGGATCGTCGCCCTGATAGAGGAGGTCGAAGTAATAGTCACCATTCCAGTCGTAGGCCAAGGCTCCCGCATTGCTCCAGTTGTGATTGGTCAGCGCGTAGGGTGCAAAGCGGCTTTCAGTGGGAACGGAAAAGTTCTCGCCGCTATTGAACAGCATCTGTCCCTCAGCACTTGCCACAAAGAGATCCAGAAAACCGTTGTAGTTGAAATCGGCAATCGCGATGCCCCCATCGGTGGGCACTGGAAGCGACTCAGCCCAACCTGTCGAGGTGAAGGCCATACCTGTACCGTCGTTGAGGTAGAGTTCAGCAGTCTGAGTGCCAAAAGCAAAGAGGTCTGCGAAACCATCCTTATTGAAATCGGCGATGCGAACGGAGAGGTAGGAGGCATCATCGTTGAAAGGCACAGCCTGGAAGGTGAAGGCCGGACGCTGCAAGAGCACTGCATTCTGGCGGTTGCCGACAACGATGAGGTCTGCCCAGCCATCGTTGTTGATGTCGGCTACTGCAGCCTGACTGATAAGGCTGGCATCGCCGCCTTCGACGGTAAAGGGCTGCTGAAGGAAAGTCCCGTCTCCATTCCCAAGAAAGATGCCACGCGACTCAGGAGCTGCTGCACGTCCGAAAACAACCAAATCCATCTTGCCGTCAACATTGATGTCGCAAGGCACTACGCTGGCATCCACGCCAGGGCAGATCACCTGTTCCTGCCCTTCCCACTGACCCGCACCATCGCTTTGCAACAGAGCACTGTAAGGCTGGACATCGATTTCTTCAGAACCCTCACCTCGAGAACCCGTCACGAACAGCTCCAGACGTGCGTTGTTCAGCACATCGACGGGAGTGAGCGTCGCATGGCGAGTCCCCCACTCTCGATGCACCTCGGAGGGTACCAAGCTGGAGGGGGCAGTGACGGGGGCAGGCTGCGTGAAGCCAGATGGCGAACCGCCTGCGATGTACGGCCAGCCATCTTCGTCCCATAGTACGCGGTCGAGCCATACTACACGGCCTCGGGTGGGATTATCGCGACGATAACCATGGTAGTACATCCACGTCTCTCCTGCTTCGTCCTCAATGATACGTGAGTTATGCCCAGGGCCGACAACGACACTATTGGAGTTGAGGAAGAGGCGATAGGCATTATTGAGCATATTCTGACCATCGCGAGTGCGGTAGGTGCCAAGCAAAGAGGTGGAACGCCCCACGACCGTCTGATAGGTGCTGTTGAGTCCCTCGCAACAGGCTCCGATGGAAGCGAAGAGGTAGTAGTAGCCGTTGCGCTTGTAAATGTAGGCTGCCTCGAAACGCGTATCTGCCAGTTTCCTTTTTCTCGTGATGTTCTTCACGGCGAGACCGTCCTCAGTGAGTTCGATGGCCCAGATGCCGTTCCAGCTGCCCCATACGATGTACTTCCTGCCGTTCTCCTCGACGTAGCAGGGATCGATGCTATTCTCTACGCCGACTTCACCGCTGGTGAACAGCTTGCCGTCGCCGACGAGGGTATAGGGGCCATCGGGCCTGTCGGAGGTGGCCACACCAATGGAGGCCGTCGAACCTCCGCCCCATTTGGACAATGCGAAATAGAGGACGTAGCGACCATCCTGCTCCGTGACACACGGAGCCCAATAGACGCTCACACCTTCGACGAAAGTGGGATGGGGATTATTGCCAAAAGCCTGACGCACGTAGGTCCAGTTGACCATATCCTTGGAACGATAGACGTGTTCGGCAGTCGAGAACAGATAGTAGTAGCCATCGTGACCACGAATGACCGAAGGATCGGGCGCGTCCTCGTTCACAACTGGATTGGAGAACGTAGCAAACTGAGGTTTCAGATCAGACTTGAAAGCACTATACGCCGTGTTCAGACGCTGGAGAGCGGACTTCATATCATCGACGTAGCTGTCAATATTGTTTTCGTCCTCGTCCTCGAACCAATCCATATAACGGTTGGCCTCGGAGTAAGCGACGAGGAATTCACGGACAATCTCCTGATTCATGTTCGTCAGCACACAGTTAGACGTCGGACGCGCACCCTCATAGACCTTCAGCTCCGAGATGCAGAAGAAACAGCTGCCATCGAGCTCACGGTCGTTGGCATAGTTGGCGAAGCGCACATATTGGTATTCACCGCCAAGGTCGAAGGGTCCTACGAGATAGCTGTTCTCAGCATGGATATTAGGCGTGAAAAAGTCGTAGCCGTAGAACACGGTCTGCCACGTCACGCCGTCTGGGCTGACCTCCACGTCGATCTTCGTCGGGTTATTGAAGTTATTGTTGTCCTTGCGCGCTGACAGCAGGAAAGCGACATTACTGACTGGCCGTTGCAGTCGCATGGACAGGTTGTGGAGAGACGTCCTGCGCGCACCGTCTGCCGGTGTCTTGTCCGCATTGTAGTCCGTCCATTCGATCTCAGCATCTTTCCACGAGGTATGGAAATAGGTGTCAAGACGACCATCGATGAGTGCGCCGTAGCCCCCTCCGTCGTTGCCCCAGCTGACCCCGTGGCGTTCTCTCTGCGGAGCTCCGTCGAGCATAGCGGAATTACTGTTGAAATCATCGGCACTGGTTGGTGTAACCTCCACAGCATCGTCGCCTAACTCATACGTAAATACCCATTTCGCAGCATCCCTCACCTCTGAGATGCGGTTCATCAGTTTGGTCTTCTGCGCCGAGGCCTCGCTCTCCAGGTCCCCTACGATGAGGTGATGGGCATCGTTCGTGACCGAGACAGCATAAACGTGAGTCATCGGCATTACTGCCGTGATGACCAAGAGAATGAATGTAAGTAGATTGGAAAAGGTTCTCATATCTTCTATGTTGTTTGCTATTAATGACCGTGTTTGTCCTTTTGAGACACTATGTCGTGGATTTCATGGGACAAAGATAACGAATAATGTAAATACTCGCACGAAAAGCAGTGATTTTTTCATATAATTCTCAAAAAAAGACTACTAAGCCCCTGCGATTGGCGAGTTTTTTGTAACTTTGCCCAAAATTCATGTGCTTCGGTTCAATCACTTGAAGCATGACAAATAGTTTTTGAAAAGAAATGATAAAAATGAATCCGTGGATGTTGACTGCCATTCTCATCAGCGGCGGCTTCATCATGGAGTCCTGTGCGCCGAAGAGCGCAGAAGCCCGACCCGAGGAGGACTCGAGCCAGTTTGTAACGCTGTCGGACGCAGTGCCCGACGCGATTATGGAAATCCGCTATTTTGGCACCTATAACTTTGTAGGCTGTCGTATCGACGGCTACGAGGAACCTACGGCACTTCTCACACGTCAGGCGGCAGACAGTCTGCGAGCTGTGAGCGATGATGTCATCCAGTTGGGCTACCGTCTGAAGATCTACGATGCCTACCGCCCGCAGCGGGGTGTGGATCATTTCGTGCGTTGGGCAGCCGACATCCCCGACACACTCATGAAAAGCTACTTCTACCCAGAATTGGACAAGAGCGTGCTCTTCGAACAGGAGTATATCTACGAGAGAAGCGGACACACGCGCGGCAGCACCGTCGATCTGACACTCTTCGACATGAGCACCGAGAAGGAACTGGATATGGGTGGCACTTTCGACTGGTTTGGTCCCGAAAGCCACCCGGATTTCTGCGGAAATCCAGAGACGGGCGAATACACGGGCGATAACAGCAAGAGCCCTGTCGGTCGCAGCATCACCGCCGAGCAGTTTGCCCACCGCATGATCTTGCGTCAAGCCATGCTTCGTCATGGTTTCAAGGCACTTGACTCGGAATGGTGGCACTTCACACTGAAGGACGAACCATTCCCCGACACTTATTTCACATTCCCCGTCAAGCAGCTCTAAATGCTCTCTCCCCACGACTCGCGGTCGAGCGTGCGGTAACCGACAGCCTCAGCAAGATGATGGGTCTGAATGTTCTCAGTGCCTTCCAAGTCGGCGATGGTGCGGGCAAGACGGAGGATGCGGTCGTAGGCGCGGGCGGAGAGCTGCAGGCGGTTGATGACGTCGCGCAGCATGGCCATGTCCTGTGAGGCGGGTGTGGCGTACTGGCGCATCAAGGCCGGAGTCATCTGGGCATTACAATGGATACCCGGACACTCGCGGTAGCGCTCCTCCTGCCGTTGACGGGCAGCGATGACGCGCTGTCGGATGACAGCTGACGATTCGCCAGGTTTGCTGCGGCTCAGTTGTTCGAATGAGAGAGGCGCAATCTCTATCTGAATGTCTATGCGGTCGAGCAGGGGACCGCTGATCTTGTTCAAATACTTATGAATCTGTCCGGGCGTACACTGGCAGTGTTTGGTGGGATGATTGTAGTAGCCGCAGGGACATGGATTCATTGAAGCCACAAACATGAAGTTGCAGGGATAGTCGATGCTGTATTTGGCACGCGAGACGTTGATCTTGCGGTCTTCCAGCGGCTGGCGCAACACTTCGAGTGCGGCACGGGAAAACTCCGGCAACTCATCGAGGAACAGCACACCGTTGTGGGCAAGACTAATCTCGCCGGGCATAGGATTAGCGCCACCACCCACGAGGGCAACCTGCGAGACCGTGTGATGTGGTGCCTGAAACGGACGGGCATAGATGAGACCCGTTTCGCCCTTGAGTTTGCCTGCTACACTGTGGATCTGTGTCGTTTCAAGACTTTCAGCCAGTGTGAGAGGAGGCAGGATCGAAGGCAAGCGACGCGCCATCATGCTCTTGCCAGCTCCCGGAGGGCCCACCATGATCAAGTTGTGGCCTCCAGCGGCTGCTATCTCAAACGCACGTTTGACATTTTCCTGTCCCTTGACATCGGAGAAGTCGAGCTCAAACTCCTCGTTATGAGCGAAGAACTCGGAACGTGTGTCAATGACTGTAGGGCGTAGGGAATCACTGCCGTTGAAGAAGTCCATGACCTGCTGAATGGTTTGCGCGCCATAGACCTTGAGGCGGTTGACAACGGCAGCCTCATGGACGTTCTGCTGCGGCACGATCAGCCCCTCATAGCCCAGCTCGCGCGCTTTGATGGCAATGGGCAAAGCACCGCGTATGGGTTGAAGGCTCCCGTCGAGGCTGAGTTCACCGAGTATCATGAAGCGCGAGATGCGGTCGCCAACCACCAGCTCGTTGGCCATGAGCACGCCTAGTGCAATGGGGAGGTCAAAGCCCGTACCTTCCTTGCGAATATCACCAGGCGCAAGATTCACGGTCACATTCTGGCGGGGCAGCTTGTAACCACTGTTGGCCAGTGCCGCTTTGATGCGACTGTAGCTCTCCTTCACACTGCTGTCGGGTAACCCAACAATGATCATGTTCGACGAACCATTGGGGTACGACGGCACCGAGTTGACCTCGATGGTCACGGGTAGGGCTATGATGCCACAGACGGTTGCACTGTTGAGTTTGGCGAGCATACGTGCGTTCTCGTGGAATCAGTCGTTGCGTTCTTTCTTGGTATCAAAAAGTTGTTCGAGAAACTCCTGGCGTTTCTCAGGTTGCTCAAAGGCTCCAATGGCGTGCATCGTGGTTGTTTGTGCGTTCTGCTTTGCCACGCCACGCATCTGCATGCAAAGGTGGCGCGCCTCCACGACGACCATCACGCCCAGCGGGTTCAGGGCTTCATGGATGCACTCAGCAATTTGTTCGGTCATACGCTCCTGTACTTGCAGTCGATGACTGAACGTGTTGACGATGCGCGCCAGCTTGGAGAGTCCGGTGATTTCGCCGTTGGGGATGTAGGCGATGTGTACCTTCCCGAAGAAGGGAAGCATGTGGTGTTCACAAAGCGAATAGAACTCTATATCCTTCACGACCACCATATTATGGTAGCTCTCCTTGAAAAGGGCAGAACGCACGATGGCTACGGGATCCTCGTGATAGCCACGCGTGAGTTCAATCCATGCTCGTGCCACACGGATGGGCGTTTTCTGCAATCCCTCACGCGTAGGATCCTCACCCAGTAGCTCCAGGATACGGAGATAATGGGCAGCAAGTTCTTCCTGTAAATCTTTCATTTACTGATAGACAATGATATTGCACTTGACGATGCTTGCTTCGCGGAACTTACGCGACTGGCGCATCTGTTGCAGCACTTCGCGGGCTTCTCCATTGGTTTTGAAATCTCCTACACGACAGATCCAACGCGGGCTGATGAAATGCGTATAGACCGCCAAGTCGGGGAATTCGGAGCGAGCGATATTAGCCATACGGTAAGCCTCTGCCTTGGCATTGCGGTTGTTACCACCAGCATAGACCTGAATGCGATAGCCCACAGCACGCGTGCGGCGCGTTGGCACTAAGAGGTCATCGCCGTTGCCAGAGAGCGAGTCAGTCGTCAGTAGATTGCCCAGTGGTATGTTGACCGGACGGGCCGTCGTGGTGACAGGTGTACGTCCGTTGACGAGGGCATCGATAACCGTGTCCTGATGCAACACCACCGTGCCCTCACCCGCTTTATGTCGGGTGAGGCGCTCGGTGAAGCTCTGTGCTGTTACGTTCAGCGAAAGAACTAACAGGGTTATGATTGGGAAAATCCTCATTCAGCGATTAGTTCCAAGCATCGATGATGCCCTTGAAATCAGCACACTTGAGAGCAGCACCTCCGATGAGGCCGCCATCAACGTCAGGCTTGGAGAAGATTTCCTTGGCATTGCTGGGCTTACAGCTTCCGCCATAGAGGATGCTGATGTTCTCAGCAGCGGCCTCGCCAAAACGACCAGCGATGACGCCACGGATGAAGGCGTGCATATCCTCGGCCTGCTCGGCGGAAGCGGTCTTGCCAGTGCCGATGGCCCACACGGGCTCGTAGGCAAGGATGATGTTGGCGAGTTGCTCCTCAGTGAGGTCGAAGAGGCTGTCAGCGAGCTGTCCACCGACGACTTCATTCTGTTTCTCAGCCTCGCGCTCCTCAAGCACTTCGCCGATGCAGAAGATGACCTTGAGGCCATTGGCCAGAGCGAGATTGACTTTCTCCTTCAGGATCTCAGCAGTCTCGCCGTAGTACTGGCGGCGCTCACTGTGGCCAAGGATGACGTACTCGGCACCAGTGCTCTTGACCTGAGCGGCGCTGACCTCACCTGTGTAGGCTCCCTTCTCCTTGTCGGCACAGTTCTCTGCACCCAGCCCGATGACAGTGCCTTCAACCACGTCAGCGACCTTTGCGAGGTGGATGAACGGTGTGCAGATGACGACATCGCAGTTGGGTTTCTCTGCGGCAAGTGCTTCCTTCAATTCAGTGGCCAGTGCGAGGCCTTCCTGCAGGTTCAGGTTCATCTTCCAGTTGCCTGCTACGATTTTCTTTCTCATGATTTTAATACTATTTATAAGGGTTTAGAGATGCTTATTTGTCTGTCGGATAACGTTTGATGCGCCTTTTCGGGTGCAAAGTTAAAAGAAATAACTGAGAAATAAAAAAATGAATAGTGAAAAAGTATAAATTCAACTTCCTATTCTACACTTTTCCGCTTCCTTCGCCACCATCGTATGCTGAAGACAAAGCGGTCAATGAACGTCAGCACGAACAACGGAACAAGGTACCACAACAGCAGGCTCAGCAGCATCTTGCGGTAACTGGCCGTCTGCGGCTGAGAAAGCGGCAACGTATATAGCGGTCCTGTCAGTTCATCGTCGCCCGGCAACAGGCGGTGGCTCCATTTAGCTACTATCGTGCCGTCGTGGATGAGGAGCAAGGCAGGATTGCTGCGCGCCATAGTCTTCAGCGTCAGCTCATCGACGAAGGCGAAGCCGTACTCAGCCCCCGTGAGATCCTGCCAGCGACGAATGCCGCTATCACCGGAGGCCGTGAGACACCAGAAGGGGTAGCCCGCCTCCTCGGCGTAGTCGTATATGGCATTGATGCGCTCCAAATTGGCATCGTCAGCCGTCTCCAATCGCGGTGCCACGAGCAGGAACGTGTAGGACGTGTCAGCGAGGAGCGTCTCGGTGTCGATGTATGCCAATGAGGATGTGCCGTCGGTCGTGGATGGAACGATATCGAAATCAATGATGTCCGGCAGCTTCTCAGGGTCTTCAGGCCAAGTCATGGCCGTCGGGATGTGCTGTCCGACATGGAAGGGACGGAAATCGATGATAGGCTCGCCATAAAGGCATAACCCCGTCAGGAAACTGGCATAGATGATCGTGAACAGTGAGATGAGCCACTGTACGCTTTCGGAAACGAAACGCACAAGAAGCCTACCCCGCCAGTAGAGTACGAAAGAACCTACAAGCAGAATGACATTCTTCCAAAATGTCTGCCAGTTGGTCAGCACCAGAGCATCGCCGAAACAGCCGCAGTCTGCCACCTTATTGGTGATGGCCAACCACAGCGTCAGCGGCGTGTAAACGAGCAGGAACAGCAGAATGGCTGCTGTCGTGAAGCGCCGACGGATGCCAAAGAAGAGGTTGATGCCCAGACAGAACTCCAACATCGCCATGAGCACAGCCAAGGCCAGCGGTGCGGGAGAGGACAGCGTGAAGAGATCCAGCGCGGCTACGTAGTCCTCAATCTTGTACTGCGTGCCAACGGGGTCAATCAGCTTGACTATACCCGAAAAAATAAATGTGGCAGACACCACCAGACGGCACGTGTTCACCACAATTCCCAAAAAAGTATTTCTCGTCCGACTCGTCATAGTGGCGGAGGAGTATTTAGAAGGTGAGTTTGATGAGACCGAAAACGGCGTAGTTCATCATATCCATATAGTTGGCATCGATACCCTCGCTGATAAGCGTGGCACCGCCCAGTTCCTCGATCTGCTTGGTGCGGAAGATCTTCTGTAGGATGATGTCCGTGTAGCTGCTGACGCGCATACCGCGCCACGCCTCGTCATAGTCATGGTTCTTGCGGAGCATCAGCTGCAGGGAATCCTCGGCCAGACGGTCGTACTCGCTGATGGCATCCTCGGCAGACATGTCATCAGGCGTCTCGGCTATGCCGTGTTGAAGCTGGATGAGCCCGATGATGGCGTAGTTGACGATGGCAACGAACTCAGGCCGTATGCCCTCGCCTACGAGCGACTCGCCCTTCAACTCGAGCGAGCGGATTCGATTGGCCTTGATGTAGAGCTGATCGGTGAGCGACGGGATACGCAGGATACGCCAAGCAGCACCGTAGTCGTGCAACTTCTTGACGAAGACCTCGCGGCACTCCTGCATCACTGCCCGAAACTGCTCCTCGGTAGTCATGGCTGCTCGTTAGGAATACTTGAGAATCTGTCCGATGCGCACCTTTGAGGTGGTTTTCAAGCCATTCATGCGGCAGAGTGCCTTCACAGTGGTACCGTACTTGCGGGCGATGCTGGAGAGCGTCTCACCCTTCTTTACTTTATGCATACGAACGCGCGCCTTGGACTGTGCCTGAGCGTCTGCACTCTCGGAACTGACGTAGCTGACATCCTCATCAACGGTCTCGGTCTTCTCACGGCTGTCATGCTTGGCGAGCACTTTGCCGCGACCACGACCCTTGAAGAGGTAGAAGTCACCCGTGACATCCTGATGTGCGAAGTCGAAGAGCTTCGAAGGGTCGATGTATTCGCCCAGCAAGCGAGTCTCGAAGTGCAAGTGAGTGCCAGTGCTGCGTCCCGTGCTGCCAGCCAGTCCGATGGGATCGCCGGCCTTCACGTTCATGTCCTTTTTGGTGAGATGCCTGGAGAGATGGCCATAGACGGTCTCCAAGCCGTTGGGGTGACGGATGACAACCACATTGCCGTAGCCGCCACGCTGGAAATCCACCACGCGCACCTTGCCATCGAAAGCAGCACGGATGGTATCGCCGGGATAGGCGTTGATGTCGAGGCCCTTATGCTGACGGCGGAAACGCCTACGGTAACCGTAGTTCGAGGTGACAATGCGGTTCGTCGTGGGCATACAGAAATTGCGCAGATCTATCTTGTATTCATTGGGCAACTGTACGTTGCCATAAAGGTTAATACCAGCATCCTCCCAGCTGGGATAGAGCTCGGCAGCGGGATCTTCAAAATCCTCCTGCAGCTGTTCCTGCTGTACGAGTCGTTGGATGGCAATACTATCTACAGCGCGCATTTTGATGTCAACGGGAGCCTGTCGGGCGAGAAGATCCTGGCTCATGGCGGGCATTGAAACTGCCACTAAAAGAAATGCGGCACTGGTTCGTCTGATAAAATCTAAAATCATTATAAGGCTTTGATTTAACAATTCTTTTTTTAGAATTTTTTAGCACTCGTCAGTTGCATAAAGGAAGTCCATCACGGCACTTCTGTAGTCAAAGATCTCTTCCGGACGGAAGAAACGGTTAAGCTCGATGGCGGCGTTCTCGACGGAATCCGACGCATGAACGATGTTCTGTTGATTGCTCATAGCATAGTCACCACGGATCGTGCCAGGGTCGGCCTTGCGACCGTTGGTGAAGCCCGTCATGGCACGCACGACAGCCACAGCCTCGACACCCGAAATAGCCATAGCAACTACAGGAGATGCCTTCATGGAAGCCGCTAATTTAGGGAAGAATGGGCGATCCACGAGGTGAGAATAATGCTCACGGAGGATGTTGTCATCGAGCTGCATCATCTTCATACCGGCGATGCGCAAACCACGGCGTTCAAAACGATGAACAATCTCGCCAATCAGCTGGCGCTGTACGCAACTGGGCTTAAGCAGGACGAGGGTTGTTTCCATTATATATTTACAAGGTGTTATCAGTTAAGGGAGCACTTACTCCACAAATCGGGGGCAAAAGTAGGGAAAAAGTTCTAAAGTATCACTATCCATTAAGTTTTTTTTGCATTCTATTCGATGAACTTTTTTTGTCATTCTACCATTTTTAACTACTTTTGCGGCTGAAACGAAGAAAATGTCATGATTCAGACACCTATTCCCACCCGTGCCCAAGGGCAGTCATCAGTACTCGGGCTGCAAGCCCAACCCATGAGCGAAGTTCGCATAGCATTCATCGGCCTGGGTGAGCGCGGGCTCACGGCAATGCGTCTGATGAGCCTCATCCCCCAAGCACGCATCACCGTGCTCTGCGACTACTCCCCCGAACGTGTGGAGACGGCCTTGAATGTCATGGGCATGACAGCCGCTACGGTCAGCTGCTTCAGCGGTCCCGAGGGCTACCGGCAGGCCTGCGCGGCTGAGGATGTCGATCTCGTCTATATCTGCACCGACTGGTTGTCGCACGTCACTGTAGCCGTGGCAGCCTTGCGTGCAGGCAAGCACACTGCCATTGAGGTGCCCGGCGCACTGACACTGAATGATCTCTGGCTGCTGGTAGATACAGCTGAGCAGAGCCGTCGCCACTGCACGCTCCTCGAGAACTGTTGTTACGACCAAGAGGTGCAACAGGCCATACTCGACATACAGCATCACGCGATTGGAGAGATTGTACATGCAGAAGGGTGCTACTACCACGAGCTCTCAGGACGCTGGTCACCATGGCGCCTCGACATCAACCGCCGTCAGCGCGGCGATCTCTACCCGACGCATGAGCTGGGTCCACTCTGCATGGCATTAGGCATCAATCGCACTGACCGCCTGCATACACTGGTTAGCATGGACTCCGCCTCGTGGGCAGGATGTCAGCACTACGCCACCGTCATGGGCAACGAAGCACCTGATTTCCAGAATGGCGACCACACCACCACACTCATCCGCACCGAACTGGGACGTACCATCGTCCTGCGTCACGACGTCATGACGAAACAGCCCTACAGCCGCCACCTGCGCTTTTTAGGCACAAAAGGTGTCATTGACACAGGACGCGACACAGGCGGCAACTTCGAGCAGATCTGTTCCTCGTTCCTCTCCGCCCACGATCCCATGACCTACGAGATGAACCGCCGCCTCATCGAATGTCTCTGCCAAGGGCTGCCCCTCGATATCGATGTCTATGACCTCGCCACTTGGTGCGCCGTCATCCCCCTCTCCCGCCTCTCCATCGAATCGGGTTTCCAACCCGTCGCTATCCCCGACTTCCTTCGATAAACCACTAAAAGTCATACAAGAACAATGAAAAAAATCATCTTACTCGCTGCTATAGCAGCAGTCCATTTGAGTGCTAATGCTCAATTTGAGAAAGGTTCATTCAGCCTGCAACCCAAGATCGGCATAGGCTCCGGTTTCCTCACGAATATGCCCGATCTGCGCGAAGACCTCAGCGCACTGGGACTCACCGGAGTGAACGTGATCGACCTCTCACGCTCCGTTTTTCCAGCCATCACCGGTGGCATCGAGGCCGAATATATGGCTACGGACAGACTGGGACTATCTGTCGCACTTAATTACACGCTGGAAGGCGGCTCTTGGAGAAGCTTTCGCAATCCCACCTTGTACCTCAATAGCCCCAGCATCGCATTGGGTTACCTCAGCCTCCCCATCATGGCTAATGTCTATGTCTATGAGGGGCTTGCCGTCAAGGCAGGCGTGGAATTAGGCTATCTCACCAACGCAAAAATGAGGATGACAGCAGAATATACACCTCTGCCCGTTCCAGGTGAACCCATGCCGACCACCATCACCGAAAAATACTCTGAGAACATCCTCCAAGATTGTAACCGTTTCCGCTGCGCCATCCCCGTTGGTCTCTCCTACACCTTCAACGAGCACATGACCTTAGACCTCCGCTACCACATTGATCTCACCCGCGTCAACAAAGAGACAGAGGAAACTGGTGACCTCCGCAACAGTTCCATACTCCTCACCATCGGCTACCGCTTCAACTTCGACGATTGAAGGGTGTCAAAAAACTTCTCCGCACGTAAAAGGGCAGAGAAGAGCTATGAGAATTACGTCAGTCCGCATAAGTAAGTAGTTGAGCTATTCTATTTGACAGATTGGCGATTTAATTGACGATGATTGAGATCACATATAGGAAGACACGGAGGTTGTCGATGCGCATCGTGAAAAACGGCGATGTGCATGTTTCAGCACCCATCGGGATGCCAAAAGCTGAGGTGGATAAGTTCATCGAAGAGAACCGTGAATGGATCACTCAGGCGCGCCAGAAGACCTACGAACGGCAGAAGCGGCGGGCAGAGTTCTTCAATCAGCTACCCCTGCGGACTCAGGCACAGGCCGACGAATCACTGAAGCGGTTGAAGGTATTGATAGAACCTATGGTGGAACGCCACTCTCAGGAGATGGGAGTAAAACCTTTTCTTGTATGGTATAAACCCATGATCTCGCGCTGGGGTGTGTGCGATGTCAAAAGCAAGACCATCTGCTTCTCCGCCTATCTGTTACTGCTGCCCGAGTGGTGCGTTGAGCACGTGGTGGTTCACGAGCTGTGCCACCTCCTGGAGCCCAGCCACAACGCCCATTTCTATGCGCTGATGGATCAGTATTACCCGCGCTGGCGGGAGGCTCGTAAGGTGACGCGTGAGATTTATGAGACGGAGGAAGAGGAATAGCACGATTTCACATAATGCAAAACGCCAAAACCCTTTGTGAGTTTTGGCGTTTTCGTTTAGGCGTTCGGAATGACGCCTTGATGGTGACGGAGACCAGCTCGATTACATCATGCCACCCATACCCGGGGCACCGCCCATGGGCATCTCGGGCTTGTCCTCCTTAGCGTCGCAGATGACGCACTCAGTGGTGAGGAACATCCCAGCAATGGAGGCGGCATTCTCAAGGGCTACACGTGCCACTTTGGCAGGATCGATGATGCCGGCGGCCTTCAGGTTGTCGTACTTGTCAGCCCGAGCGTTGTAGCCGTAGTCTGCCTTGCCAGCCTTGACGTTGTTGACAACTACGCTGCCTTCAAGGCCAGCGTTCTCTACGATCTGACGAAGAGGCTCCTCGATGGCGCGCTCTACGATGCGGATACCCGTGGTCTCATCGGCGTTCTCACCCTGGAGACCTTCGAGTGTCTCGATGGCACGGATATAAGCGACACCGCCGCCTGGAATGATACCTTCCTCGATGGCTGCACGTGTGGCGCAGAGAGCGTCATCAACGCGATCCTTCTTCTCCTTCATCTCGGTCTCGGAGGGAGCGCCGACATAGAGGACTGCGACACCGCCGGAAAGCTTGGCAAGGCGTTCCTGCAGCTTCTCCTTATCGTAACTGGATGTGGTGTTCTGAATCTCGTTCTTGATCTGGTTGATGCGGTCGCGGATAGCCTGACTCTCACCATGACCGCTGACAATGGTAGTGTTATCCTTGGAGATGGTGACCTTGTCGGCAGAACCGAGCATCTCGATGGTGGCCTGTTCGAGCTTCAACCCCTTCTCCTCACTGATGACAACACCACCGGTGAGGATGGCGATGTCCTCGAGCATAGCCTTACGACGATCGCCGAATCCAGGAGCCTTGACAGCACAGATCTTGAGCTGTCCGCGCAGACGGTTGACGACAAGCGTGGTCAAAGCCTCGCTATCGACGTCCTCAGCAATGACGAGCAGGGGACGACCAGTCTGTACAGCGGGTTCAAGGATGGGGAGGAAGTCCTTGAGGTTGGAGATCTTCTTATCATAGATAAGGATATAAGGATTCTCCATCTCGCACTCCATCTTCTCAGCATTGGTGACGAAGTAAGCGCTAAGGTAGCCGCGGTCGAACTGCATACCTTCGACAACACCGATGGTGGTGTCGCGACCCTTAGCCTCCTCGATGGTGATGACGCCATCCTTGGAGACCTTTTGCATCGCCTCGGCCAGCAGCTTACCAATCTCAGGATCGTTGTTGGCACTGACAGCAGCCACCTGCTCGATCTTATTGTAGTCATCACCAACCTGCTCGCTCTGAGCAGCGATGCTCTCCACGACCTTAGCTACAGCCTTGTCTATACCACGCTTGAGATCCATGGGGTTAGCACCTGCGGTAACGTTCTTCAAGCCCTCGCGGACGATGGCCTGAGCGAGAACGGTAGCGGTGGTGGTTCCGTCGCCGGCATCGTCGCCTGTCTTGGAGGCTACGCTCTTGACGAGCTGTGCGCCAGCGTTCTGGAAAGCATCTGCAAGCTCTATTTCCTTGGCAACGGTCACGCCGTCCTTGGTAATCTGAGGAGCACCAAACTTCTTCTCAATGATTACATTACGACCTTTCGGGCCAAGCGTCACCTTGACAGCATTAGCCAACTGATCCACGCCCTGCTTCATTTGCTCGCGGGCTTCGATATTGAATTTGATTTCTTTAGCCATAATCTATACAAATTTAAATTTAAAAATTAAAGAGAAAAAAATGAACTAAAAAACATAGGGCGTTCTCTTTTTCAGTTCTGATTTACGCGAGCACAGCCACCACGTCGCTTTGGCGCATGATGAGATATTTCTGTCCCTCGTGCTCCAGCTCAGTGCCGGCATACTTACCATAAAGAACCTGGTCGCCAGCCTTCAGCACCATCTCTTCGTCCTTGGTGCCATTGCCTACGGCCACTACAGTTCCTTGAAGGGGTTTCTCTTTTGCAGTGTCGGGGATGATGATGCCGCCGACGGTCTTAGTCTCGGCAGGAGCTGGTTCAATGAGAACTCGGTCTGCAAGGGGTTGAATCTTCATAGTTGTTTAATTTTATAAGTTGAATAGTATTTATAGTATTTGAAGTTTCAGAAGCAGTGCAACCACGCCGCTACGCGTTCGCATTTCGTGTCATGCGAAAGGTGTGCCAAAGCAACAGTTTCTGACATCTTGTCAGTCATTGGCAACTAAAAAGCATCATTTTATTCACTTTTTGCTAACCATGTTGCATTTTTCATTTCTCATGTTGCATTTTTCGGGTATTCACTTTTCTCATTTCGCTTTTTTCGCTACCTTTGTACCGTCAAAGCGATGAAGAAGCTCATATTTCTGCTCATATTCCTCTTTGTCAGCCTGATGCTGGCCGTGGTACCGAAATCAGGCGTTTATGTCTGGGATCAGAGAATCATTGTCCCAGCCACGGCTGCGATGTTCACGCTGCTGGTATGGCTCGTAGCGCGTTTCATCGGCACTGATCGGACTCCTTTGGAACTGATTGTGACGGCCTCGTTCATCCTGTTGTTTGCCCCTGGCACATCGTTCATCTTTTCACGCGACGAACAGGCCATCCTGGAGTTAGGGTCACAGTGCATCGTACCTTTCTTTCTGACGCAATACACGCGCATCAGCCGTAAGAACTTCCGCAAAGCATACGTGCTGATGCTGCTGATGGGCATCTTCTGCAGCTTCACCCACGATGGAATCACGCTGCCCCTATGTCTAGCTTTCCTGCTGATGGCCTGGCAACGGCGTAGCGAGTTTTTCCGTCTGGCCTGCTGGCCCATGGTGGCTGGATGGCTCGTCGGCACCATCCTCCAGTTTGCCCTCCACGGTCAGTTCCCCGATCTGCGCCCTGGCATCGAAGTGCTCACCAGCCGCACGGCTATGGTGATGAGCCGACTGTGGGACACCAAGATCTTTATGCTTGCGCTAGCACTAACAATGTGGTTCACCTCTACGCATTGGGGACGCCGCGAGCTACTCTTTGCGTTCCGTCGCAACCGTCTGATTGCCTACGGCTTGCTCTTTGCACTATCCTGCGTACCTTTTGCACCCTTGGGCATCGAAAACGCCGTCATAGGCGTCTGCTTCTTTGCGATGCTGTGGGCAATGCTACTATGCAAGGGACTTGAACGCCATTATCTGCCAATAACACAATTAAGAACTTAAAAATGAAAAATGAAAGAATGAAAAGTGAAAATTACTTTGAACTCTGGTACGTTTGAACTCTTGAAATTTGAAACTATATACTTGAATCATTAACACCAATAAAGAATCTCATGAAAATTGGAATATTATCTGCTATGACGAAGGAGCACGACCAGCTCGTCAAGCTGCTCGAAGCTCCCACGAGAGAACACGACGGAGGATATGAATTCGACATCGGTTCACTATGTGCTAACACACTGATTCTCCTGCAATGCGGTATCGGCAAGGTGAACGCCGCCGTCGGAACAACCACACTCATCCGCCGATACGCACCCGACTGCATCGTATCTACAGGTTGCGCCGGAGGCATCGACGCCAGCCTGCACGTCATGGATGTGGTCGTCAGTACAGAGACGGCCTACCACGATGTCCTCATCCCCGGCTGCGAGATGGGGCAGATTCAAGGTTTGCCAGCTCGTTTCCGCAGCGAGGAACAGCTGACAGAGGCTGCCAGCGGCGAGCGCATCTTCCCAGGCCTCATCGTCAGCGGCGACCAGTTCATCTCCGACCGCCGTCAGCTCGACACCATCAAGGCACAGTTCCCTGAGGCTCTGGCCGTAGATATGGAGAGCGCTGCCATCGCACAAACCTGCTATCTCCTGCAGACGCCCTTCGTCAGTTTCCGAATTCTCAGCGACACGCCAGGTGCCGACGAGCACTTGCAACAGTATCTCAATTTTTGGAACGAGATGGCAGACCGCTCCTTCGAAGTCACCCGCCGCTTCCTCACCACCCTACCCGACCGTTTCGCATTGTTACCCTTTGAAAGTTGATTTTATGGAAGTTATACAGAGTTTCACCATCGACCATACTCGCTTGGAACCAGGTATCTACGTGTCAAGACAAGACAAAAGGTTCACCACGTTCGACCTGCGCATCACCGAACCCAACAAGGAGCCGGCTGTTGCGCCAGCCGCCATGCACAGCATCGAGCATTTGATGGCGACTTGGTTTCGCAACTCGGTGGTCAAGGACGATGTCGTGTATGTCGGCCCAATGGGCTGTCTGACAGGAATGTACATCGTGATGACAGGCGACCATTCCATCCAAGATATGCGTGAGCTGACCATCAAATGCATGGAGTGGATACTCACGCAAACGGAAGTGCCAGCCACCACGCCCGAGACCTGCGGCAACTACCTGCTACACGACCTGCCGATGTGCCAATGGGAATGTGTGCGCTACCTAAACCGCCTACGCAACGATTTCCACAGCGAGTACACCACGCTCCAAGTCACGCTGGAGGACGGAAAAACCTTCGCTGACGCATGATGTTGCCCTGTCCCTTCCATGTCCTCACGGGGCTGAATTGCCCATTCTGCGGCGGCCAGCGTATGGTTTGGGCTTTGCTACACGGTCAATGGGCAGAGGCTTTCTGGCTGAACCCAGGCTTGGCTATTGGCGCTCCGCTCTTCGGCGCTTGGTGGTTGTGGAAACGCGAAATATCGCCTCAAGCGGCACTCGTGACGCTCGGAATCATCCTCCTTTGGGGAATTTTTCGCAATGTACTGCAACTTTAGCGTCACCAATGGTGTCTAATGATAAATTGAATTTTGAAAGATCATCAAATAAATTATTAACCCCTTAATTAAAAACATTATGAAGAAAATCATTATCGGAGACATTGTCTCCCGCGCGTGGGATCTTGCCGTAAAACACTGGCCCATCTTTTTGCTTCTCTCCATCGTAACCGGTATGATTAGCGGTACGTTCTACACTTTTGATCAGGAGGCTCTGATTGAAGCTGCCCAATCAGGCGACTCCGAAGCCATTATGCAGGCATACGCTCAAGCCATGAAATTCAATCCCATCTTGGGTACTATTGGTTTCCTGCTCTCCATCTATATCAGCTATATCGGCTTCAACCTGTACGCGAACACCGTTCGTTTGGGCAAGCCCTACGAGACGATGGGCGAGATCTTCAAGGTTGACATCAACCAGTTGGCTATCTTCTTCGCTGTAGAGCTCGTGTTCGCCATCATCGTTAGCATCGGTTGTATTTTGTGCTTCATCCCCGGCATCTGGTTCGGCGTGCGTCTGATGTACGCTCCGCTGTTGGCCGCCACTCAGGGCACCAACTTCAGTGAATCTTTCAGCCGCTCTTGGGAGATGACCAAGGGTAACTTCTGGGATCTTCTCTTGTTGGGCATCACGGCCTTTGGTATCGTTATTTTAGGCTTCGTGGCCTGCTGTGTCGGATCCTTCTTCGCCGCCATTGTTATCGAATTCATGTTCGTTCTCTCTTTCTTCGACCTGAAGGGCAATGACCCTGAACCCGAATTCATTGCAGACGGAACCACGACCGACTACGTAGAAGTCCAGTAAAAACGATTCCTCGATATTGAGGTTCATAAAAGAAATCGCTCGGAGCTACCATTGACCAGTAACTCCGAGCGATAATGTTTTTTACCAACAAGCCCTAAGACTTATTTCCTTCACGTTTCCTGTCTTCGTCCGACATACCATAGCCATAACCGTAACCATAACCGTAACGGCCATAACCGTAGTTGCCGTAGCCATAGCGTTTCTGCTGGATCTTGGCATCATTGATGATGACACAGAGATGATTGAACTTATTCTCCCTGTAGAGACGCTCGAGTTCCGGCAGGAAACGACGGTCGATATGACCCTCACGAACGATATAGAGCGTCACGTCAGCTACGCGGTTGACAATACCAGCGTCAGCCACCACCTGTGCAGGTACGTTATCGATAACGATGTATTCGTAACGCTCCTTAAGGGCCTCAATGAGTTTTTCGAGACGATCGCTCATGAGTAGCTCAGACGGGTTGGGAGGCACAATACCAGCTGGTAGCATATCAACGTTATATTCCGGACATTCCCTAATAATCAGGCGGTCGATATCATCGGTGTCGCCGCGCAGATAGGAAGTGAGACCGTCCTTGTGAATATTACCAGACAACTTACTCTGTGTGCGTTTGCGAATATCGGTATCGACCAAGATGGTCTTCTTACCCGTCATACCGAGGGTCACTGCGAAGTTGCGAGAGATGAATGTCTTACCCTCTCCTGGAGTGGTAGAGGTAAACATAATCACACGCGCATCTTTGCGGATGAAACCAAGACTGAAGCGCAACATACGGAATGCCTCGTTGATGGCGTCCGTCTTCTGATCGCCCACAATGATCTCTGAATCCTTGATTCCTTCCTTGCGGTGAGGCACTTCCCCGAGGATGGGAATAGTCGTGTAATCCTCAACGTCCTTGCGTCCGCGCACGGTCATATTCAACAAATTACGAATATGGAAGAAGGCGAAAGGAACGATAATACCGATGAGCAGTGCCACCAACATGACGACTTTCTTTCGCGGCGAAATGGGAATGTTAGAGCCAAAGGGCATCTCAATAATGCGGATGTTGGCCTCGGTGATGGCAAGCTGAAGAGCAGTCTCCTCGCGTTTGTTGAGGAGGTACGTATATAGCGTCTCCTTGATGCTCTGCTGACGGGAGATGTCTATGAGCTCTTTCTCCTTCTGCGGCACAGATGCAATGTTGGAACTCAAACCAGACTCCTCCTGACGTGCACGCTGCAACTGTAGGTTGAGCGAAGCGAGGTACGCCTGCGTTGAGGCGATGATGGTAGTGCGCATCTGAGAGAGGTTCTGGTCGAGTTGCAAGATCTGAGTATTGCTCTCACCCGCACCTTCCAAGAGTCGATTGCGTAGAAGCATCTGATCGTTGAACTTGGCAATCTGAGCCTGAATGCCTGCATCAGTCAAGCCGCCAAGCGAGGGGATGAGTTTATTAGTGCCAGAGTTGATACGGAGGTCATCAAGGAGGTACTGCACCACACTAACTTGCGACTCCAGCTGAATCGTGCGCTGACGGGCAGCACTGCTCTGCTGCAAGTACTGGTTGGCATCACCCTTCACATCGACGAGTCGGTTGGCCTGCTTGAAGCTGGCCATCTGACCCTCGACCTTGCTCAAATCTTTGGAGATGATGCTGATACGTTCAGTGATAAACGATGCCGTGCTCTCTGCAATGCGGTTCTTGTCGATGATGATGCTGCGTTTGTAGGCTTCGAGCACAGCGTTGATGATATCCTCGGCACGGTGGACGTTGTTGTCGGTGTAAGTGATGCCGACGAGCGTGCTCTCCTTATCGAGCTCTCCAGTCTGGAGAGGGGCACCATAGGTGTTGGCAGCGGCATCGATGGTCGTGCGCGAGACAGTAATCTCCTCACCGTCGAATCGCTTGAGGTAGTGTTCCTCGGGAACTAGGGTGAAGGAACCGACAGGCGTCTTTACCTTCTGGCCGAACTGGACGAACTTGTCAAAATCCATCTTGCCACCAGCGGTGGTGATGTCAGTGATATGAGCCTTATTACCGCTGATAGCAACCTTGAAGCTAAATGGGCGACGTACCTCAGCAGAGTCGAACTGGGCGGTGAAAGGCTTCACGTCGTAGAGGCGCACGGTCTGTAGGCGGTGGCGGTAAATATAGTTGACATCAAGCTTAAGCTCGCGCACCACCTCCATCATGATCTGATGGCTTTGGAGGATATAGACCTCATTCTTGACACTGGAACCCATCATGACGCCGTTCAGCTGCATCAGAGCGTCCGTGCCGCCACGGCTGCGAGCAGCTCCACCTGTGTTGGAGTCGTCCTTGACAAGCATGACTGCCGAACGCTTGTAGATGTTTGGCTTTGTCATGAGGTAGAGGTAACCCAAGCCAAGACAAAGGATGATAGACAGGACAAACCATTTCCACTGATAAATAAAGATGTCAAGGATGTCGCGGAGAGACAGCATATCATTTTTGTCCCGCGCAGGTCTTCTGGTCTTGATGTTTGTTTCCATAAAGGAGTATTTCTGACGTTTAGAGATATAAATAATCGATTTGAGCGTGCAAAGGTAGGTATTTTTAGCCAATAAAACACATAAAAAAGCAAAAAAAGTTGGTCGAAAGGCATAAAATGACTAACTTGCACGCCGAAAACCACGAAAATGCTGTCTATGAAGCTTTCTATACTCGTGTTCTGCGCCTGTGTGAGCATTCCTTCGCTGACCTTCGCGCAACAACTGAAACCGCAGCGGGGCAATGCATCGTACTACTCTGACCGATTCCACGGACACAAGATGAGCAACGGCGAGAGATACCACCGCGACAGCATGACTTGTGCCCATCTGAGCTACCCGCTGGGTACTTGGTTGCGTGTGCGCAACCTAACCAATGGTAAGGAAGTGGTGGTTCGCGTCACGGATCGAGGTCCCTACTCGCGTAAGTTTTCCATCGACCTCTCACGCGCTGCGGCGCGCAAATTGGACATCATCCACTATGGCTGGCGACCCGTAGAAATCCTGCCTTTCGTACCAGGAAAGGTACCGTACCTCTACGAACCATCGCGCGAGAAGCCCGTACTCAACCTGGGATTCTCTACCGACGAGGACAACCTGTCGCCCTATTGGCAGGAGGACAGCACCTATCAGTCGCGCCACCGTCTGTCGAGAACGATGGTTGCTATTCATCCCGACACGCTGCGGGCTGTTGTTCACGAAGATACAACGATTATCACTAAAGTGAAGAGCGAAAGAGAGAAGAGTAAATTAAAGAACTAAGGCACTCAAATGAGCGCCTTAGTCCATTTAAGATGTTTTCGTTGTTTCGTGAGCCTTACTTCACCATCTTCTGAGCCTTGCCGTCGCGAACAACGATATTGATACCACGCTGCGGAACATTCATCTTGATACCCTGCAGGTTATAGTACTCTACCTGTGCATTCACATTGGCCTTGAGCTCATTGACAGCGGTGGGAGATTCCTGACCAAGGTAGAAGAGCTGGAAGTTGTCAGCTGCGAGCCAAGAAGCATTCGTATCCTGAACGCGAATGCCAACAACGGTCTGACTGGTGCCGTCAGCATAGAAGTCGCGCTCGAAGTGCAGGGGTGAACCTGCCGTCACGGCGATGCCTATCGGCGTCCAATCCCAACCACTGCCGTTCTGAGCATAAAGACCTACACCCTGAATGCCCTCGCCCGGGATTTCAGTCTGATTGGTGGCATAACCGTCACATGCAAGGCGATAGAAACCCTTGGGCAGAGTGACCACGAGCGTCTGAGAGATGGTTCCATTACTGAGCAGTGCTCCATCGGGACGCCAAGCTTCAATGAAGTGGTCGATAGCATAACCCTCCACTTCATTCGTGTAGGCAGCACTTTGATAGCCTTGGTTCTGACCAATACGACCATTCTCATCTGTGCCATTGATAACCCACGAATTGGCGTTGCTATTGAAGGTGTTGTTGATAATCACGCCAGATATATCAATAGGATTAGCAGATGAGCCTGCATCGAAGTCGGTGCGATGGAGATAATAGTTGGCCTGTGCGATGGGGAAACGGTCGATGGCCTGCTGTACTTCGGCGTTATCGGCGAAGAAGTAATCATTCTCCATCTTTGAAGCCAATGTGAGGAACTCGTTGTCATTGGATTCGAAATTAATCTCGTGGAGGGCATCCAAAGCGTCAGTCGTACGCTGCTCGAAAGTCATGAGGAGGGAGGCACCCTTCGCCACCTCAGCAATAGCTGCTGTGATGTTGGCCATAGCTTCCTTCTTGGCATCCACAGAACCCGAAAGGGCATCCTTACCGGCATTGATGGCATTCTTGAGAAGCTTGGCATTGCCGTCGATCACGACCACAGCGTCCTCATCGGAGTTGAGCTCATTCTCTGCCTGTGCGATGAGTGCCTGAAGCTCGTCGTCAATCACGCTCTCGTCAACGGCGTTGTAAGCGATCTCGAAGGTGTACCATACGACCCAGCAGTTGCCGTCCATCTGGTCGGCCTTGATGCCGAAGGTGAGGTCGCCGGTTTCGGTGAGCACGGTGCGTGTGCTGGAGGTCACCTTGCTGATGAGTGCGGGATCCTCGAACACGTTGTGTGCAGCTTCCTGGCTGTTGGGCACGTAGAGGCCGCCGGCATCGGTGTAACCTGCCTTGCCTTCCTCGCTGGTGCCGATCTCCACGATGTTGGTCAGCGGAGCACGGTTGTGGCCGGCGAAGACGAAGGCATAATTTGCGGAAGGATCATAGTTGCTGTAGTTCGTGGCTTGGTCAGCTGTGCGGTAGAAGGCACGCGTCGTGACGGTGTACGTTCCGGCGGGCACGCCGCTGATGGTCTGGCTGACCTCGAAGGGGCTCTGGTTCCACACCTCGGCGGTGCCGAACTGCGTCTTGAAGTTGCTGGCGCTGCCGTACTTCCACTGCTTGTCAGGCACGTTGCCGCCCTGCTGTGCGGTGGTGCTATAGGTGACGCCGAGGGTGTCGAAGAGCGGCGAGATGTCGAGATCCTCGTCCAGCTTCGTGCCGGCGCTGATGGCAGCGTCCCAGGCCTTCTGTGTCTCTTCCTTGATGAGGGCGGGCAGGCTGGCGATGACCTCGTCGATCTTAGCCTTGTCCCACGAACCTTCTTGCATGGCGACATCGACTTCGTCCTCGAGGTCGATGATGCGGCTCTGGATGTCGGGCTGACCGGCATACTTCGACTCAGCGGGATAGAGCACCTCGTCGTAGAACTTCTGCAGACGCTCGTAGTCGGCGATGCTCTCCATCACATCCTGGAGCATCGATGTGATCTTCTCCTGAGCGGCCTTGTTGGCAGCAGCATCGCTGCTTTGTGAACTGACGAGTGAACGTCCCTCGCTGATGGCATTCTCAAACTCAGACTTCAAGTCGCTGTAGAACACCTGATATTCGTAATTCTCCGCATCTGTGACGGCTGCACGAAGGGCAAAGAGCGACGGATCAAATTCCAGCTCACCTTCATAGAAGAGCGAAATACCATCGAGGTAGAAGTGAGGCATACTGCCAGAGCCTGAATTGGTAGCGGTGTAACCGAGGCTGAACTCACCCTCAGTCTCACTATCGAGTTCGAAAGTGATTGTCTCCTTACCCCATTTGCCAACGGGGAAACTCATGGTCTCGCCGAGATACTCAGTGCCGTCATCGGCGATGAAACCAATGAGGTTCTTGGCCACGGCACCCGTACCACCTGAGTTGAAGTAGGAGATGGTGAGCGTGTAGGAGCCGGCGGGCAGCGTCACGTGCTGCGTGTACTGCGTGGTCTTGCTCCAGCAGGTGACAAAACCGAGCACATTGCCTGTTGAGCCGTCGCTCAACGTGGTTGGAGGCGTAAAGGAGGTGCCGCCGATCCAAGCAGGCGATCCTGTCTCGAAGATGCCACACGCGCGACCTTGAATGTCCTCGTTGCCGACGACCTGGTTCTGCGAGGGATTGCTGGCCACCCAACTCTTCACAGACTGCATTCCATAGTGCGTTACACCGTTCTTTTCCATATCATAATCGTATGTGCAGATACCGTCGGTGATGGGCTCATCCATGGTGAAGTGCGGGTTCATGATGAAAAACTCCGAAAGGTCGGTAATGGCATCGGCATTCAACGCTTTCTGCTTCTCGATAGCCTCATTAACCTGAGCGAGAGTGGCACTGGCGTTGTTATAAACAGCCTCCGAAGCGGACGTATCTACGTGCAGACGCTTTCCTTCGTCGATGAGAGTCTTCAGCTGTTCCTTAGCCTCAGCAATCTGCTGAGCATCGAGGCCAGAAGGATCAACCTGCAACAGCTTCACGTTGTCGAGGAAGAGGTGAGGAACAGAACCGGAACCGCCGCCAAAGCTGAAGCCAAGCACAACATCGCCCGTCACATCAGCCGTGAGACGGAATACAACGGTGTCCAACACCCAGATATCCTTGCCCTCACCCTCAAGAACGGTCGAGACCTCGTAGGTCTTCTTTGAAGACTTGTAGTAGGTCTCATCATCGACCTTGAAGCCAAAATTGTTGGTGATCTCACCTGTACCAGCGATGTTGCAGAACCTACCAATGAGCAGGTAGTCGCCCTTGGGCAGGCTCACGGACTGAGTGTATTGGAGGTTTGCACCCCAAACGGCTACCATACCGAGACCTTGAGTGTCACCACCGTCGATGCGGGGGAAATAGTCGCCGCCGAGGCCAATCTCAGAATCCAAGTCGAAAGCAAAGACTCCAGCTGCGCGTGCATTGCTGCCATCGGTGCGCGCGTCTTTGGCCATCCATTTGTTGTCGGAGGGATTGGCTGCTGTCCAGCCAGGCACTTCCTGCTGGCCAAAAAGACCTTCTCCACCAGCACCAAAGCCCACGCCATCGGGGATGTCATAGTCGTATGTGCGGATGGTGTAAGCCACGGGCGAACCTGCCTTGAAGTCAGAATTCTGAATCTTGCTGGTCACGTCCTGCAAGACCGTGAACTGCGTCTGGGCAGCAACTCCCATCGCCATTATCCCTGCAATGAGGGAGAAGATGTAACGTTTCTTCATTCTTGTTGTTGTTTGAGATGAGTAAAAAATAGTTAGTTCACATATATATGTCACATTATGCGGCGCAAAGATAAACAAAAAGCTCGAAATACGCCGCAAAAGAAACAAGAAATAAAGAATTTTTTACAAAAAAAACATCCATTCCTCCCGATTATGCACATTCTGTTACCATCAGACGACGCCAACGACGGTAGCCTGCGATGGCAATGAGCACGTACAACCCATACAACGAGGCCTTGAAAGGAATGTCCTTCTGGAAGTAGAGCCAACAAGTGACAACATCGACTGCAATCCACACCACCCATTGCTCCAGATATTTTTGTGCCAAAGCCCAGATTCCGACAAGCGAGAGTGCCGTGGTAAAGGCATCAGCAACGGGAACAGTGCTGTCGGTGAAGGTGGTCAGCAACCACCAGATGAGCCCCCATAGCACCAACGCGATTCCCGTCCACAGCGCGGCGAGGCGGAGGGGGATATGAGTGATATCCCCCCCCCCATTCTCCTCCTTGCGATGGGGGGGAGTAGCTACTTGTGCTGTAGCTGATAGGTGTGTCCATCGCCAGAAACCGTAGGCAGTCATGGCCAGATAGTAGAACTCCATTCCGCAGTCTGCATACAGCCCTTTCTGATAGTAGAGCACGATGCCCAGCAGCTGCATGACAGCCCCCACTACCCACATCCACACGCTCGCACGATATTCAAAGAGGATATAGGCAAGGCCAAGAGCGGCGGTCGTAATATCTAACCAATTCACTTCCATCATTTTTCGTTAACACGTTAACTTCTTTATTTGTTAATTTGACAATCTGTTAAAACCGCAGTGTAACGCTTCCCAGTGCGGTGAAACCGGCTGACGGAATGAAGCCGATCTGGTAGTATCGGTTATCGTTGGTGTGACCTCCGCTCTCGTAGATAGCACTATACACCCACCCGCTGGTGGCGTAGCGGGCATTGAACAGATTGTCAAGATTGGCACCGAAAACCACTTCGCGCAGGGCGAGGAAGCGGTGACAAGACAGCGTATATTGCAGACGTAGGTTCGAAGCAGAGAAAGCGGGTAGCGAGCGGTCGAGGTTCTCGGTGTTGTCAAGATACTGACGTGAGACATAGTTAGTGTGCCAAGTAGCTTTGAGACCCTTCCAGTGGAAATCTATGAAGCCGTTGAGGATAACCGACGGCGAGAAAGCCAGCGTGGATTGGTCGTAATGGATCGTCTGCGAGCCATTGTCCCAGTCTTCCACGATCTCATCGAAGTCGCGGATGTGATTCCGGCTCAACGCGGCATTACCTTCGACGGAGAGCCACGGAGTAATCTCCCAACCTGCGGTGAGTTCGACACCTAGACGGTCGGAGCTCTTGATATTGGTGGTCAGCTTCTCTCCGATATCGCTGACTGCGCCTGTTTGCACGAATTGATCCCTGTAGTTCATGCTATATACGTTAAAGCCCGCGTGCCATTCACGCCCTTCGTAGGTATAGCCCAGCTCCACATCAAGTACGCGCTCCGCCTTGGGAGCGGGATATGAACCGTTATCCGTGAAATTATTACGTTCGGGCTCACGATTGGCTATGGCTGCCGACAAATAAAGTCGATGGTCCTTGAAGCGTCCGTTAAAACCAATTTTGGGATTGAAGAAATGATAGCGTTTGTTGATGTCGAGACGCTGGTTGTAATAGCGACTGTCCTCCTCATAGAACTTGTCGTTAATACCATCGGTCTGGTAGTGTACATAGCGGTACTGCAGATCAGCAAAGACCGACACCATACGTTCTTTAGTGTTGATAATGTAGAAGTTGGCCTTGGCATAGATATTGGCATCACGTTTGGTAGCATCGCTGTCATAGTACTGGTAGCGCCCCTTCCCGAGATTCTCGATTCCGCCGAAATCATAGTAGTAATGATCCCCATATTCGAGACTAGCATCAGTGTCAAGATTGTACTTGTAGGCAAGGAAGGCATTATCCGAATAGGTGAGATAGCCGAAGTGGTTACCTTGGAACTGCTGAAAACCACCGCCTAAGATGACATCCCAATGGTTGTGCTTGTAGTTGGCATTAGCCACAATACCGTAGGTGTGCTGTTTGAGACCTTTCTTACGAATGAAATCCGCCTTCTTGATAGTAGAACCGTCAGGAGCGGTCATGTTCTCGAGGCCGAATTTCTTCAACTTGTTCTGCGGGCGCAACTCCTGATAGTAGCCGTAACCATACGTGTAATGCAGTGTCGCTGTTGAGGTCCAGCGGTTGTTGATGTCCCAAACAGCGGTAAGAAGGTTGTGGTCTTGTGCAAAGTTATCCGTCGTGTGAGACCAAAAGCCGTCCTTGTAGGGATAACGCTCCGTCAGGTAGTTGCCATTGGCATCCTGTGCGAAGCCACCGTCCTCGGCATATCGGAGGGTCTCATAGAGGGTGTTGTACTTGCCAAGCCCACGGTCGAAGAGGTCGCGATAAGTCTTGATACCTGTCGCTATGCCGTATGTGCCGTCCATCAGGCTCATGTCGTTGTCTCCTGCAGTAACGCCATTCCAAGCCTGACCCGTATGTTCGTAATTGCCGATGTTCTTGTATCGCAACGTAAAGCGATGATTGGGCAAGAATGATATGCCTCCGTAGAAAGAGCCAGAACGGCCATCGCTGCCGTGAAGGAAACCATCGGTCTTCGTCTGATGCCAGGCGCCATCGATGATCAGTTTGTCCCACAGGATTCCCGTAGATGCCGAAGCACCGAAGTTCATCGTGTTGTACGACCCATAGGAGAAAGTCAGTTCACCAGTAGGACGGTAACTCGAAGCGGCTGTTGAGAGGGCTATCGTGCCGCCAAAAGCCCCATCGCCATTAGTGCTCGTTCCAACGCCACGCTGCACCTGGATGCTGCCGAGTAACGAAGCATAGGAGTTCATGTTGGCCCAGAAAACGCATTGATCCTCTGGAGAATTGAGTGCCACACCATCAAGCGTCACATTGATGCGCGAATCGCCAGCACCACGAATACGCATATAGGTCGTGCCTGTCCCCAAACCGTTCTCGCCCCAAGCGATGATGCCTGGTGTGCGTGCCAGCAAAACAGGTAGCTCGCGACCAGTTGTGGCGAACTGCTGCAATTCTGCTTTCTCGATATTGGCTACAGCGAAAGGAGCGTTAGGACTGACGCGAACGCCGCTCACCACCACCTCCTGCATATGTTCCAGACGCAGGGAGTCTTCCACTTCGTCCTGCGCAAAAACAATATTGCTCATCGCGCACAGCGCGACAGCAATCATAACTTTTTCTGTTTTCATTACGATATCATTTGTTTATCATTCCTACGTCGGCATTACCCGTTTCAGGTTCTCGAGGGTGTATTCTCAGCCCGCCGAATGACGAGCACCCCTTGATAATTCGGGCACAAAGGTACAAAGAAAAGTGAAAAGAGAAAAGAGAAAAAGAGAAAAAAACGGGTGAGAGGGGAAAAATCATCATTTGCAAATGGTCAAATCGTAAAATATACCTATCTTTGCACACGCAACATCAAATTCTACACCCCTCACTTTTCACTTTTCACTCTTCACTTTTCACTTTCGAAATGGGTATCCGATTCAACAAACGCATCACCATCCTCCCCTGGCTGAAGGCCAATGTGGGAAAGAGCGGCGTAAGCCTCACAATAGGTCCCAAAGGCAAAACCCTGAATATTGGTTCGACGGGCGTCAGCGTGAACGTCAGTATGGGCAAGGGCGTGACTTACAACAAACGCCTCCTCACCTGGAAGAAGCTCAACCTGCTGTCATGGATCGGAATCGGCGGTGCTGCAGCTTCCAAGGCGGCGAAGTCGAAGAACAAAGTTGCCGCTAAAAAAGGAAAGACAAGTGCCACAGACCTTAGTCTCGATGACGCGCTGGCCGAAGCCGAGAACGGAAACACCGCTCTGCCCGGTGCCCCTTCGGAAGGTAGCACTGAACAAGGCGGTGTTAAAGGTCAGCTACAGGAACAGGTGGGTTGTTCGTGGGGCTGTGCCATCTTCGGCTGTCTTGGAACCCTCATCATCGTAGCCCTCATCGCCGTCATCATCTATCTTCTGGTACGCGACGGTTCCATAGACTTTAGTTCCATTATCCCTAAGCAATAAGGGTTTCCAGCATACGTTTAAGCACCACTTGCGCGGAAATCTCACGGTTAGCGGCTTCAGGTATAACGAGGCTGCGCGGAGATTCTATCACATCATCGGTGACAATCATATTGCGGCGCACGGGCAGACAGTGCATGAAGGCGGCATCATTAGTGACAGCCATCTGACGGGCACTGACACACCAGTCCATCATCGTATGGTAATCGTGCAGCACCTTACCGTAGTCCTCGGGACGCGTAACACCCGGGCAACTCCAGTTCTTGGCATAAACGAAGTCGGCACCCTCGAAAGCTTTCATCTGATCATACTCTACACGTGCTCCCTTTACAAACTGCGGGTCGAGCTCGTAGCCTTCGGGATGGGTGATGACGAAGTCTATGCCAAGCCCCTCTTGGGCTGCGGTCTGCATCCATTCGGCGAAGGAATTGGGTACGGCCTGCGGCAGGGCACGGGGATGAGGAGCCCAGGTCATGACAACCTTAATGGACTTTCCACCCTCCTTCCCTGATAGAGAGAACGGGGGGAGTGTCTGACTATTTTCTGTTATGGTGATGAGGTCTGCAAAGGCCTGAAGCGGATGCACAGTGGCACTTTCCATGAAGAAAACGGGGCGGCCGCTGTACTGAATGAACTGATTCAGGATCTTCTCCTCGTAGTCGTCTTCGCGACTCTCGAAGCGTGCAAAGCTGCGGACACCGATGATGTCGCAGTAACTACCCATTACGGGGATAGCCTCCAAAAGATGTTCGCTCTTGTCGCTGTCCATGATGACACCGCGCTCGGTCTCGAGCTTCCAAGCACCCTGATTGACATCCAAAACGATGACATTCATGCCGAGGTTCATCGCGGCCTTCTGTGTTGATAGACGCGTACGAAGGGAGTTATTGAAGAAAATGAGCAACGCGGTCTTATTGCGTCCGAGATGCTGCCATTGGTAGCGGTCGCGCTTGACTTCTTGTGCTTCGGCGAGAGCGGTGCGCAGGTCGCCAAGGTCTGTTACATGTTGAAAGACTTTCATATCTGAAACAAAGTATATCGAATGGTGGATTGTGAATGATGAATGATTTATCACCCCCTCACCTGGCCTTCTCCATGAATGAGCCATTTATAGGTGGTGATCTCTTCGAGAGCCATAGGACCACGGGCATGGAGTTTTTGCGTGCTGATGCCAATCTCTGCACCGAGACCGAACTGTGCGCCGTCGGTGAAGCTGGTAGGGGCATTCCAATAGACGCAGGCTGCATCGACCTGCGTTTGGAAACGCTGGGCGGTAACGGCATTGTTGGTGATGATGGCTTCGCTGTGACCACTGCCATAAGCATCGATGTGTGTCAAGGCTTCGTCGAGACTCTTCACTGTCTTGACGGCGAGCTTATAATCCATATATTCTGTGCCAAAGCTATCAGGCGTAGCGTGTTGCAAACGCTCTGTCGGATAATGACCGTCGAGCGATGCAAAGGCCTGTTCGTCGGCATAGAGCGTGACGGATGCCGCCATCGGAGCCACCAATTCGGGCAGATCGGCAAGCCGAGCCTCATGAATGAGCAAAGTGTCGAGGGCGTTACAAACGCTCACGCGGCGCGTCTTTGCATTATGGATTATCGCAGTTCCCATCACCACATCACCTTCGATGTCGAAATAGGTGTTGACAACGCCTGCGCCAGTCTCAATGACAGGGATGCGGGCATGATCGCGCACAAAGTCGATGAGCCGACGGCCACCACGCGGGATGCAGAGATCGACATCACCTACGGCATTCAGTAGCTCTGCTGTGGCTTCATGAGTAGCGGGTAGCAGGGTAACAACGTCTGTGCTGATATCGAATTGACGCAACACCTCGTGGATGAGTGCCACCGCCTCGCGGTTCGAGCAATCAGCGTCGCGACCGCCCTTCAGCACACAGGCATTACCACTCTTGAAGCAGAGCGAGAAGACATCGAAGGTCACATTAGGACGAGCCTCATAGATCATGCCGATAACTCCAAAAGGCACACTGACGCGGCAGAGACGTAACCCGTTGGGCAACGTCTTCTCCTTGGTGATGTGTCCGAGTGGCGAAGGCAAGGAGGCAACATTTCGCATATCCGCTGCGATACCCTCCAAACGGCTTGGAGTCAGCTGCAAACGGTCATACAGAGGATTCGACGGATCCATCTTCAACAAGTCCTCAGCATTGGCCTTCAAGATACGTTCCTGTTGGGCGACAATAGCATCTGCCACAGCCAACAGAATAGTATTACGCTGCTCGTCGCTCAGGAGTGCAAGGCTCTTGGCCGCCATACGAGCAGACGCTCTCCCCGCCCTCCCTGTTAAGGAGGGAGCAAAATCCACTGAGCAGGCGTCCGCTTTGTTTCCATCAGCTGTCTCTGCACCAGCAAGTCTCCCTTCACGGGGAGAATCTGTCATAAACTCAGTGAAAGGCACCTGTTCGGGTCTTTCCATCAAATCAATGAGAATGTTCTCGCGCTCACCGTTAGCGATAATAACGCGGATACCAGCAGCTTGTACCTGACTGGCTGTGGTGTATTTCGAATGCATTCCTCCACGTCCAAAAGCGCTCTTCTCTGTCCGTATATACTGAGAGAGATCTGTGCCAGGGGCTACGGTTCGGATGAGCTGCGACTGCGGGTCATCGGGATGACCCGTATAGATGCCGTCGATGTTGGATAGGAGGATAAGTGTGTCTGCTTCCATCATCTGCGCAATGAGTCCGCTGAGTTCATCATTGTCAGTGAACATCAACTCAGTGACGCACACCGTGTCGTTTTCATTGACGATGGGCAGTACTCCGTTTTCCAGCATCACCCGCATACAGGCACGCTGATTCTCAAACTGTTCGCCTGGCTCGAAGTTCTCCTTCATAGTCAGCACTTGTCCCACATGGATATGGAACTCACGAAAGAGGTCATAGTAGAGTCCGATCAGCTTCACCTGACCGAGCGCAGAGAACAGCTGGCGCTGTTCCACCGAACCCAATTCATGCTCGACCTGTAACTCTCGACGACCGCAAGCCACGGCACCGCTGGACACGAGAATCACCTCGTAGCCCTGCTGGCGCAGCCAAGCCACCTGATCGACAAGAGCCGACATACGAGTGACATCGAGCTTGCCATCAGCCCGAGTAAGGACGTTGCTTCCTATTTTGATGACAAGACGGGATCCTCCCCCCGCCCCTTCCCTCTTAGGGAGAGGAGTAGTTACAGGTGTAACTTGCATGACTTCTATAGATTTTTCTAAGTTGCTGATTCTTGTTCGGAAATTATCCCCCCTCTCCTAACAAGGGAGGATCAAGGGGCTTTTACTTGGGTATCGAAGCCATCAAGCCTTCAATAATACTGGTAGTGAAGCCATTGCGCTCCATCGCATTGAGACCACGGATAGTGAGACCTGCGGGGGTTGTGACCTTGTCAATCTCAGATTCGGGATGTGAATGGTCGTTGCTCAATAGGCTGGCAGCGCCCTTCATCGTCTGCGCCACAATACGCTGGGCATCAGCAGGTGTGAAGCCGAGGAGCACACCGCCTTGGGTGTTGGCACGGATGTAGCGCAGGGCGTAGGCAATACCGCAGGAAGCAAGCACGAGGCCGGCGTTCATCAGTCGTTCCTCCACCAGCATAGCGTCACCCAGTTCCTTGAAGACAGCCAAAAGGGCATCGTCCTGTTCCTTCGAGGCTCCCGCTGAAGAGAGGAAAGTCATGCTCTGACAGGCAGCAATGGCCGTGTTGGGAATCAGGTAATAGAGGACTGGAGTCTTGCCGTCTTTTTCAAAGAGTTGCTTCAGATCCGTCAGACCGACGCCGCCAACCATAGAGGCCACAATCTGGTGGTCATAGTCGAGCCAGAGCTTCAGCTGTTCGGCTGCTTCTTGAAGTCGCCAAGGCTTCATCGCCAGCACGACCACGTCAGCTCCCTCAACGCACTCTCGGTTATCGGTGGTGGTGCGGATAGCAGGGTCGAACGCCTTGATGCGTTCCAACTTCTCGGGGTGAGTATTACTGATGCAAATGTCCTCCGTACGGACTAACTTGCTTTGTGCGAGGCCAAAAGCCAAGGCACCGCCGATATTTCCGGCTCCGATGATGGCAAACTTCATGATGATGTATATTTGATAATGTGTAATTAGGCTTTCACGCTGTCTTTCTTCCTGATCTCCACCCTCCTGATCTTACCGCTGATAGTCTTGGGCAATTCATCGACGAACTCAATGATGCGGGGATATTTGTAGGGCGCGGTCTCGCGCTTAACGTATTGCTGCAGTTCCTTGATGAGTGCATCACCAGCGCGATCCTTCCATTCCTTGCCGAGAACGACGGTGGCTTTCACGACCATTCCGCGAATATCATCAGGAACGCCGGTGATGGCACATTCCACCACAGCGGGATGCGTCATCAGTGCGCTCTCCACCTCAAAGGGACCGATACGATAGCCGCTGGACTTGATGACATCATCGATGCGACCTTCAAACCAGTAGTAGCCGTCCTCGTCTCGCCAGGCCATATCGCCAGTGAAGTAGTATCCGTCGTGCCACGCCTGACGAGTCAGCTCCGGGTCACGGTAGTACTCCTTGAAGAGCCCGATGGGCTTCTTCTCTCCTACTCTCACTACAATCTCACCCTTCTCACCATCCTCACAGGGCGTACCGTCGGGCTTCAGCAAATCAATTTGATACTGTCCATTGGGTCTGCCCATCGAACCAGGTTTGGGTTCCATCCAAGGCATCGTGCCAAGGGTCATCGTCGTCTCTGTCTGTCCAAAGCCCTCCATCATCCTGATGCCTGTCTTCTCATAGAACTTATCAAACACGGCGGGATTCAGTGCCTCACCTGCCGTACAGCAGTAGCGAAGGGCACTGAGGTCGTACTTCGACAGGTCTTCACGGATCATGAAGCGATAAATCGTAGGCGGCGCACAGAAACTGGTGACGTGGTACTTCTCCATCTGTCTTAAAAGGCGGTTGGCATCGAACTTCTCGTGATCGAACACGAAGACCGTGGCTCCAGCGAACCACTGACCATAGAATTTACCCCAAACGGCTTTGCCCCAGCCAGTGTCAGCTACGGTGAGATGGATGCTACCCTCACTGAGATTGTGCCAAAAGACGCCCGTGGTCAGATGTCCCATCGCATAAAGGAAGTCGTGTGCTACCATCTTAGGTTCGCCGCTCGTGCCGCTGGTGAAGTACATCAACATCGTATCCTCGTTATCGTTCTTGTCAGCCGGACGCACAAAAGCAGGGACAGAGGAAACTTCGCTGTGCCAATCGTGCCAAGCCCCACACGCGAACTCCCCGCTATGGTTAGGGCAGGGGGTAGGGCTGACTTTCACCAGCACCTCAACGGTCGGACTCTCAGGCATAGCTGCTTCCACCTGACTCATCACGTATGGCTCATCGACACAGATAATGGCTTTCACGCTCGCGCGCGTGTTACGATAAACAATGTCGTGTTTAGTGAGCATGTGAGTAGCCGGAATGACCACGGCAGCAAGCTTGTGCAGTGCCAGCATGGTAATCCACCACTCATAGCGGCGCTTGAGAATGAGCATCACGGGGTCGCCTTTGCCGATGCCAAGACTCTGCAGATAGGCGGCCGCCTGATCACTCTCAGCCTTCAGCTGTCCAAAGGTCGTGCGGCGCTCCACGCCCTCGTCGTTGGTCCACAAGAGCGCGAGCTGATCTGGAGCCTCCTCTGCCCAAGCATCCATGACATCGTAGGCGAAGTTGAAGTGTTCGGGAATGATGAATTCCAAGTGCTCGTTATAGTCTTCGTACGACGTAAAATGTGTTTGTTTCAGGAATCTTTCTACCATGACGAATATTTTTTGATTTGAGACCTTTTTTATTTTATGATTGACTTAAGCAATACTTTTCAATCCTCAAATCCTTAATGTTTAAATCTTTAATCCCTAAAATTAGAAGATGACTGCGAAGAACTTGACGTTCTTGCCATTCAGTGCTCTCATTCCATGGGGCTGTGTGGCATCGAAATAGATGCTGTCTCCCTCTTCGAGCACAAGTGTCTTCTGACCAATAGTCAGCTCCAACGAGCCTTCCAGCACCATATTGAATTCCTGTCCCGGGTGCGAGTTGCTCTCGCGCGGCGTGTCTTCGGGCTTTGGCTCTACAGTGACAATGAAGGGATCTGCCTTGCGTCCGCGGAAACCGCTGGCCAAGCTCTCGTAGTTGTATGCCTTGCGGCGCTCCACCTTCAACCCCTGTCCCTTACGGGTGAGGAAGTAGGTGCTCATGTGCGGTTCTTCGCCGAAGAGCAGCACGTTGAGTTCCACACCATACTTCTTGGCAATCTTCTGGAGGTTGGCTACAGAGAGTTCGCCCTCGCCACTCTCCATCTGTAGGTAGTGTTCGAGCGTGATGTCGCAGAGGTCTGCCACCTCTTGTGCATCGATGTCAAGAACGTCGCGCAAGCCGCGCAGACGCTCACCAATTTGCTTTAATTGTTCGTCCATTATAGTGTTCGTTTTAGTTTCTCCACAAATTCATCCGCCTCATCCATGCTCAAACAGAGGGGCGGCAGCAGGCGCAGCACATTCGTTCCGGCACAACCCGTGAACACGTTTTCGTCGAAGAGCAGGCGTTGGCGTACCTCCTTGAAAGGCACATCTAGCTCGATGCCGATCATCAGACCGCGACCTCTCACCTCCTTGATAGTTGACGAGCTACTTGTTTTAGCATCCAACTTGTCAGTTCGACCCTGGGCGCTTGATTCTTCAAGAACTTGTTTACTTTTCAGCTTGTTTACTTCCTCTAACAGATAATCACCCACTTTCCGTGCATTCTCTATCAGTCCCTCTCCTTCAATGACATCCAAGACTGCCAGCGCGGCGGCACAAGCCAAGTGGTTGCCGCCAAACGTAGTGCCGAGCTGCCCATAGACCGCCTCGAACTTGGGTGAGATGAGTACCGCGCCCATCGGGAAACCGTTGGCGATTCCTTTGGCCACAGTGATCATGTCGGGTCGCACGCCGAGCCACTGATGGGCGAAGAACTTTCCCGAGCGTCCATAACCGCACTGTATCTCATCACAGATGAGCACAGTGCCCATCTCGTCGCACGCGGCACGCAGCCCTTGCATGAATTCAGCTGTTGCCATCTGAATGCCGCCAACGCCCTGAATACATTCTATGATGCAAGCAGCCACATCCCCTTTCGCCAGCTCTGCCTTCCACGATTCGAGGTCGTTAAGTGGCAAGAATGTCGTATGTCCATTGGCATTGATCGGCGCAATGATCTTGGGATTAGCCGTCACCTCCACTGCCAGTGATGTGCGTCCGTGGAACGCTTTCTCAGCAGAAAGTACGCGGGTGCGTCCCGTGTGGAACGATGCTAACTTCAGCGCATTCTCGTTGGCTTCGGCACCGCTGTTAATGAGGAACAGGCGGTAATCCTCGTAGCCACAGGTCTTACCCAAGCGCTCAGCCAACTGCTGTTGCAATTTGTTCACCACAGAGTTAGAGTAGAAACCCAACTGAGCCACCTGATGGCTCACCGCCTCCACATAACGCGGATGTGCGTGACCAATCGAGATGACGGCATGACCACCATAGAGATCCAGATATTCTGCACCCTGCTCGTCCCACACGCGGCAGCCTTTACCACGCAAAATATTGACAGGAAAGAGCGGATAGACATTAAACAATTCCATACGTGAATCTTTGTGTTATAGAAAATCGCCGCAAAGATACAGCAAAATTCTGATAAACCGTCACTTTTTTACCACAAAACGCACAAAAATGTCAGTCATCCACTTCCTACAGCTAACAGACTTCTCATCAATAGGCTTTCTCGTCGAACACGCAAACGTTCTATCTCTTTCGTTTTAGAACTTCTTACCAAAAACAATATTGAGGAACGTCAGGCCCAGTATTTTGAAGTCGAGCCACCAAGAGCGATGACCGAGATAGTACAAATCCAGTTCCAGACGCCGTAGCATCTTCTCCATCGTGTCCGTATAACCGTTGTAGAGCGTAGCGTATGATGTCACCCCAGGGCGGATCTGGTAGAGGAAAGCGTAACGCGGGTCTTCCTTCATGATTTGCTCAATGAAAAACATGCGTTCAGGACGGTATCCGATGAATGCCATATCACCAATGAAAACGTTCCATAACTGAGGCAGTTCATCCAGATGATGAGCCCTGAGGAATCGGCCCACACGGGTGAGGCGTGGGTCTGCCTTGCCACTCGCATGACTCAGCATGGGACCGGACTTCTCCGCATCCAGCCTCATGGAGCGGAACTTATAGATGTAGAAGGGCCGTCCGAATCGACCTAATCGTTCCTGCTTAAAGATAGCTGGGCCTCCATCATCGAACTTGATG
>CAJORF010000145.1 GCA_905236985.1 uncultured Bacteroidaceae bacterium | reverse complement strand
CTGTCGCGACTCGACATAGCTGATGCAAGCATCGCTCTGTTCTCGCTGCTCCATCGGTTTGCGGTCATTGTCATCGTCATCATTGTTGCAGCCATCAGCGCTGCGAATCTCATTGTTTTCATATCAATTATATTTTATCTTTGCCTATTTGACGCTGCAAAGGTACGATGAAGTTGCAGCCCCCGCAAACATTTGGGATATTCAGCCCAAGTTTGTGACAAATGACATGATAAAACGGTGGATTCTGTGACGAATGGCGTTGAAAAACGATGGTCGGCAGCAGTTTTTTCACTCTTCACTTTTCACTTTTCACTTAAAATTCGTACTTTTGCGGCCCGTATGAAACAGGGACGTATAGAAACGATAACGACGAGAATCATCAGCACCATGTTTGTGGTGGTGGCGCTGGCCGTGTTCAAGCCCTTCGGATTGGATGCGTGGCAGTGGCAGGCTTACGTACATCTCATAGCTTTGGGCGTGATCGGTTTCTCGATTTGCATAATGACGGATGTCATCCTGAAGTATGTCATCAAGATGCCGAGGTCGTTGAAGAAAGGCGCCGAATACATTATCCGCCGCAACCTATGGTTTCAGCTTATCAACACTCCGCTCGTGGCGTTGGGCATCTGTCTTTATCGCCACTTCGTGTTGAGCGGTCGTGTAGAGGGTAATCAGTTGTCCATCGTCAATTTCCTTGAAACACTTGCCATCATCGCCTTCTGCTCCTTCGCCATCGGACTATACTGGCGCTTTAAGTTCCGCAGCAAGTATCTGGCGATAGAATTGGAGGAGATGAGACTGCTGAATAAGCAATTGAAAGAGATACAATCCGAAAAAACAAGTGAGAAGCCTCTCCAGCAGGCACCTGAATCTACCGTTTGTCAAAGCCAAGACCTCACGCTTACTGGCACAACCAACGAATCTGTGACGCTCCAGATCTCCAACCTATTATATATTGAGGCTGTCGGCAACTATGTCAAGGTCAGTCATTTGTGCGATGGACAAGCGCATGCCGACATGCTTCGCGCCACTATGAAACAGATGGAGGAAACGTTGCAAGGCTACCCGATGATAGTCCGCTGCCATCGCGCCTTCCTGGTCAATCTTGGTCAGGTAGAGCAAATCATCTCACATTCCGGCTCCACCCAACTGCTCATTAAACACTGCCACGAATCACTCCCCGTCTCACGCAGCAACATGTCACAGGTCAAGGCTGCAATTAAGCGAGGTCGCGGGTCAAGCCTGCGATGAGGGAGGGTAACCAGTGACGAATGGTATTGAGTCATACTATTTCCAATCTCAACACTCTGATAGGTCGTCCCTCGCCTTGATACTGGTTCGCATCAATGCGGATTTCGCCTGTGGGAACGAAACCACATTTCTCCATCACTCGGCCAGAGGCTGGATTATCTACGAAGTGGCCGCTGATGAGCGATTTGATGTCTGTTGTTTGGCGGATGTGGTCTATCATCAGCCGCAGAGCCTCCGTACAGATGCCCTGATTCCAATAGGGCTTGGCCACCCAATAACCGATGAGCGGTTCACCTTCGCGGGCTGGCAGATCGCACTCGCACGAAGGGCCATAGCCCATAGCGCCAATGGCCTCGCCGGTTTCTTTCAACTCGATTGCCCAAGTGTGAAGCGCATCATTAAACACGGTGCGGATTATCTCCAGACTCTCCTCCACGCTCTTATGTGGCGCCCATCCGGCACGAGGGCCGACGTCCGGATCTGAAGCCCATTTGAACAGCGTTTCCGCGTCCGATTCGCGCCAAGGGCGCAATATCAGTCTTTCTGTTTCCATCAGATTGTATTGATTGTCTTTTGCAGTTCTTCCAGAAACCTGGCGGCGTGTGAGCCGTCCATCTGAGCGTGGTGGAATTGGAAGGAGATTGGGAAATTGCGGCTTTCAGCCGCGGAGGGAGGTCGCGGGTCAAGCCCGCGATGAGGGGGAAGGAGGGAGGTCGCGAGAGAGGAAAAGCTCAAGGCCGGAATGAGGGCCCGCGATGAGGGGCTGTTTGCCGTGGAGTGGCTGGTGTAGAATTGCGTATGAGTGTAGTTGGGATTGGGAGATTCATCAATCATCATTTGAACAGATACTGTGCGAACTCATGGAGCGACTTGCGCCACACCTGCCACTCGTGGTCGCCGGGATAGGAGTTGAAGCGGACGTTGACGCCGCCTTCGTGCATTTTCCTCACAATGTTACGCGTGTACTGGATGCGGGGATCCTGCTCACCACAACTTACAAAGAAGACGTCGAACTGTTGATTGAAGTTTTTGGTGGCGGTCATCATGCCAGGCACTTCAGTTTCGAGGTCGAAATTGGATGCGCCACGAATACCGCCGAACATGCCTGTTGAGAATACACCAACGTTGGCAAACACCTCGGGCGAACGCAAACCGATGTAGAACGACTGACCGCCACCCATCGACAGGCCACACATAGCACGGCTCTTGCGATCCTTGCGTACGCGATAGTTTTTCTCCACGAACGGGATGATATTGTCAATCATCTCGTTGCGGAACGATTGCATTCCCTGCCAATTATAGCCGCCGCCCATGCCGCCGTTACGATTGCGCACATTGCTATTGGCGCTCACGACAATCATCGGCACGGCCTTGCCTGCAGCTATCAGGTTGTCCATGATCTGCGCCGTACGGCCTTGTTCCATCCATCCTCGATGGTCCTCGCCCCCGCCGTGCTGGATATAGACCACAGGGTATGATTGCTTGCTTTTGTCGTAGCCTGCAGGAGTGTAAATCATCAGCGGCCGCCAAGCATCATCGACCTTCGAATAGTAATGAGCAGTGCGCACCTCGCCGTGCTGCACGTCCTGCACCTCAAAGTAATCCATGCCGTCCTCCTTGATCTCGATGGCGCTCGACCACCGGCTGCAACCGTAGAACGACTGACTGGCAGGGTCGGCTGTCGACACACCGTCGATAATTAGGGAATAGTAGTGGAAACCCGGTACCTGCGGTTGGGTGGTCACCGCCCATGTGCCATTGTCGCTTTTGTTCATGTCGTATTTGGTGCCACAGAGGTCTATCTGCACGCGTTGGGCCTGCGGGGCTTGGACGCGGAACATGACACTGCCATCCTTCAGTACGCGCGGGTAGCCGTTGGGATTGTTGTTGGTAACGGGGGAGTAAGAACCGATGCTGTTGACGTGTTCAATGAGACGTGCACGGGAAAGGTTCTTGTCAATAGGCTGCAGATACCAGCGCACTGTCCATCGAAGCGACTCGCCTGGTTGCAACTGTGTGTAAGCGCCCTGGCTCTCGAGCTCGATATAGGTCTTGCCGCGGTTTACGTACACCTGCACTTCGGCCTCGCCGGGAGCGGGCTGATTGGGTTGCAGGTCCTGGAACTTCTTCACAAGCAGCAGGCCATCGGCACAGTAAGCCAACCATCCACGTCCGTCAGCATTCACCTTGCGGTTCTGCGACGCCTCATCGGTCGCGTACCAGGCAGCACCGTCGCTGATCTGGAAGTTCATCAGTCCTGCAGGCCAGATACTGTCTGAGGGAGCGAAGAAGATAAGGCCATCGCCATTGGTGACTCGGGTAATCTCCCAAGGCGCTACGCTACGAGCCTCTGTTGCTTCGTTCTTGATGGAGTATGTGATGACGAAAGCGCCGTCAGAGGCATCAGTAGAGAAATCCTTACCCACGCTCATTCCTAGGCGCTCGGACACAGGACTGGTGATGATGAGGCGGTTGTCGGCGCGCTGTACCACTTGGTAAGGCTGCTTGTCGAACTCCGGCACAGGCGGCCAGTTCCATTCTTTCTGCGGACTTGTCCAGAACGTACTCCCGAAGGACTCGGGAAAACGCGACTGAGAGAGCACTTCCTGCTCCTGATATTTCAACGAGAGGATTTTACCTCCTCGGGCGGGGTCGATGGTCATCGTAGCATCGCCCACGCGTAGGGTGATAGCCGTTGCCTCGCCGTCCTGCGCAAGTATGGCGCCAGCAAAGCAGACAGCTACGAATGTCAGTATCAGTTTTTTCATAGTGACTACATTATTAACCTCTTAAAATTCTTGAACACTCATACGTTCTTTCCCAGCTCAAAAGCCTCCTGAAGCTTGGGATTACCTGCAATCTCGCGGGCTTCGTTCACACCTCCGCAGAAGAGGGTGCTGGCAAGGCGCGACATAGCATCTTTTCAAGTATTTCCACTGCTTTTGTGATGTCCTCCTGAAACCGCTTGTGGTCGCGGAGGAAGTCAGCCCTGCCACCACTAATGGCATCATACAGTTCTTGACTCATGTCGTCGGCATAACCGGCAATGGCCATCTCAATGTCATCCTTCTGCCAGTCGAGCGTGGAATGAACATAGATGCGCTGCTTCTGATGCAGGAAGCTATAGGCTGTCTCAACACAATCTTTTGTTATCATCTGTTACTGAGTCATGTTACATACTACTTCGCCACATGGCTTTTTTGTTGAGGAAATTGATATAGTTTGGCTACCAACGCACCGCTGATATTATGCCACACGCTGAAAAGAGCGCCGGGGATGGTGGCGAGCGGATAGGTGGCAAAATGCAGAACGGCCAGCGACGAAGCAAGACCAG
>CAJORF010000144.1 GCA_905236985.1 uncultured Bacteroidaceae bacterium | reverse complement strand
TCCCTCTGCCTTGCCTTCCACCATATATTGATAGGCAGCCTCGCCAAAGTAGCGTGAGTGGGCTTTCTCGCCGTGCATCACGAGGACGGCAGAACGAATCTCGTTGATGTAGTAGAGGAAGCGGGCATTGGCGTAGGCCTGAGTACCTATGACACGCCAACCATCGTTTGAGTTGCCTGAGCGGGCATGATAGCCGCGTGGGGTTTTGTAGTAGTCATAGTAGTCTTTCACGAATTGGGGAGCATCATCCGGTAACGGGTCAACGACACCTCCAGCCATTGCCATAGAATTTGCAAGACGCTGTTTGGCCAGAGCCTCACGGGTAGCGCTGCGAGACTCCTCCTTGTCCTCGCTGTCGAAGTAGCCGTTGCCACCGACACGGGTCATATCGTACATCGTACTTGCCACTGTTGCTTTGATACGCGGGTCTGCAGCGGCTGCGTTTAGGGCGATGCCTCCCCATCCGCAGATGCCGATGATGCCAATCCGCTCTGCATCGACATAGTCCAACTGAGAGAGGTAATCTACGGCAGCCATGAAGTCCTCGGTGTTGATGTCGGGCGATGCCGTGCGGCGGGGTTCACCGCTGCTCTCGCCTGTGTACGACGGGTCGAAAGCCAGCGTCACAAAGCCACGCTCTGCCATCCGCATGGCATAGAGTCCGCTCGACTGCTCCTTGGTGGCTCCAAATGGGCCGCTAACAGCAATGGCGGGTAACTTACCCTCTGTCTCTTTTGGCGTATAGAGATCTGCCGCCAGCGTCAAACCGTACTGTGTCTCAAACGTTACCTTCTTGTGGTTTACCTTCTCGCTCAGGGGGAACACCTTGTCCCACTCCTGCGTCAAATTCAATGTCTGCTTCATATCCTTATCTGTCGTTTGTTTGTTACTGTTACATGCTGTCAGCACTCCCGCTGCAAGCACGGCTAATAATACTTTCTTCATCTTATTATCTTTTTGCCATTCTGAATCACAATACCTTTATATCCTGCCTGAGCAACGGTTCCTTGCAGCGTGTAGGCTTTTGAAGAAGTCTTGTTGGCTTTGGCCTGACTAATCCTAGTAGTATTCTCCAGCGACAGCGTTACGCTGATGTTGCTCTCGCCTGCTTTGAGGAATGTGCGCAACTCGCTTTCTGACAGTCCGTCGATATGCCCCAAGCGGGTGTAGCTCCATGAATTCGTGCCATAGAACATGCAGATGTTACTGCCGTTGTAAAGCACGATGTCGCCAGCCCGGGCGTTAACTTGTTGGTTGCTTGTTGTCAATGAGAAGCCCAGCGCACCCCAGATTTCAAAACCACCGCTGGAGTTCAGCGTCACCGTGACGGGTGCCTGCTGCAGTCTTGTCACTAATTCCCGAGTAGCCGCATTGTCAACCATCGTTGCCATCTTAGTTACACCGCCGATGGTTAAGTAGAGTTTCTGTGTCATAGTCTGTGCCATAACTTCGTTTTCTTCGCTTGAACAGCCGCACATCATGAAGGCCGTGAGTAGCAGAAAGTTTCGGATAAATGTTTTCATTGTCTTTCATTTGTTTTGCGCTGCAAAGATACGGCCTTTTTCTATCTGCATGGCATATCCGAATTGCAGGAATACTTACCAATTTTATCTTTTTTCGCTTTTAATTCGACAATATGGATAAAAAGTAATATCTTTGCACGCGACATGAAGGATTATCTCGATCTCAACCACGCCAACAGCTACGCACAGAGTGTCGGAGCCGAGACGTATCACCCGATGGTGAGCGTCGTTCACTTCGACGAACTGGGTGCGATAGCCCACACGCTGAACAAGATGGGTGACGTGTACGCTTTCTTCGTGCAAGACAATTTCCCTGACAACGCCACCTACGGCATGGGCGGCTACGACACCTCGAAAGGCTCGCTGACGGCGGCCTCGCCGGGGCAGATTATCGGCAAGGCCGACAACGGCACGCGACATGTGTATCACGGCTGGACGCTGCACTTCGAGGCGGAGTTCATGCGCGGCACGGCTTTCGAGCAACGGCTGCAGTACTATCACTACTTCTCCTACAACGTGAACGAGGCACTACACACCACCGAGGGCGAGAAGCAGCTGCTATGGCAATTGATGGGAATGATCAGGCGGTTCATCCAGCACCGCGAGCTGTCGCCGCTGACGGACCGCATCGTGCAGGACTATATTTTGCTGGTGTGCGACTATGCCCTCCTGTTCTATCAGCGACAATTTCAGGATGCAGCACACCGGCATGGCGACCTTCTGGCACGTTTCCAGCAAGTGCTGTCTGACTACTACGAGCGAGGCTTGCAGCGGCAAGACGGTCTGCCGGGCGTGAAATACTGCGCCTCGGAGCTCTGCCTTTCACCAAGCTATTTCGGCGACGTGGTGCGAAGCGTAACGGGCGAAAGCCCCACACAAGTCATCCAACGTTTCCTCATCGACCGTGCCAAGAGCCTGTTGATCAGTGGTCTGACCGTGACGTAGGTGGCTGACGAACTGGGCTTCGAATATCCACAGCACTTCTCCCGTTTCTTCAAGAAGCACACGGGTATGCAGCCATCGAAATACATTGCCTCTATTTCCCGTTTCGCAGGCCTCTCTGCATCGTCTTCCAAATAAAAATGTGTATCTTTACGGTATGAAATTGAAACGTATGAATAAATAAAAATATATGAGATAAATCAAAACAATAGGTAAGGGGCTACTTGTACCCTTGGCATTATGCCTTTTCATTTCATGTGGGTTCAACTCAAGGATAAAGCCTGTAGAGGAAAAGGAATATCCTGAGGCTCTGTTTACGCTTGGGGAGATGAGTACGGTCGAACTGGAGATGCCTGAAGAAACATGGAAGAAGATGAAGAAGGATGCCTCGGAGAAGACATATTACGACTGTTCTGTTTCCATCAATGGTGAGCGGTTCGACCATGTGGCCATCCGCACCAAGGGAGCCAGCAGCCTGGATGATGTCAAAATGATGAAGTCCGACCGCTACAGTTTCACCATGAAGCTGAATAAATATGAGAAAGGACAGGACTATCACGGGCTCTCGAAGCTGCTGCTGAACAACAATATCTGGGATGCCACACAGATGAAGGACGCCGTGGTCTATGACATGTGCCGTTACATCGGACTCCCCGCGCCGCTGACGAACTATGCACGTATCACGCTGAATGGCAAGTTCTTCGGATGCTATCTGATGGTGGAACCTGTAGATAAGAACTTCGCCCGCCGCAACTGGCCCGATGAGGCCAGCAACATCTACAAGCCCTATCACAATCTGGCTTACACGGGTGAGGACATGGAAGGCTATGCAGAGATTGCCAACTATGCCAAGGTGAAAGGCGGCGAGGCTTCGATGCGGCGCGTAGTGGCAGCTCTTAAGAGCGTAGATGAAGGCAAGGACATCGATGAGCATGTGGATGTTGAGAGCGTGATGAAATACATGGCGCTCCAGTCCATAGTAGTCAATTACGACTGTATGACGGGCCTTAACACGCAGAATTACTATCTGCGCGAAGCCGATGGCAGAATCAGCCTCATCCCTTGGGACTACAACCTGGCTTGGGGCGGCTATCCAGAGGATGATGAGCACATGGAGGGCGAAGACCTTTTGGAGCAGTCGCAGGAAATGGCTCTGCCTGCAGATGCCGGCAAGCGAAGCCAGGAGGAAACAAGCAAGGTCGTTAATTTCCCTATTGACACTCCTTTCTTAGCGGACGTTTCCAATCGCACCTTCTTCATGAAGCTGCTTGCCAACAAGAAATACAAGGCACTGTACTACCATTACCTGAACATCCTTTGCAATGAATATATCAAGGGCGGCGAATTTGCCAAGACCCTTTCCACCATAGAAAGCGAGATAGGCGAAATCGCAGGAACGGAAGCCAATGCCTTCTACACTAACAATCAGTTCCACAAGGCCAAGCAGACGCTGCAACTTTTGCTGGAGAAACGAGCCACATCCGTAGTCGGACAAATCGAAGGTTCGATTCCTTCCACTTGGGAAGGCCAGAAAGCAGAGCCGCAGAAGCTCATCAAGAGCGACGACATCAACTTGCAAGATTTAGGAGGTATATGAACAGCATCAAGCTCATAAAATTATCAGAGGCGCATACCATAGCCTTCAAGGAGGAAATGCAAGAAGCTTTCCAACATGGTTTCGAGGCATACAATAAAGATGCTGAAGAAACAAATCAGTGGCAGGTGCTGCCTGACAAGGATTTCTATCAGTCTTTGGAGGCAGAAGGTGCCGAAGCTTACGAGGCTATCAGCGAGGATGGACAGCGTGTGGGCGGTGCCATCATTACCGCTAATGGAACTTTGGGTGAGTTAGCATTCCTCTATGTGAAGGTGGGTGTTCAGAGCAAAGGTATCGGTCAGGCCATATGGAGAGCCATAGAGGCCATGCATCCAGAGATAGAAGTATGGGAAACCTGCACCCCGTATTTCGACCGACGCAATATCCACTTCTACATTAACCGCTGCGGTTTCCATGCCGTTGAGTTCTTTAATGAGCATCACCCTGACCCCAATATGCCAGAGCAGTTTGACCAGGAGGATGGACTTTTCAAGTTTGAGAAGAGACTTAGTCCTTTATAACCCTAAGAAATATCATATAGATGGAATTAGTAATTAGGAACTAAACAATATAACATGAAGAAAATAATGATTATCGACGGAGGCCCGCGCAAGACGTTCAACACGGCCTCGATGCTGCAGAAATTTGCTGAGGGTGCAAT
>CAJORF010000143.1 GCA_905236985.1 uncultured Bacteroidaceae bacterium | reverse complement strand
CCACAGCGACAAATCGGCTTCGCAAATCGCCGAGGAGTTCCACTTTGCCAACCCCTCCTTCTTCTCGAAGTATTTCCGTCGCCTCACGGGCATGACGCCCCTAGATTTTAAGCAGACGTGAGCGCAAACGCATACGCACACACCCCCTCACACGAACGTTCCTTAGCGTCTTAACGAACGTTCCTTAGCGTCTTAACGAATGTTCGTTACAGCCTTAACGAATGTTCGTTAATCGTGTAGCGGGCAACGGCTATTCGCGTAGCGAGTAACCGCTATTCGTATAGCGCGCAGCCGCTTCTTCATTCGTTAATCATCGTGAGTGAACAAGCAAGCGAACGACGAATACTCCTTCATCGTTTTAGCTTTCGTTTTCGCTTTCGTCATTCGTTTTTGTGAAAGATAGCAAAAAACGATGCGCAAAGAGCCTATGAATCAAAAAATTGTTGTATCTTTGCAGCGGAATTAAAAATAGACATATATTATCATGGATTTGAAAGTACTTGAGTTGAGCGAACAGGAGATTGTTCGCCGTCAGAATATGCAAGCATTGCGCGACATGGGCATCGAGCCTTATCCCGCAGCCGAGTTTCCCGTAACCGCTTGGAGCACCGACATCGTGAAGAACTTCGTCGATTTACCTGTCATCGGTAAGGACGAGGAGGGCAATGATGTGCGTGAGACCGCCACACCTGAGAACAGCCCCATCGTGAGCGTCGCCGGACGCATCATGAGCAAAAGTATCATGGGCAAGGCCGGTTTTGCCAAGTTGCAGGATTCCAAGGGACGCATTCAAGTGTATGTGCAGCGCGATGCCATCTGCCCCGATGAGAATAAGGACCTTTACAACATTGTCTTCAAAAAACTCCTCGATTTGGGCGATTTCATCGGTGTGAAGGGCTATGTGTTCCGCACGAAGACCGGTGAGATCAGCGTTCACGTGATGGAGATGACGGTGCTGAGCAAGAGCCTGAAGCCGCTGCCTGTGGTGAAGACGGACGCTGACGGTAATGTCTATGACTCGTTTGACGACCCCGAGCTGCGCTACCGTCAGCGCTATGTGGATCTCGTGGTCAACGCTGGCGTGAAGGAAACCTTTTTGAAGCGTGCGACCATCATCAGAACGATGCGCCGTATTCTTGATGATGCCGGCTATACAGAAGTCGATACGCCTATCCTCCAGAACATCCCCGGAGGTGCCACGGCCCGTCCTTTCATGACCCACTTCAATGCCTTGAATCAGGATATGTATATGCGCATCGCCACGGAGCTGTACCTGAAGCGCCTCATCGTAGGCGGCTTCGAGGGCGTCTATGAGATGGGTAAGAACTTCCGCAACGAGGGCATGGACAAGACGCACAACCCTGAGTTCACGTGTATGGAGCTGTATGTCTCGTACAAGGACTTGAACTGGGGCATGGGCTTCACGGAAAGGATGTTGGAGGAGATCTGCACGGCTGTCAACGGCAAGCCCGAAGTGGAGATCGACGGCAAGGTCATCTCCTTCAAGGCTCCCTATCGCCGTCTGCCCATCCTCGATGCCATTCAGGAGAAGACAGGCTTCGACTGCAACGGCAAGAGCGAAGAGGAGATCCGTGCGTTCTGCAAGGAGAAAGGCTTGGATGTGGATGAGACGATGGGCAAGGGCAAGCTCATCGACGAGCTCTTCGGTGAGTTCTGCGAGGGCACCTTCATTCAGCCGACCTTCATCACGGAATATCCCGTGGAGATGTCGCCATTGACGAAGATGCACCGCTCGAAGCCCGGCCTCACAGAGCGCTTTGAGCTGATGGTGAACGGCAAGGAACTGGCCAATGCCTACTCTGAGCTCAACGATCCCATCGATCAGGAAGAGCGTTTCAAGGAGCAGATGCGCCTGGCTGCCAAGGGCGACGACGAGGCCATGATCATCGATCAGGACTTCCTGCGCGCCCTGCAGTACGGTATGCCTCCCACCTTTGGTATCGGCATCGGTATTGACCGTCTGGTGATGCTGCTCACAGGCAAGTTCGCCATCGGCGAGATCATGCTCTTCCCGCAGATGAAGCCCGAGAAGCGCATCCCCAAGGACAAGCCTGAAGCCTTTGTGGCGCTCGGATTCAAGGAAGACATCGTGCCCATCCTCTACAAATGTGGCTACAACCTCGTCAGCGACCTTCAAGGCGAAAAGGCACAGAAGGTGCAGCAACAAATCGGCGAAGTGATCAAGAAATACAAATTGGATATCGAAAAGCCAAGTGTACAGGAGTTGGAAGGGATTCTCACACAAGCCCAACAGCAGACTCTCCCCACGAACTAGTCCGGCCTGAACACTCAGTTCGAGCTTCCTGGCACCCTATAAGGGAGGGAGCAATTACCTGTCAAGCATTGCTGCTATTCAATAAAAATTGCCAACGTTGATGTTAGGATTCGGAAACAAACAGTCAAAGGATACTTCTCCCTCCCTTATAGAGAGGGCGGGGGGAGCGTCCGCTTCTCCATATTCTATTGCCATCATGGGCGGCGGCTCGTGGGCTACGGCCATTGCCAAGATGATGCTGGAGAAGAATGATGAGATCTGGTGGTACCTGCGTCGTCAGGATCGCATCGATGATTTCATCCGCCTAAGCCATAACCCCGCCTACCTCACCAGCGTGCATTTCGATGTCAACAGGATTCATTTCTCCAGCGACATCAATGAAGTGGTGGAGCATGCCAACACACTCATCTGGGTGACTCCTTCGCCCTATCTGAAAGGACATCTCAAGAAGCTCAAGGTACGTCTCCGCGACAAGTTTAACCTCACAGCCATCAAGGGCATAGTGCCCGAAGAGAATCTCTGTGTGTCGGAGTTCTTCCATCAAGTATATAATGTGCCTGACGATAACCTCGCCGTTCTCGCAGGACCTTCACACGCTGAAGAGGTTGCACTGGGACGTCTGACCTACCTCACCGTGGGCTGCTCCGACGAGGTGAAGGCGCAGCAATTCGCAGATATGATGGCTTCGAACTACGTGAAGACCAAGACCTCACGCGACGTCATAGGCATCGAGTACGCCTCTGTGCTGAAGAATGTATATGCCATCGCAGCCGGCATCTGTAAGGGCTTGAAGTATGGCGACAACTTCCAAGCCGTGCTCATGGCCAATGCCCTTCAGGAGATGAACCGTTTCCTGGCCACCGTGCATCCCATTTCACGCAGCATCTTCGAGAGTTGTTATATGGGTGACCTCATCGTGACGGGTTACAGCCAGTTCTCCCGTAACCGCGTGTTTGGACAGATGATCGGTCAGGGATATAGCGTCAAGAGTGCGCAGATTGAAATGGAGATGATTGCCGAGGGTTACTTTGGCACGAAGTGCATGAAGGAGATCAATCGCCACCTTCATGTGAATATGCCTATCCTCGATGCCGTCTATAATATTCTCTACGAGCGCATTGCACCTACCATAGAGATCAAGCTTCTTACCGATAGTTTCCGATAAGAAGCTGGACCGTTTACTTTCCTTTCAGGATTCGCTTGATGCTATCGAGCTTATTGAGTGCCTCGATGGGCGTGAGGCTGTTGATGTCGAGCCCCAGGATCTGGTCGCGTATCTGACAGAGCACGGGATCGTCGAGCTGGAAGAAGCTAAGCTGCATGTGGTCGGTCTCAGGCAGATGGCCTATCTTAGCTCCTGTGCCCAAGCCCTCACGGTCGGCACTCGACTCCAGTTGCTTGAGGATCATCTCCGCACGTCTAACGATGTCCTTGGGCATACCAGCCAGCTTCGCCACATGAATACCGAAGCTATGCTCCGATCCCCCAGGTTCAAGTTTACGGACGAAGATCACTTTTCCCCTCAGCTCACGCACGCTGACATTGAAGTTCTTGATGCGGGAGAAATGCTTCGCCATCTCGTTCAGCTCGTGATAGTGCGTGGCGAAGAGCGTGCGGGCATGACCACGCTGGTTCTCATGGATAAACTCCACGATGGCCCAGGCGATGCTGATGCCGTCGTAAGTAGAGGTGCCTCGGCCCAACTCATCGAAGAGAATGAGCGAGCGTTCGGAAATATTGTTGAGGATGTTGGCCGCCTCGCTCATCTCCACCATGAACGTCGATTCGCCCACCGATATATTATCACTCGCGCCCACGCGCGTGAAGATCTTATCCACCCATCCGATGCGGGCGCTCTCAGCTGGCACGAAGCAACCGATCTGTGCCAGTAGTGTGATGAGTGCCGTCTGACGCAAGAGCGCGCTCTTACCTGCCATATTGGGACCTGTGATGATGAGGATCTGCTGGCTGGAGGTGTCCATGCGCACATCATTGGCAATATAACGCTCTCCCACAGGCATCTGACATTCAATGACGGGATGACGACCCTGACGTATGTCTATATCGGTGCTGTCATCGACGATGGGACGGATATAGCGGTTCTCGGAAGCTGTAACGGCGAAGGAGAGGAGGCAGTCGAGCTGTGCCACCAGTTGTGCGTCGCGCTGGATGTCGGGCGTGAAGGAAGCGGTGGCTGCTACGAGTTCGGCAAAGAGCTGCCCTTCGAGTGCCAATATCTTATCCTCTGCCCCAAGAATCTTCTCCTCGTACTCCTTCAGTTCCTGCGTGATGTAACGCTCGGCATTGACCAATGTCTGCTTGCGGATCCATTCAGCTGGCACCTTATCCTTATAGGTATTACGCACTTCGAGGTAGTAGCCGAAGACGTTGTTGTAGGCCACCTTCAGGCTCTGTATGCCTGTCGCCTCCGCCTCGCGCTGCTGGATTTGCAGGAGGTAGTCCTTGCCACTGTAGGCAATCTGCCGCAACTCATCGAGCTCCTTGGAAACGCCCGATGCGATGACGTTGCCTTTCTGCACAGTGAGTGGAGGGTCTGGCTGTATCTCACGAATGATGCGGTCACGGATGCTGGCACACAGGTTGAGTTGCTCGCCGATGCGCTGTAGTGTGGAATCATCGGCTGACATACACACCTTCTTCATCGGCTCGATGGCTTGTAGGGCTAAGCGCAGTTGTACGATGTCACGTGGCGAGACACGCCCTACGGCTGCCTTCGATGTGATGCGCTCCAGGTCGCCAATGAGATGCAGCTGCTCGGTCATGAACTCACGGAAGTCGGGATGACGGAAACAGTATTCCACCACATCAAGACGCTGGTTGATCTGTACGGTGTCACGCAGCGGGAACATCAGCCAGCGGTGCAACAGACGGGCTCCCATAGGTGTGATGGTGTGGTCGATGACATGGAGCAAGGAACGGCCGCCCTCATTGAGGGGTTGTATGAGTTCGAGATTGCGCACGGTGAACTTATCCAGTCGCACATAGCGCTCTTCCTCGATGCGGCTGATGCTGGTGATATGTTGCAACTGTGTGTGCTGTGTCAGCTCCAAGTACTGTAGGATAGCACCTGCGGCAATGATGCCAGCCCGCAGACCGTCGATGCCAAAGCCCTTGAGGTTCTTGACCTCGAAGTGTCGCGTCAGCTTGTCGTTGGCAGTCTGCGAGGTGAACACCCAGTCATCCAGCTCAAAGGTGACAAACTTCGTGCCGAAGCACCCTTCAAAGAGTCCCTTGCGTCCTCGCTCGTAAAGCACTTCCTTTGGTGAGAAATTGCCCATGAGCTTATCGACATATTCGGCAGATCCCTCAGCCACAAGCCACTCACCCGTGGAGATATCGAGGAAACTCACACCCACGAGGTCTTCCTTCATGAAATGCACAGCGGCCAGGAAGTTGTTCTCGCGGTAGTTGAGCACCGTATCGGTCATGGCCACGCCCGGCGTCACCAGCTCGGTGATGCCACGTTTCACCAGTTTCTTTGTCAGCTTGGGATCTTCGAGTTGGTCGCAGATGGCCACGCGCCTTCCTGCGCGCACCAGTTTGGGCAGATAGGTGTCAAGGGCATGATGTGGGAAACCAGCCATAGCCGTGTTTTCGTTCTCACGACCATTGTTGCGCTTCGTCAGGGTGATACCCAAGATGTCGGCAGCCTCAACGGCGTCCTCTCCATAGGTCTCATAGAAGTCACCGCACCTGAAGAGCAGGATCGCATCGGGATGCTTGGCCTTCAGGTCGAAGAACTGTTTCATCATGGGGGTGTTCTCAGCCATCTGATCTCGTTTAGTATTAACGTCTGCAAAGGTAGCTATAATTTACGATTTGACGATGTACAATGTGCTATTTTTTTTGATTCCAAGCATAAAAACACGAAAACGGCCCTTCTCACGAAGAGCCGCTTCAAAAAGCTATGAACAAATCTTGTTGAATTTCTCAGAATAACTAAGAAGAACAGGAACGATGATATTCTGTTACTCTTTGCGTTTCCGGCGCATCACTGCGGCAGTTGCATGTCGTTATTCCGTAGGAACCTCCTTGCGGAGGTATCCTGCAATCAACTTACCTTAACTAACTTACCTAAAGATGAGTAGCAATGCTACTCGGGAATGAAAACCTTTAAAACTAACCTAATACCATGAAAAACCGTATATCTTTGAAGCCTCTCACGAGGCCTTGTCATCTCTTTGACGCTGCAAAGGTACGGCGATTTCGTGTATTTGGTACACTTTATTTTGATGTTTTCTGACGAAAATACACTTTTCTTGACATAAATCAAAGTAAATTGTTCGTATTCACGCCAGAAGGGCTTTCATTCTGTCATTTCTGGTCGTATGCGTGCTGCGGATAATCGATGGTGTAGTGAAGCCCTCGGCTCTCCTTGCGTTCGATAGCCTGTCGGGTAATGAGATATCCGACATTGATCATGTTGCGGAGTTCGCAGATGTCCTTAGTGGCTTTGACGCGCTTGAAGAGTTCCTCGGTCTCCTCGTAGATGATGTCCAGGCGCGTCCAGGCACGGTGCAGACGCAGGTCGGAGCGTACGATGCCGACGTAGTTGGACATGATTTGTCCCACTTCCTTCATGTCCTGCGCGATGAGCACCTTCTCCTCGTTGGTGAGTGTGCCCTCGTCGTTCCATTCGGGCACCTGTTCATTGAACGTGTATTCATCGATGTGTGCGATGGAGTGTTCTGCTGCCTTGTCAGCATAGACCACAGCCTCGATGAGTGAGTTGGATGCCAGACGGTTGCCGCCATGGAGACCTGTGCATGAACATTCGCCTACAGCATAGAGGCGATGGATGGTGGAGCAGGCGTTGAGATCGACCTTGATGCCGCCGCACATATAATGGGCACAGGGCACGACGGGGATGTACTGCTTGGTAATGTCGATGCCGATGGAGAGGCACTTGGCATAGATATTGGGGAAGTGATGGCGGGTCTCCTCGGGGTCTTTGTGGGTGACGTCGAGGCATACGTGGTCGATGCCGTGGATCTTCATCTCCTTGTCGATGGCGCGTGCCACGATGTCACGTGGAGCCAAGGAAAGACGTTTGTCGTATTTCTGCATGAACTCCTCGCCGTTGGGCAGGCGCAGGATGCCACCGTAGCCACGCATGGCTTCTGTGATGAGGTACGCGGGATGCGTTTCCGTGGGGTTGAAGAGGGCTGTGGGATGGAACTGTACGAACTCCATATCCTTGACGATGCCCTTGGCGCGATAGACCATGGCGATACCATCTCCCGTGGCGATGTTGGGATTCGTGGTAGTGGCATAGACAGCACCTGTGCCGCCAGTAGCCATGAGGGTGACGCGCGAGAGGAAGGTGTCAATCTTCTGTGTGTCCGGGTCGAGAACGTATGCACCGTAACATTCGATGTCGTTCTGATGGCGGTTGACCTCGCGACCGAGGTGGTGCTGCGTGATGATCTCCACAGCGAAATGATTCTCGAGCACGGTGATGCGGTTGTCGGCTCGCACGGCACGGATCAATCCCTGTTGAATCTCATGTCCTGTGTCGTCGGCGTGGTGGAGGATGCGGAACTCAGAGTGTCCACCTTCGCGATGCAGGTCGAACTCACCCTCTTCGTTGCGGTCGAAGTTCACGCCCCACTTCACCAGATCGGCGATACCCTTGGGCGCATTCCTGACCACCTGTTCCACGGCTGCCGGATCGCTGATGAAATCGCCAGCAACCATCGTGTCCTGAATATGCTTCTCGAAATTATCTACTTTTAGATTAGTCACGCTGGCCACGCCGCCCTGAGCCTTGTCGGTATTGGCCTCGTCAATGGTTGTCTTGCAGATGAGTGCCACTTTTCCCTTGCCACTTTGGGCTACTTTGAGGGCGTAGCTCATGCCGGCCACGCCCGAACCGATGATAAGGAAGTCGAACTTACGAATCATAATATGGATGGAATTATAGATTAATAGGTTTCCGGGGGGCAAAGATACAAGATTAAAGTGAAAAGTGAAAAAGAGAAAAGTGAAAAAAATTTTTTTCCGATGTAAAAACGCTTTTTTCCACACAAAATGTATATCTTTGCACCCGCAATGAAACAAGTACGCTATCTTTTCTTCATTTTTGCCATCGTAGTTGTGGCATCGTGCCGCACATCGACTTACGTCCGGCACTACCACTCGGGACCCGATGACATCCACAGCGGATTATTATCGCAATCCCAAGGCGGTACCGAGGCGCAGGCACAGATGAGGCGTGAAGAGACACACGTGGTGTATGAGAGGGTGATTGGCATCGCAGCCGAACTCGACAAACTGCTCAACGCTGAGGACACCATATTGCAGCGCAGCCAGCTCGGACTACACGTGGTAGATCTCACCGCTGCCGAGGTCATCTATGCCCGCAATGCCCATCAGCGTATGCGTCCCGCCTCGACAGAGAAGGTGGCTACAGCCGTCACGGCACTCGATTTGCTGGGACCCGAATATCAGCTGACAACCCAGCTGCTCTCCTCAGCCGGCATATCCGGCAGCACCCTGCACGGCGACCTTTATTTGAAGGGCGTCATGGATCCGCTGCTCTCCACAGGCGACGTGCGCTCGCTGGCCTCTCAACTGCGGAATAAAGGCATACGTGCCATCAATGGCCGACTCATCGCGGATGCTTCGTTCAAGGATGCTGATGAGTACGGCTGGGGATGGTGTTGGGACGATGAGAACCCTGTGCTCTCGCCCTTCCTTTGCAATGGCAAACCCACGCTCATCGACCAACTCATAGCAGCACTGCGTGCTGAAGGAATCACCGTCTCACGCGGCACCTCCATCGGCCTCACCCCCACTGACGTGCGTCCACTGGCCATGGTCTCTCATCCACTGACCGCCGTGTTGAAGCCCATGCTCAAAGAGAGCGACAACCTGTGCGCCGAAGCCGTCTTCTACCACATCGGTAAATACTACGCCATGTATTCGTCGCTCAAGAGCACAACGAAGTCCTATAGCCGCAAGCAAGCGTCAGCTGCTGTCAATGCCGTCATCAACAAGAGTCATCTGCCCGTCTGGGGCGGTCGTGAAGGTACCTCTACTGTTGCCGACGGTAGCGGTCTCTCCCTCTACAACTACCAGACACCAGCCGCTTTCACCTGTATGCTGGCATACGCCACCACGCGTCCCGAGGCCATCCTCAATCCGCTGCTCGCCGCATTGCCCATTGCCAGCGTCGATGGCACCCTCAAGAACCGTATGTCGGGCACAGCTGCAGCTGCCAACGTACGCGCCAAGACCGGCTCTGTCAACGGCGTCAGCACCCTTGTTGGCTACACCACACAGCGCTCCACTGGTCACTTCATCGCCTTCGCCATCATGAACCAAGGCGTCGAACGTATGTCCGAAGGCCGCTCCCTGCAAGACAAGATCTGTGCGCTGTTGAGCGAATGACGGAAGAGTGAAATGACGTATCGTAATAACGTGATACCGAAATATCGAAATACCGAAATACCGAAAAGAAATCACATTTAACCCTTAAACCCATAGATTATGAATCCCTATCTGAATTTCTCCCTTGAGGGCAAAGTGGCCCTCGTGACTGGTGCCAGCTACGGCATCGGCTTTGCCATCGCCAGCGCATTCGCTGAGCAGGGTGCAACCATCTGTTTCAACGACATCAATCAGGAGCTCGTTGACCGCGGTCTGAAGAGCTACGCCGAGAAAGGTATCAAGGCGCACGGCTACGTCTGCGATGTCACCGACGAACCCGCTGTGCAAGCCCTCGTCAAGCAGATCAAGGAGGAGGTCGGCACCATCGACATCCTCGTCAACAACGCCGGCATCATCCGCCGCATACCCATGCACGAGATGGAAGCAGCCGATTTCCGTCGTGTCATCGACATCGACCTCAATGCTCCCTTCATTGTTTCCAAAGCCGTCCTGCCCGACATGATGGCTAAGGGTCACGGCAAGATCATCAACATCTGCTCCATGATGTCCGAGCTCGGCCGCGAGACTGTCAGTGCCTACGCCGCAGCCAAGGGTGGATTGAAGATGCTCACCCGCAACATCTGCTCCGAGTACGGCGAGTACAACATCCAGTGCAACGGCATCGGCCCGGGCTATATTGCCACACCTCAGACCGCTCCCCTGCGCGAGCGTCAGCCCGACGGCAGCCGTCATCCCTTCGACAGCTTCATCTGCGCCAAGACACCCGCTGGCCGCTGGCTCGACCCGCAGGAACTCACCGGTCCCGCCGTCTTCCTCGCCTCCGAAGCATCCAACGCCGTCAACGGCCACATCCTTTATGTCGATGGCGGTATCCTCGCTTACATCGGAAAGCAGCCCAAGTAATCCCCTCTTTTCTATCTCTCTTCAAATCGCCTGCATCGGGAAACTGATGCAGGCGATTTGTATAGTCAATTCAGATGAGTAAAATTCAGCGATATTCCATAAATATGGCCTGAGTTAGACTCCAATGATTTTATTTAGATAAGGGGTGGGTAGCGCAGTAGCTACCCACCCCCAAAAATATATTAAGGTATAAACCTCGGATTTAATCAGCCAGCTTCGCCTTGATGAACTCGCGGTTCAGGCGGGCGATGTTGGCGATGGTCTCGTTCTTCGGGCACACAGCCTCGCAGGCGCGGGTGTTGGTG
>CAJORF010000142.1 GCA_905236985.1 uncultured Bacteroidaceae bacterium | reverse complement strand
GCCCACGCCAACTTCAGCACCGACCACAATATCGGCGAGAAACGCTATTGGACGTGGCACGTCAATGTCGGAGCTGACTGGAACCATGCCAAGGATCATGTCTTGCTGGAAGGGCAGACCGAAAGCCATGTCAATACCGTGAACACCCTCACCCTTAACAGCGGTGCCAACATCCGCTACAACTTCAAGACGCTCAACGTCCGCGCCGTGGGTAGTATTGACTGGCGGCACAGCGAAGGCCAGATGTACGATTTCTCTACCCTCAATGCCCTCGACTTCAGCTACGGCATCGAAGCCAGCTACACGACCCCCGCCCTCTCCGGCAAAAAGGTGGGAGGTTTGACCCTCGCCGCCGATGCTTGCATGTACAGCCGTCGTGGCTACGGCACAGCTTCCCTCAACTGTGACGATTTCGTCGTCAACGCCTCCCTCAGCCAGTCTTTCCTCAGTGGCAAGTTCATCCTCCGCCTCGATGGCTTTGACCTCCTGCACCAGCTTTCACCTACCGACTACATCATCAACGCCCAAGGCCGCACCGTGACCACCTATCGTTCCCTCCCGCACTACCTTATGCTCCACGCCGTATGGCACTTCAACAAAAATCCGAAAAAGAAATAAGATTACTTGATTTCATAAAACAGTTAGTAAAATGAAAATCCTATAGGCACACTGGCCCTGCTGCGTCGTGATGATGCGGCAGGGCCAACACAATATAATGTTATCAAAGAGCGTTATAATAAAAAAGACACAAGGCAATGAAAAGGACCATCATCATCGCAATGCTCACACTTGTGTTGGAATCCTTGCCCCTCAGTGCTGACATACTGAGGGGACGTGTCGTTGATGCCGAAACGAAGGAGCCGATTCCAGAGGCAACACTGCAGCTGGTGCAGTCGTTCGAATTTGCCTCTTGGGTCATGAGCAGCACTGCGGACTCGCTCGGCTGTTTCCACATGAACTTGATGGGGCGCGGCATGCTGTCAGCCTCAATGCTCGGCTACTACTCCAAGCAGAAGGTGGTGCTGGGCTTCTCGGAAAGCACAAAGGACACCGTCGATGTGGGCGATATTGCGCTGAAGCCGAGTGAGACGCTGATGAAGATGCTGGAGGTGAAGGGTCGGGCGAAGCGTTTCACCATAAAAGGCGACACGATTGTGTTCAACCCCGAGGCTTTCCATCTCGAAGAAGGTACACGATTAGACGAGCTCATCCGCCAACTGCCAGGCGTGGAAGTGAGTGAAGACGGCAATATGACGTGGAACGGCAAACCCATCCGCATCACCATGGACGGCGAGAGCATCTTCGGCGGCGATGGCATCATCAACCAGCTGCCCGTGGAAGCGGTGGAAAGTATCAAAGCCTACAACAAAGCCTCGAAGTTCAGTGAACGCACGGGCAAGGACGACGGTGGTGAGGATATGGTGCTCGACCTGACCATCAAGCCAGGCTTCCTCGACCGCTGGTACGGCGATGTGGAGGGAACGTACCAGACGTTGAAGCATTACAACGCAGACTTGCGCATGAACCGCCTGTCGAAGAGCGACCCGGCTATGATCAGCGCTAATGCCAACAACATGAATAATGAGCGACACCGCACGATGCGAGGCGGATGGAGCAACTGGGGCAACGGCTATGGACAAAGCCAGGGGGCATCAGCCGGCTACCAGCACAATTGGCGAGAAAAAGAAGGTTCACAGGAAATGAAAAGCAGCTTCAGTGCGAGCGGAGGACTGTTACATGCTGACGACTGGCGTACCAGCTACGAAGAGACACTTAACCTGATGGAAGATGCTGCCAACAAACGCATCTACACCGAGGACTACAAGCGCAACCATAAGCTCAATCCCTACTTCAATGTTGATCTGAGCTGGGACATCGATTCGCTCAACACCATATATGGCGACATCGATGTGGACTACAAGCAGACCCGTGCCAATGGTAATCGTGACAGACGCCAGGATGACATCCTCCAACAGCTGACACAGTCACACAATAAAGGTCGCGAAACCATCATCAGTGCTGATGCCCATTGGTATCACTTTGTCAATCACGACAACGCCTTCGGTGCTGATTTCACCATCCGATATAATGACAGCAAGAATGAGTCGTGGACGGAGCGCGAAATCAGCCCCAACTCTAATCTCTCTCGTAATGGAGAGGAAACCCCTGGCTTGAAAGAGGATAGTATTGCGCAGCTACCCTCATCCATGACGGGAGGGGTTGAGAGTGGGTCTATTTCCCAGCACGCCCATGCCCCCTCGCACACCCTTTCCATCGGCGGTGGTGCCTTCTATAAGCGTTGGCTTACTAAGTACTGGCTCCTTGATACCGACTATAGTTTTGGATATTCTCGCAAGCAAAGCCAGCAGGAGTTCGAGAGTAACGGACTAGCCGACTCGTCCAACAGCTACCGAGACCACAACCACTCCACGACCAACACGCTGAACCTGCGCTCAACCATCGACCTCTCCTCTGTGAAGATCATGCCCGAACTCCAAACGCAATGGCTCCACGAACTGCAGGATTATCAGCGCGGACGCTTGGACACCGTAGCTACCCGCAACCGGCTACTCCTGCGTCCACAGATACGCATCACATGGAAAGTAGCCAAGAGTATAGGACTGGAACTCAAGTACAGCCACTCCACCACCCAACCCACACTCATCAACACTCTCGCTTTCCGCGACATGACCGACCCGCTCTTCATCAACGAAGGCAACCCTGACCTGAAGAATACTCACATCAACAACATCTCCCTCGACTTCAACACCGCCCTCACCAAGCAGCAGCTCGCTCTCAGTGTCACCTTCGCCTATACTCATCGCGATCGCATGACCCGCGACCTGCTCTCTTACCAGCCCACCACAGGCATCTACACCAGCCGCCCGGAGAATGTGCCAGGTGGACAAACATTTACTTTCCGTTTGAACTACGACCAAGCTCTTGGAGACATCGTCCGCCTTCAGAACGTCTTCCGCCTCACCGTGGAAGAGAGCTATGCATTCCTCACCCAAATCATCACACCCACAGCCCTCGAAACCCCTGCACCCACTTGGGGAGGACGCAACAGCATTCCTTGTGTCAACCGCCAGACACAGGTCAACCCCGTCGAGAACCTCACCGTTAGTATGGACTGGACATGGATCAAAGTATCGGTCTTTGGCGAGCTCAACGCAAACCGCCTCCGCTACACTGAAGCACCCGAACAGAACACCACACAGTGGAACAACCGCTTCGGTGTCAACGCAGAGCTCACTCGAGGCCCATTTGTGGTCAAGACTCGTTTTTACGACCAAAGCTACAGTGGCTACACCATCGAAGCCATGAACCGCAACATGCTCATTTGGGATGCCTCCTTCTCCTGGAAGTTTCTCAGGAATAAGGCCAAGTTGACCCTCGAACTGGATGACATCCTGAACAAAAAGGACAGCAAGTGGTACGGTCAGACCGCTTACCAGCAGACCACCTCATGGCACGATTTCCGTCACCACTATGCCAGCCTCACCTTCACCTATCACCTTGATGCAAAAGTCAAAGAGTGAACTCGAAAGAGCCTTCACCCCTTACTTACCGCAGTGGCAGCTGGCTGATGTGGCTGATTTCATAGTCACACGCAGAGAACCACTGGCCGAGCCAAGTATGACCCGTGAAAGCGTCATCGGAGGTGAGACCGTAACGAAGAACGGTGGGCTTGGTAATGTGGATGGGCTCGATGGTGATGCGGTTCCAGCCGAATCCCCTGCCGTCGTTAACCTCCTTTAATTCCCATATCTGATTCGCATATTCCACAGAATCAGGGTTTACGTTTGGGTGACTACGCAGGAACTCATCGGCTTCTTCCCAAATACCACCGCCCTTATTGCCCGTATTGGGAATCTCCATAAAGATGGGTTTTCCATCACCAGCGATAGCGTAAATGAATGCTCCGGTGCCATAGGCACGTGCTGCACAGGTGAGTCGGTAAGTGCCAGGCTGTAGCGTTTCGGAGCGTTCGGCACGATAGTGCTGACGATGGTGATCGTCATAGCAGTCAAGGTAGCGGACATTCGTGTCACCTTTATAGTGTTCACCGTATGCTGTGAAGCGGTCATTGCAGCCCTCGCCATTGAGGATGCGCCAGCCGTTTTCTTGCAGCCATTCCCATTCATAGGGTTGTACGAAGATGCCGTCGTGGGTGTTTTCCTCACGGTTGCGCGCTTGCCACTCAGCCCATTGCTTATCATGATATGCTTCAGAAGCTTTGATGAGTTTGGGTAATCCGTAGCCAATAGCAGCACCAGCCACACCCAGTCCTGCAATCCACATGATGAGTAATAAGATTCGCTGGCGATAGGGCATTGCAGGCATCTGCTTGAACTCGTTCAAGAGGCTGTGGATGATGGCGTAAGCGGTGATGGCGAGAACTACTCCGATGGCTACCACGAAGATATAGAACGGTACAGTCAATTCGGGTACCAGTGCTGCAAACTCGGATGTCTGGAAGAAACTGTCTCCAGTCTTCAGCAACTCAAAGGGATTTACGGCAAAGGCGGTTAGACAGACAATACCCACAAGGCACATCACTGCGACGAAAACTCCAGCGATATAGATGCACCAGCGGAAGAGGGTCGCGATGACTGTCCAAAGAGCCACGAAAAACCCTCCGATGCAACCGAACGTCCCTTCTACACAGCCGCGAGGACCTTTGTGGCCTACAGACCCGCCCCCTCCTGTCAGGTTGGGGTTTGGCTGCGCGTAGTCATCTCCTTGTAACCCGAGGGCTTCCCTTCCCTCATGGGAGGAGGCGGGGGTGAGTCTGGGTTTTGCGATCTCCTCTGCCAAGTTTTGCGGATTCACCTCTTTGCCCTGCATACGCAGCCGGTCCTCAGGTGAATCGGCCACAGGCATGAGTATGGCAAGAAGAATGTAAGCAACGATTAAGGCTATGCCCCAGAAATAGATGTCGAAGTAGAGATGTTGATGCGGCAGGAACCATAGGAAGTTGTACGACGAGCCAGTAAACGACAGCAAGATCAGAGCGGTATAGCCGAGGCGCCACCATAGCACATCACCGCCGAAGTAGGCCGCAAAGCCGGATAGCACGCCCATCATCTTCTTGTCATCGGGGTTGCGATACAAACGCTTGGAAGACCCACTCCCGCCTCCTCCCGTTATGGAGGGGCGAGGTTGCGCATCGCTGTCCTCATTCAAGCCGGAGGTCTCCCCTCCCACACTGGAGGGGTCGGGGGTGGGGCTGTCCTCCATCTCCTCTGGCTTCCCTATCCGATGTATGACCTCGCGCACGTGATCTATAGTTATGGCTTCCGTTCCATTTTGTTTCACCACGTCGAGGAGTTCGGCTATACGTGCTTCTATGTCGTCTGTGATTTCCTCGCCACCCTCACGTGAACGGAAATAGTTGCGGAGCGACTGCTCATAGGTGGAAAGCATTTCATAGGCATCCTCGTCGATAGCGAAGAGACGTCCGCAAAGATTGATGGTGATATTCTTTTTCATTGTCGATGAAATTATATGTTTTCTTTTCTGAGGGGAGAACCTAAATCTATATTAAGTGGAACATAAATTATTTTAGTCAAACAGAGAAATTTATGTTCCCTTGAGTAACGAGATAGTAGTGGAGATTTCTGTCCACGCGAGGTCGAGCTCTTTGAGGAACTGTAGGCCTGTGTCCGTAAGGCGGTAGTATTTACGGGGCGGTCCTTGTGTGCTCTCTTGCCATTCGTAGGCAAGCAAACCGTCCTTTTTCAGTCGCGTCAAGAGCGGGTACAACGTTCCTTCCACCACCAGCAACTCAGCTTCTTTCAGCTGTTGGATAATGTCGGAAGCGTAGGCTGCCTGACGCTTCAGTAGCAATAGGATGCAATAATCCAGCATTCCCTTGCGCATCTGTGATTTGGCGTTACTTACGTCGAGCATATCGTCTCAAGTTACAAGTTTCACGATTCAATACTTAATCTTGCGGCATGATGAGCCACAGCACCAGATAGATGATGCCGCCGCAGAAAGCGGTGCTGACGGTCAGTACGACCCAACACAAGCGCAGCAACTCTGCATTCCAACCAAAGTAATCTGCAATGCCACCGCAGATGCCGGCTATCCATTTATTGTAACGCGAACGCGTCAGTCTTCCCTGTGTCATAATCTTTCTTGTTAATAGGTTATTATATGTATTCTGCAAAGCGGGGGCAAAGGTATGCTAAATATTAGTACCTTGCAATACATAGTACTAATAAAACGTATAAGAATAACACTATTTAACTATTTTATGTAACTGTAAATAGTAATAGAAAAGTATTCCATCCAATTAGGGCTCTACGTTATAAATCAGACTACCCGCATGACGAAGCCTGTATGTACCGAGATGATGTGACCATGAGAAGTGGATTGTCTTACCCTGAAAAATGAGCTATTGGGCGAAGTCTTAGCACCTCGGCGAAAAAAAAGCACCTACAAATCTTTGTAAGTGCTTAAATCCCAGTGTGGACCAGCTAGGGCTTGAACCTAGGACCTCCAGATTATGAGTCTGTTGCTCTAACCAACTGAGCTACAAGTCCAATGCTACAGCGCAAAACTATTGCATGCGCTTTTGCGCTGCAAAGGTACAATAAAAAGTGAAAAGAGGAAAATGAAAAGTAAAAAATTTGCGAAAAAAGTGCATTTTACCTTCTTATTACCCCTCTTCAATGGTGTCCAAATCAGCCAATGTCTTCAACCTGCGCATGGCTGCCTGATCGTCCTTGGGACAGATCATGAGCACGCCCGACTCTTCGCTGATGACGAAATTGTCGAGACCGCTGATGACCGCCATGTGGCCTGAGGGCAGGCGCACGATATTCCCCTTGGCATTGTCGAACAGCGCATCGCTGTGGAGGGTGACATTGCCCTGGTCATCGACTTTCACGTCTGTGGGTGGATGCGGTGCATTTTCCTGATTCGCTGATAGCGCGTCAGCATCGATGGAAGACCAGCTGCCCAAGTCAGCCCATCCGAAGCTGCATCGCTGCAGATAGCGGTGACCGGTGTGTTCGAGCACGGCATATTCTATCGACAAGTTGGGTAGTGCCGTATAGAAATGTGGGGCATACAGCGGGGAGAGGGGAGCGTCGGGGCTGCTCAGCTCAGGAAACTCATCGCGATAGACGGGTACATGCTTGATGATGTTGTGCATCATGTACTGCGCGTTGAAGACAAAGAGACCCGTGTTCCACAGGAACTCGCCGCTGTTCATGAACATCTGGGCAAATTCCACGTCGGGCTTCTCGGTGAACGTCTTGACGAGGTAGATCTGAGCATCGGTATCAACCAGCTCGTCCATCTGCACATAACCGTAAGCAGTCTCGGGGCGTGAGGGGGTCATGCCCATCGTAATGACGCCCTCGTGTGTGGCGGAAAACTCCAGGCCAAGCAGGATATCGGAGGCGAAGGCATCGAGGTCATGGATCTGCTGGTCAGCGGGCGACACCACGATGCGTGCATCCGGACAGACTTGCCTGATGGCACTCGTTCCCCACGCTACAGGTGCTAATGTCCCTCTTCTCACAGGCTCAGCGAGAATCTGTGAGCGTGGCACTTGCGGCAGCTGATTTTCCAAGAGTTGAAGATAGTCCTCCTGCGTACTGATGAAAATATTCTCGGGTCGAATGAAACGGGCGAAACGTTCGTATGTCTGCTGGATAAGTGTGCATCCTGTGCCTTCAAAATCCAAGAATTGTTTCGGACATTTTTCGCGGCTGGCGGGCCACAATCGACTGCCAAGACCTCCAGCAAGAATCAGGCAGTAGTTCTGTTCTGAATAGTTCACGAAATGACGGTTTCTGTGTTGGTTTTTCTGTTTTCGAATGCTAAAGTACATCATTTTTACCTTCCTTACAAACTTATTAGCGATAATTTAACGAAAATCTGTGGTTTTTCAAGAAAAATAAGTACTTTTGTGCGCAATTGACCACTGTATGAATCCAAAAGAGTGCCTATGCAAGTCAAAATAGAGGAAAGTTGGGGGCGCCGCCTCGCTTCGGAGTTTGAGAAGCCTTATTTCGCTGAACTCGCAGCCTTTGTACGTCAGGAGTATGCTTCTGGCCCGTGTTACCCTCCCGGTAGCAAGATCTTCAATGCCTTTGCACAGACACCCTTCGACAGTGTGAAGGTGGTCATCCTGGGGCAAGATCCGTATCATGAGCCTGGGCAAGCTATGGGTCTTTCGTTTTCTGTGCCTGAAGGGGTGCAGCTGCCGCCTTCGCTTCGCAATATCTATGCAGAGATACGCGATGAGTTGGGTGTCGCACCGCCTATCTCGGGAGACCTCACCCGATGGGCCCAGCAAGGCGTGCTGTTGCTGAACGCTACACTCACCGTGCGTCGTGGTCAGGCTGCATCACATCAGCGTCGCGGTTGGGAGACCTTCACAGATGCCGCCATCACTGCCCTTGCCACCGAACGCGACCATCTTGTCTTCCTCCTCTGGGGAGCTTACGCCGGACAAAAGGCTGCGTTCATTGACCCTTCGCGCCATCTCGTCCTCCGCTCTGCCCATCCATCTCCCCTCTCTGCCTCCCGTGGTTTCTTCGGTAACCATCATTTCCAACTCTGCAACGACTATCTTGTCCGCACAGGGCAAACCCCAATCCAATGGTAATGAAATACATTCGTTAATTTGTTAATGGCGTCTCATATTCCCATTCTTGAAGTAGGCGACGTGCTCATTTCCACGTCCATTCTGACAGAGCCGTTCTGCTGCGACCTTGCTGCTTGTCACGGTGCATGCTGCATCGAAGGTGATGCAGGAGCTCCTGTTACGCTCGATGAAATTGGTGAAATTGAAATAGCTTTGGACGCTGCTTGGCCTCATCTCTCTGCTTCGGCTCAGGCTGTTGTCGATAAACAGGGCGTAGCTTACACCGATGTTGAGGGAGAGCTTGTCACCAGCATCGTAAACGGCAAAGACTGTGTCTTCACCTGCTATGGAGACCTCGACTTCGGGGAAGAGCGGATTGAGAACTGCTGTCTTTGTGCCTTGGAGAAGGTTTGCCGCGAAGGGCACTCACGTTTTACAAAACCCATCTCTTGTGCCCTCTATCCCATCCGCGAGAAACGATTCGCAGGCGGTCTCGTGGGGCTCAACTACCATCGTTGGGACATCTGTGAGCCTGCCCGCAAGAAAGGGCAGGAGTTGAACCTGCCTTTGTATCGTTTCCTGCGTGAACCGCTCATCCGCCGCTTTGGCGAGGCGTGGTATGCCGAGCTCGAAGATGCGGCGCGGGCTATAGAGGAGGAAGAAGGTCACGAGTGACTCCCGACGTGTGGTGCGGCGATCTCTGCTGTCGGTATGGTGAGCGTGGGGTAGCTGACGCGCGTGTGATAGATGGTCTTCAGGCGTTCTTTGAGGACATCCTTCGCTGTCTGAATGTCCATGAACGTGATTGGACAGCGATTGAAGTAACCCTCTGTGACCTGTGAGTCAATGATTCGATCCACCAATTGGGCGATATTCTCTTCCGTGTATTCTTTGAGAGAGCGTGCCGAGGCCTCGACAGCGTCGCACATCATCAGGATGGCCTGTTCTGAGGTGGACGGGTTGGGACCGGCGTATGTGAAGTCCGCTGGATTGATCGTGGTTTCAGGGTGGGCATTCTGTTCGGTAATATAGAAATACTTCGCCATACCGCGGCCATGGTGCGTGGCAATGAACTCTTTGATGATACGCGGCAGCTCGTAGCGGTCGGCCAGTTCCAGGCCATCGTTGACGTGACGCAGAATGATGGTTGCACTCTCTCGGTTAGAGAGAAGGCTATGGGGATTGACGCCGCCGAGTTGGTTCTCCGTGAAATATTCGGGATTCTCCATCTTGCCGATGTCGTGGTAGAGTGCACCTGTTCGAACGAGTTGTGCCTTGGCTCCGATGTTATTAGCAATTTCTGCAGCCAGGTTGCTCACCATGACGGAATGCTGGAAGGTGCCGGGAGCCACTTCAGAGAGGCGGCGCAGAAGCGGGCGGTTGACGTTGGAGAGCTCTACCAAGGTGACGTTGCTGATGAAGCCGAAGGGGCGTTCGAACAGGTACATCAACGGGTAGGCAAAGAGGAGCAGGATGCCGGAGAGAAAGAGGTTTCGATAGGCGGTTTGATCGAAGATATCCCATTGAGTGCTGGAGGTGATATTTCCCACAATCAGGGCAAAGCTGACATACACGGCAATGGCTGAGAGCGTGGAGAAGAGAGCGGTGCGGAAGATTTGTGAACGCTCCGAGAGGTCGCGAAGGGAATAGATGGCTACGAGACCGGACATCATCTCTGTTGCGATGAATTCAAGGGGTGATTGCACCGAGATGGCGCAGAGAAGGATGGTGCAGATAAAGGTGAAAAATGCCGTTCGGGAATCCATGAACACACGAACGAACACGGGCAGCATGGCGTAGGGAATGATGTAAACGGAGAGTGTCGAGTGATGGGCCATGAAGGGGGTAATCAGGGCGAATGTAAGTATAAAGACCGAGATGAACAGAATGGATCGTGGCCTGGTGATATAGTCGCGACGGAATAGATTGAAGAAGAGGAGCAGACAGGTGATGATGATGCCGACATACAACAGTCGTCCGCTAACTACATAGCGGTTGTCTTTCTGGTTCTCCTCATACTTGTTATTCATTGCGGCCTTGTAGCTCATGAGTACTAAACTGTCTTGCGGTGTGACGACATGACCGCGATCGATGATGCTCTGTCCGACATAGACCAAATCGGAATAAGGGGTGATCTGTTTGTTGACAGAGTTCCATTGTGCATTGGACTTGACCTCATCATAAAGTAGGTTGACTTGGACAAACTGATTGAGGTTCAGTCGCTGCAGCTTCGGTCGCAGCAGGCCGGTACTGTCTATCGACGACACCAAGAACTCGTAAGCGGTTCTCGGGTTGTACAGCTTGTTGACGCGACGCGTCGTAGCCACACTGCCCTGAACGACAAAGATGGCTTGACAGCTGTCATCACGCAGACGACGAAGTTCCTCAGCACTCACGATGCCTTCTTGGTAGAGCGTATGCAGCCGCTGTTCGATGCTCCTCCTGTAAGCGGTAGGGATGTCTCCTGGCTCCATGGAGCGGAAAGCGTTGTTGAACGCTTCCACCTGTTCGCGTTCCACTGAAGGTTGCAGTCCAAAATAGGGCTTGAACTCGCGGCGGAAGCTATCTAACTCAAACTGTAGTTGTTTGCTATCCTTGAGAACGGGGAATTCAAAGGTGGCGATAATCTGTTCGTCAGTCCAAGGGCGACCTACCTCAAAATCCGGGAGAGAGAAGCTGGAACGAGGCTGAATCAGTGCGATGGCTGCAATGGCCATAATGCCACCTACCACTTGCATCAGGTAATTCTTCCAGTCTCTTTTTTGGGGCTTGTTATATCGGCTCATAAAGCTATAATGTTTCCAATTCGGGCACAAAGATAAGAATTTTAGGAACGAAAAGCACGTATGAAGCAGTTTTTTTGTACCTTTGCGCAGATTTTTATACCATTTCCTATGAATTCAGACAAAAAAGTGCGCGTTCGCTTTGCGCCATCACCCACAGGACCGCTGCACATCGGCGGCGTCCGCACAGCGTTGTACAACTATCTTTTCGCGCGCCAGCATGGCGGCGAGTTCATCTTCCGTATTGAGGATACCGACAGCACGCGTTTCGTGCCGGGTGCCGAGGAATATATCCAGGAATCCTTCCGCTGGTTAGGCATCGACTTCGACGAGGGTGTAGGCTACGGCGGCGATCACGGGCCCTATCGCCAGAGCGAGCGTAAAGAGATATATAAGGTGTATGTCCAGCAGCTCTTGGATGCCGGACGTGCCTATTATGCCTTCGACACGCCCGAGGAACTCACTGCCAAGCGCGAGGCTGTGGCCAACTTCCAGTATGATGCCAGCACACGTATGCAGATGCGCAACAGCCTGACCTTAGGCAAGGAGGCTGCTGAACAGCTCATCGCTGAGGGCGCACCTTATGTCGTGCGCTTCCTCATCGAGCCAGGCGAGGACGTACACGTCGATGACATCATCCGTGGCGACGTGGTCATCAACTCCAGCATTCTTGACGACAAGGTGCTATGGAAGAGTGCCGATCAGCTGCCCACCTATCACCTCGCCAACATCGTCGATGACCACCTGATGGAGGTCACGCACGTCATCCGTGGCGAGGAATGGCTGCCTTCAGCACCGCTTCATGTGTTGCTCTACCGCGCTTTTGGCTGGCAGGACACCATGCCCCGCTTTGCCCATCTGCCGTTGCTCCTGAAGCCCGATGGCAAGGGCAAGCTCTCCAAGCGCGATGGCGACCGCCTCGGCTTCCCCGTCTTCCCGCTCGAATGGCATGACCCCAAGAGCGGTGAGGTCAGCAGCGGCTACCGTGAGAAGGGTTATCTGCCTGAGGCTGTCATCAACTTCCTTGCTCTCTTAGGCTGGAACCCGGGCGACGATCAGGAGATCATGCCTTTGGAGGAGATGATTGAGAAGTTCAACCTCGAGAAATGTTCGAAGAATGGCGCACGCTTCGACTACATCAAAGGCTTCTGGTTCAACCGCGAGTATCTCCTGAAGCTGACGGATGCTGAGTGGGCTCCTGCTTTCGTGAAGATCCTTGCTGAGCAGGGCATTGAATGTACCGAGGAGCGCGCTGCCGAGGTGGTGGGCATGATGAAGTCCAAGGTCATCGAGTACGACACCAAAGAAGGCCCCCGCAAGCGTAACATCTCGTTCGTCAGCGATCTCTGGCCTCTCTGCAGCTTCTTCTTCATTGCTCCAACGAAGTTCAACACTGAGGATAAGTTCATCCGCAAAAACTGGAAGCCCGAGACCGCCGGCGAGATGCAGCAGTTCCGTGACCTCCTCGCCACCATCGAGGATTTCAGCGTCGAGGGACAGAAAGCGGCTATCGATCCGTGGGTGGAGCATACGGGCATCAAGCCCTGGAACGCCTGGCGCGTCTGTCTCGTCGGCGAAGGACAAGGCCCCGACATGTTCGCCCTCGCCGCCTTCTTAGGAAAAGAGGAAGTGCTGAGAAGGATGGAGTTTGCGATTGAAACAATAAAATAGCGGACTCTCCCCCAAACCGGTCCAGCCAGAACACTCAGTTCTGCCTTCCCGGCACCCTATCAGGGAGGGAGCAGTTTCCCAACAAGAAGGCATCATTCTACTACACTATTCCTCCATTGAAAAAAGATTCTTCCTCTCAAATACATTCTGCTCCCTCCCTAATAGGGAGGGCGGGGGGAGAGTCCGAGCCTTCCTTAAAGCAGACGACTGCTCAGGGCCTCATCTGGGGCGGCTTCAGCAATGGCGTGGTGCAGCTGCTGGGGGCACTCTTTGGCCTCTGGCTACTCAATATCCTTGACCCTCAGGACTATGGCAAGATGGCGGCTCTGGTCATCTTCTCCAACATCGCCAGCGTACTGCAGGAGAGTGGGTTCACGGCTGCTTTGGCCAATAAGCGCGAGCCGACACATGAGGAGTACAACGCCGTCTTTTGGTTCAACGTTATTGTGGGCGTGGTGCTCTACATCATCCTCTTCTTTACTGCACCCCTCATCGCCGACTTTTACAATGAACCTGTGCTGTGTCCCTTGGGACGCTTTGCCTTCCTCGGCTTTGTGTTCTCAAGCCTTGGCACAGCCCAGCGCGCCCACCTCTTCGGACATCTCAAAGTCAAGCAGACCAGCATCATGCAGATGGCCTCCATCACCATCTCGGGCATCGTCGGTGTCTGCCTCGCCTACGCAGGTTTCGCCTACTGGGGCTTGGCTGCACAGAGCCTCGTCTATGTTGCTTCCATCACTGCTTTTGCCTGGTACTTCTCACCATGGCGACCTACGGTTTTAAGGTTTTGCGCGACGCGCGAAACCTTAAAACCGGCTTGGCAGATGTTTGGCTTCTCTTCGAAGCTCCTCATTAACAGCCTCGCCTTTCAATTCAACAACAACGCTTTCGGTGTCCTGCTCAACCGCTTCTATCCGGGTGGTCACATTGCCGGCATCTACTCCAATGCCCGTAAATGGGATGATATGGCCATCGCCACCATCGGCGGTATGGTGCAGGGTGTGGCGCAACCAGTGCTGAGAGAAAGTGCTCAAGATGCCAACAGCACGGGCCTCTTGAGCGCTTTTCGCAAGCTCCTCCGCTTCACCTGCTTTGTTAGCTTCCCCTGCCTCTTGGGTCTTGCCCTAATCGCCGAGGACTTCATCGTGTTGTTTGCAGGGGAGAAATGGCACGCATCGGCCAATCTGCTGTCCATGCTTTGTGTCTATGCCGCCTTCTCTCCCGTGGTGACACTCTACTCCAACCTCGTCATCTCGCGCGGAAAATCTACCATCAATATGACCATCGGCCTCCTCAACTGCGTCTTTGTCTGGGGCGGCATCATTGGCCTCCATGCCTTAGGCTACGAGCTCACCGCTATGGTGATCTTCTACGTCGCCTTGAATATCGCCTGGCTCTTTGTGTGGCAAGCCTCTGCCCATCGACTCATCCACCTCCGTTGGTGGCACGCTTTCAAGGACATCGCCCCCTTCTTCGTCTTTGCTCTCGCTGTGATGGCCGCCGCTTGGTGGCTCACTCGCACGATGGATATCTCCTGGCTCCGTATGTTCCTTCGCATCCTCATTGCTGTTGTCCTCTACGTTGGATCCCTTTGGCTGGCTCGTGCCCAGATCCTCCGCGAGAGCATAGCGTATATCTTCAAACGATAACATCTAAAACAACTCGAAGATGAAAGCAATCATCGTTGGTGCCAGCTCGGGCATCGGACAAGAAGTGGCCAAGCAGTTGCTGGTCAAGGGATGGACGCTCGGCGTGGCAGCACGCAGGGAAGAGCCGTTAAAGGCTTTACAGGCTGAGGCTCCTGATCGTGTGCAGGTGATGACCATCGACGTGACGGCATCGGATGCCGACCAGCGTCTGCTCGCGTTCATCGAACGTCTTGGTGGCATCGACCTCTATTTCCACGCATCGGGCATCGGCAAGCAAAACCGCACATTGGAGCCTGACATTGAACTCCGCACAGCAGAGACCAATGCCTTGGGTTTCATGCGAATGATAGGTTGTGCCTATCGTTATTTTGCAGAACGTGGTGAGGGACACATCGCCGCTATCAGCTCCATTGCAGGCACCAAAGGTCTCGGACCCGCCCCAGCCTATTCTGCCACCAAAGCCCTGCAGGCAACCTATCTCGAAGCCCTTGAGCAGCAGGCTCGACAACGTGGTTTGCGCATCCACATCACCGACATCCGTCCTGGCTTTGTCGATACTGCTCTTCTCAATGACAACTTCCCCTATCCGATGCTCATGCAGCCCGCAGCAGTTGCGAAGGACATCGTGGAATCCATCAGCCGACGTCGTCATGTCCGTATCATCGACACCCGCTACCGTATCCTCACCTTCTTTTGGCATCTTCTTCCACGATGGATCTGGCGTCGAATCAGATTGTAGTTTTAAGTTTATAGTGCGAAGCTCCGCGTGAACCTTGGTGGATGAGCGTGCCGTCCTCGACCCATTGATGTAGAATGGCGTGCGCGCGATCCTTAGATATATTGAAAGCCTCGACGAGATCTGAGCGGCGGAGCTCGTCGTGCGCACTAAAGTGACGGGCAAGGAAGGCACGTAGCTCTTCCTCCGTGACCTCTGTCATGCGTCGTTCGGGCAAGTGCTCGAACCGCGCGCGCTGATTGATCTCGGCCAGCAGCTGACCATCCGGTTGGAAATCGATACCGGTGACGCGCAGTGCCCGGGCCTGCACTCGCGTTGAACCGTTGCGCCGCGTCTCATGGATATCACCACTGACCTTGGGCGTGAAAGTGCCTACGCCGTTGATGTGTACGGCACAGCCGTCGGCCAGCAGCTCGGGCAACTTGGACGATAGCAGCGACAATACGCCGATGCAAACACTGCGACCATAGACATCATCGCCCATCTTTTTGGCGAGTTCTTCGCTGTTGATATGATCGTGACCCTTTACTTGGATGTGTCGCGCGGTTTTTTTGCCGTCCCGACGAGGTGGGTCTTGGTAGATGCTGTATTGAATAGCCATATATTATTTTTATTATTCCTCTTACATTCTTACACTAAAGAATAAGTAATCATCTATATTACAATAAATAAATGGATTTAATTGAGTGTAAATATATCAAAATAGTGTAAATATTAACGAAACTAAATTCAGATTTCGTGTAAATAGTGTAGTATTCTGCATTTATAGAGGTCTGATATGGTACAAATAGCCTGCACTTTTTCTCTTTTTGGAAATCTTTCCACTCTCTTCGAGCTGTTTGAGGTGGGCATAGAACAGCTTGCGTTCGGCTTCGCTCAGCGGGTTGCGCAGACCGGCGTTCAAGCGTTCGAATATCGCTTCACGTTCCAACTCCAATGTACTATTGCCGCTCCGAGCACGCTTGGGTGTGGCAATCGGTTCGAACAGTCGTTGGAAGCGTTCCACGGCAACGCTTGTCACCATGAACTTCGCGTTGTTGTTCTGGATGATGCGTTCCTCGCCTTTCGTGAAATAGGTGCGTCCCACATCCTTCGTCGTGGCGCGGCTACCGAGGCGTTCGCGAGCATCGAGCTCATCGACAGCCTGAGCATAGAGCTGATAGTAGTCGATGGGGGTCAGCTGGTCGATGATACCTGTGACTTGCACACAGATGAAACGGCGCGAACCGGTGGTGTCAGCCAGTACCTCGGTCGGGTTGCTCGTGCCGATGAACGATGCCATACGCTGCATGACATCAAACGACCTGCGATAGGGCGTCTTCATGCGTATGTCATTCATCTGTAGGTAGTTCTTCAGCTTGCCGGCTTGGTCGCGGGCGGAGTAGCGGTTGAACTCGTCGATGTTGATGAGCTGGAACACAGCCATCGCCCGCAACACCTCTTTCTCTTGTGAGAAATCCAAGTGGTCGATATATCCGTCAATCAGCTCGGGCGGCAACAGGCGGCGGCAGAAGGTACTCTTGCCGATGCCCTGCGCACCGATGAGCAGTGGCACGACTTCGTTGCCGTGCTCGGGAGACATCGTCATCCACTGCTTGACCATCGCCAAGAACCAGATATGGAAGTACTTGGGCCACTGCTTCATCGGAGTGGGAACACGCCGGGCCAGTGCTTCGATGCGGTCCTGACCGTCCCAATGTCCGCGCACGCGTTCCACAAGAAGGTCGATGGGGTTCACTTGCGGTATGAAGCGGCTGTTCAGGTATGTCTGAATCTGGTGTGTGTTCGTGCCGACACCCGCCTCCTGCACCTCCAAGGTCATCGTGTTCACGTCCTCCGGCTCCACACGACGCCACTCGGCCAGTGTGCTCCGTTCGCGGAAGTAGAGGATGTGGCTCAACACGTTCTGGCGAAACTCATAGTTGCGTTGCAACACCTCCGTCATTCCCCGCACAGCGTCGCGCGCTTTGTTGCCTGTCTGCGGCAGCGGATGGATGCGTTCGTAGGCTTCGCGAACGAAACGACGGATATCCTCGTTGATGGCCCATCCGAACATACGCATCAGGCGTGCCCGAACCTCCGATTCCTCCACATTGCGTTCCGCAGCCCGCTCTACCACGGTCTTCAGGTAGGCTGGCTGTTCCAGGTCTGCCTCGCGGTCTTGCTTCACGAACTCCTCGCTCACCTCCTGCAGCAGGGCGTCGAAGAGGCGGTCGTAGTAGTCGCGGTGGTAGGCGTCGGCGGGTACAGGCAACCGCAGCTCCTGCTCGGTGTAGTTGCTCTTGGGGATTCGCACCATCTTCGCTTTCAATGTCTTATCAATAACGGCAGGCACGGCGTTCGTGTTGTAGTAGGGCACAGCATCCATGCTCAACAGGAAGCCTTCGTTGATCTTCGCCTCGTAGCAGGGGGAGATTCTTAGCGGAACGATGGTCGAGTACAGCGCACGCATCTGTTGCAGGGCTGCACGATGGAACAGCTCCGTCAGCTGCAAGGTCTTGGGATGCTTGTCACTCTCGGGGCGCACCATCACCAGCACTTTCACCGACATTCCGCTCGAACCCGTGAAGGCCATCAGCGTCATCGGCAGCGTCCGCACGGCGGACATGATCTTGGCGCGGTCATTGTCGTTGAACACGTTCTGGATGTCTAATAGCACGACACCCGTATGCCGTTCCATCACCAACTGCCCCTTCACATACTTCAGCAACCCCGATGGGTAGATCCTCGGTACGCTGTGAGTGATGTAATCCATGCTCACCCCGGCACCGCGAGCCTCCGGCAGCTCGTTCCGAAGCGCTTCAATCTGCGTCTTGTACTGGTCGCTCTTCAGCAGCGTCACCAGTGTCTCGGCATCCACTTTCTCCAGCATCAGCTTCCCGCCTTTGCCTTCCTTTTCTATGGTCATTTGCACCTTCATCATACCATTTTTTCTGTTAAAACCACCGCAAAGTTAACCATTTCTTCCGAAACCCCACACTTTTCCATCAATAATTTCATCAAACCGCCATATTTTTACACTATTTCTATCAAATTCAATGCAAATCCCATCTATTTCTACACTATAATCCATCTATCTTACACTAATATCCAACACAAACCCACCTAATTACCAAATCTATATCTTATCTCTAATGTAAAAATGTAATCTTAATTTAATCTTTTATTTCTCATCATCCCTTCTCTCTTCTCCCTTCTCCATTATCAATTCTCCATTGTCCATTATCCATTATCAATTATACATTAATCCATTATCAATTATCCATTGATTCATTATTCATTATCAATTATCCATTATCAATTATCCATTGTCCATTATATCCTTGTCGCCCCAAGGTTCGACAACCCACACCCCTTGCCATTCGCCTCTTTCTCCCTACCGCTTCTGTTTGTCGTCCCAAGGCTCGACAACAACCACCCACCGCCTCATCCCAGCCCACCCCGAGCGCCGCACTCCATCCCCCTATCCCTTTCTCCTCAATTATTCCCCACTTTTTCACCCTTTTCCTTTGCCTGTTCATAGGAAATACTTATATTTGCGCCCATAAAAGTAACAGTTGCATGAGCAAGTTCATCAATCCGTTTACCGATGTAGGTTTCAAGCGCATCTTCGGACAAGAGGTCTCGAAGCCTGTCGCTGATGTGGCATCACTGAGCCGTCAGGAGCGCATGGCTTACGACGAGAACCTGCGTCGCTACCGTGACACAGTTGCTGTTATGGAGGGACAATATCTTGAGGGTATGGAGAAAGGCATGGAGAAAGGCATGGAGAAAGGCATGGCATCTGCTAACCTCGCTAATGCCCGCAAGATGAAGGTCAAGGGTTATACCTCTGCGGACATCGCTGAGATAACTGGCCTTACTCAAGAAGAGATAGAAGCTTTATAAGCATTCTCAACCATTATCACCCTCCCCGCCACTCGCAGGGAGGCTTTTTGTTCGTCCAGCACGAACGTATTCTAACGGGTGTAAGTCCCTAACGCGCCCTTATAGCGGGAAGCGTCCAGCCGGAGGCAAGG
>CAJORF010000141.1 GCA_905236985.1 uncultured Bacteroidaceae bacterium | reverse complement strand
CTGGATTGATGTTGACCCACAGAAGGAGGGAATAACGGATGATGAAGTTGCGGTGTCAGAAATCAAGGCAATGCCTGTGCTGATACAAAGCAATGGTAACACACTGACCATCAATGGCGCCCCAGCAGGCACTCCCATTCATGTCTATGACCTCAGTGGTCGCCTCGTTGGGAATACCACAGCCTGTGAAGGTACGACAAGTGTTCAGACAGCAACCAGCGAAAAGATGGTCATCGTTAGGGTAGGGGAGCGTTCCATCAAGGTCGCATTGAAGTAATCACCACCCATTCATCCTCATCTTCTATCTCTTCACCAGCGAGCTCCATCTCGCTGGTGTTTTCGTTTCATTCCCCTTCTTACCCATCGTTTCAACTTGGAAAAGGGAAAATGCGAGGCGAAAGCTTGGCGGTTCAGAAAAAAGTGGTACCTTTGTGGCGGTTTCACAGCGAAGAGCATTATGACACGCGAAGAGATGATGGCGAAGGGCTGGACGCCTGCCGAGACGAAAAAGAACGGGCAGCGCAGGGCACGATGGCATGACTACAACCTGCCGGGCATCTATATGCTGACATTGGTCACAGACCAACGTCGGCGGGTGTTTGGTAGCATTGAGGGGAGGTCACGGGCTGCGAAGGGAACGCCTGAATACCCGCATCTGCGGCTGTCAGCGTTAGGGAAGAGGGTGCTGGAAGAGGAGGTAGCGAAGATACACCGGTTCTATCCTATGGTGGAGGTGTGGAAGGCGACGCTGATGCCGGATCATATCCACTTGCTTGTGTGTGTACGTGAGCCGCTGCCGGAGGGGAAGCACTTAGGGCTGGTGGTCAGCGGGTTCAAGGCGGGATGCACGCAGGCGTGGTGGAGGGAGGGGGATAGGGCCCTCGGAAGCGGGGATGATGGTGCCCTCGGGAGAACCCTCGGGAACGGTAACAGGGGGACAAACGGGAATGGTAAGGACATGCCTGAGGGGCAGGGAGAGGGAACGGTAAATGAGGGGCAGGGAGAGGGAACGGTAAATGAGGGGCAAGGAGGGGACACGGTAAATGAGGGGCAAGGAGGGGACACGGTAAATGAGGAGCAGGGAGGCGGCACGGTAAATGAGGGGCAAGGAGGCGGCAAGGTAAATGAGGAGCAGGGAGGCGGCAAGGTAAATGAGGGGCAAGGAGGCGGCAAGGTAAATGAGGAGCAGGGAGGGGTTACGGTTCCTGAGGGTTCTCCCGAGGGTGGGGGCTCTTGGCGGCCTGTCCTCTTTCAGCGGGGCTATCATGACCGCATCATTAGGGATAGGGGGATGTTGGATAACATCCACCGTTATATGGACGAGAACCCCTTCCGTGCTTGTATTAGAGCTGAGATACCGCAACTGATGGAGCGGCGCCTGCACCTATGGATCCATGACCACGAATATGCTGCCTTTGGCAATCTCTTCCTTCTGAAGAACCCGGAGAAGATACAGGTGTTCTTCCATCGTAAGAATGCCGAGGGGATACAAACACACCTGACACCTGAATACGCAAAAGAGCGCAACAGCTTATTGCTTAAGGCTGAAGAGGGGGCCGTGTTGGTCACTCCGGGTATCTCGAAAGGGGAACAGGGCATCGTAGCAGAAGCCCTCTCGCGGCAACTCCCGCTGATCATCCTGCAAAAGGAGGCCATTTCCGAGTTCTGGAAACCGCCTCAGAGCCGTTTCTATGCCTGCGCTTCAGGGCATCTGCTGATTCTTGCGCCTTGGAGGTTGGAGGGGGAATGTGACTACGAACGTTTCCACAATTTGAATGATCAAGCGAGGGAGATATGTATGGCCACAGACACCCGCATTTTGGGCTATTCATCTTTCGTAGGCCGTATGCGACCTGATGCGGCGACGACGATGCTGGTGATGGGGGAGAGGAGGTTGAAGAAGCAGTAGGGGAGATAGGTGAGGGTGGCTACGCCGAGGACGGTGCTCTGGACGAGACCGCAGGTGTTCCAAGGCACGAGGACGCTGGTGACGGTGGCCCCATCCTCACAGGTGCGGCTCAGCAGACGCAACTCATAGCCACGGTCGCGATAGACGTCCTTGAACATAGAGCTGGTGAGGATGATGCTGAGGAACTGGTCAGCCAGAGCGATGTTGCAGAAGATACCAGTCAAGGCGGTGGAAGCGACGAGTGAAGCCGTTCCACGAACGACACGCAGCACCATCTCCATGACGTCGCGCAGAACACCAGTAGCCGTTACCACGCCTCCGAAGACCTGAGCACAGATGATGAGCCACACGGTAGGCATCATGCCTGCCATGCCGCGCGTCTGAATGAGCTCGTCGAGTGTTGGGGTTCCTGTCTGTACTCTCGTGGAGCCGTAGATGACCTTCATGATGCCTTTGTACCAGCTATCTTCGGCAATCTGAGAGATCAGTGCAGGTTGCCAAACGACAGCTACGATAGCCGCCATCAATGCCGCGAGGAACAGCACCACCATCGCTGGCCAGCGACGTGCAATCATCACACCCGTCAGCACAGGCACCAGAAGGAGCCACGGAGAGATGAGGAACGTCTCCTGTAGCTGGCTGAGGAAGCTCATCTCACTACTGTCCGCCACGTCCATCATCAGACCTGCCACCGTGAAGATGACCAGCGAGATGCAGAAGGTGGGGATGGTGGTCTTCATCATATAACGGATATGCGTGAAGAGGGGTGTGCCTGAGACACTGGATGCCAGCACGGTGGTATCGGACAGCGGCGAGAGTTTGTCACCGAAATAGGCACCCGTAATGATGCTGCCTGCTACCCAACCATCGTCGAAGCCATGCGCCCGTCCGATGCCCATCAATGCCACACCAATGGTGGCTACTGTCGTCCACGACGAACCGACCATCACGCTGACCAGTGCACAGAAGAGGCTACTGCTGACGAGGAACCATTCAGGACGCAGCACTTGCACACCATAATAGATCATCGTAGGCACGATGCCGGAGATCATCCATGTGCCGCCGATAGCACCGATGAGCAGCAGGATGATGATGCTGGGCATACAACTGGCTATCTTGTCGGTCATCTCGCGTTCGAGCGACTCCCATTCCACGCGCTTCATGAGGAAGCCCACGAAGACACAAACGGCAGATGCAAGAAGCAGAGATACCTGTGTAGCACCATCCAGCGCATCTGTGCCAAAGGCAGAGACGCAGACGGCTATCAGCGCAATGAGCGCGATGAAGGGGATGAGAGAGAGGTATTTTTTCAAAGTGAAAAGGGAAAAGTGAAAGAGTGAAAAATGGGGTTATTCGACTTGTAGTTCGAAGGGAGTGGTGGGGAGGGTTGTACGAGCGGAATGGCAGTCGCCTTCGACAGGATTATCTTTCCAAGCGTAGCGGACGTGAGTGCCTTGTGCTTTCAGGGTCACGCGCGAACCTTTGGCGGTTGCCTCAACATTGATGAAGCGTCCATCGGAGTTCTTCACTTCGAAGCCATGTAATTCGCCTTCAGCCAAGGGCTGGTCGAAATCAACGAAGGTGAGGTTGTCCGCTGCTGTGGCTCGTAAGGGTTGAGGTGAGAGTGTCACTCGTTTGTTAAACACCAACTTATCGAAGGCCACGGCTACGCGTTCAGCCACCTCACGTTTGCGTAAGGGATGGATGTCGTTGGCTTCACCGAGGTCGATGTTCACGATGGACTCCGCGTAGGGATCGGTGAGCGCTGCACGGCGCTGACCCTCGCGCAGACGAGCCCAACTACTTTCCTGTGGCTCGGGGCTGGGTGCCATGAAGTTAGCCAGCTGCACGATGACGAAGGGTAGGGTAGGGGAGTGGAAGCGTGCTCGCCAATCTGCTATCAGGCTCTTCAGCTGCTGTTCATAGATCGCAGGGCGGCCTGTGTTCGATTCACCTTGATACCACACCACACCAGCGAAGGTATAAGGTGTGATGGGTGCAAGCATCCCGTTGTATGCTGCTGCCGCCATATTCTGAAAACCTGTGGCGATGGAGGGTTGTGAGGGCAGCTGTATGCCGTCGTGCACGAGCCATTCCTCAGCCAGCGGTTGCCATTGGCCATCAGGCCATCGCAGGCCGTAGGTTTTTTCCTTCACGAATTGAGGCACCATACCGCGATTGATGAAACGCACGGTGATGACGTTGTCACCTTCGTGTAGCAAGCCGGCAGGAACGGTGTAGCGACGTGGAGGATATTGATAATAGGTGCGCCCAACTTCCTGGCCGTTGATGAACGTGTAGTCGGCGTCAACGAGTGTGCCCACGAGCAACTGTGCTGCCTGTCCGGCATGAGCGGCATCAACGTTGATGTGCTGACGTAGCCAATAGGTACCGCAGAAACCATACCGTGGTATCACGGGAAGATCGAACTGATTGGCGCGCTGCCAGCGGCTGTCATCGAAGTCCGCTGCCGTCCAGTTCTCACGTATGCCAGGGTCACTCTCGTTGAGCATGGCGTTCCATCGTTCTGAAGCCTTGGTGTTGAACGCATTAGCACGCTGTTGCATCTCCTCGTCTGCCCACAGCTGTGCCTCGTTGACCATGCGTGCATCAAATCGGCACACGCTGTCTGCAGGAATCCACGACTCAATAGGTGTGCCTCCCCAGCTGCTCTGTACGATGCCCTGCACGACACCCGTCTCACGTTCCATCCGCTTACCGAGGAAATAACCTAAGGCACTGAAACGCCAGGCATGAGCTTTGCTGAGCGTCTGCCAGCCTGTCGTGGTGATATCTGTTCGTGGGCCGTCGAGTGCTGCTACGTTCTCTACGCGCAGGAGGTGTACACGATCTGTGCTGTCGCGGTCGATCTCATCGGGGTACTGAGGATAGACGCGCTCGATATTGGTGTCGATGTTTGACTGTCCACTGCAAAGCCATACATCGCCTACCCAAACATCCTTGATCACAACCACGTCGCCGCCATCAGCCGTCACGGTCAATGTGAGTGGCCCCGCAGCTTTCATGGCGGGGAGTTCCACATGCCAAGCTCCCTGGGCATCGGCTGTCGTGGCGATGGCTGCTCCCTTGCCCAGTTTCACGGTAACACCCTCTCCGGCGTTAGCCCAGCCCCAGACGTTGGTAGGACGATGGCGTTGAACAACCATGCCGTCGCTGAATAGGCGCGGCAGACGCAAAGCAGCTTGGCTGCCAACACTCAGCAGCAGCACAAACATCAAAAAGAATAATCGCTTCATAGATGAGATATAATTTCAGAATTAGAATGATATGGCGAAGGAGGCACCAAGGATGAAGGTGTGACGGTTCTTGGTGATACGCTGTGTCTGTGTATCAAAGATACCCTCTGCCTTCAGTTCGGGAATGGTCTGGTACAGGTTGTACAGAGATGGCATAGCAGCCTCGGCGAAGTGTTGAGGATCGTAGGTGAGGGTATAGGTTTTGCGTGCAAAATCGTAGTCGAAGAACAGTTTCCAAAGGAAGTTATTCTTGTAGGCATAGGTCGCAGAGATGCCCGTACCCACCTTCATGGTGTTGTTGGCATCGAGCACGAAGTAATCCCATGAAGTGTCGTAGGTCTGACCCGTATCAGTGATCTTCATCTCCATCACACCTTGCTCGTTGTAGTTGATTTCTACATCCTTCACCTGGCCTTGGAAACGGGCGTTGAGGTCGAGTTCCTGCATGATGCTACTTCCACCCATGACTTTAGCGCCTACGGCGAAACGTTTGGATAGCGGCAGGTTGAAGTACACTCCGAGGTCTGCGGCGAACTCAGTGAGATGGTCGCTGTAGATCTTGAATTCAGGCAACGAACCTTCTTCCTGAGATACGATGCCCTGAAAATCTCCAATGTGGTTGAAGTTGTCGAGGTCTTGGTAGAGGTTTTGGACATCTCGGTCAGCATATTCCAGCACGCCATCCCAGCCTTTGATGGGTGAGGCATTCACGCGGAGACGACCGCCCACAGCAATGTACTTATTGATGAAATACGCTGCTTCAGCCTGTACAGCGGTTGAGGGTTTGAACTTCAGGTGGAAGTCGTGGCCTTCGATCTGGTCGTCCATATCGAAATCCAAGGATCTTGAACCAAAGCCAACACCCATTGATATGCTGAAAAACGACGGATTGCTGATCAGGTTGTCATTGGTCTCCAGATCGTTGCGCAACAGACCTTTACCCTTGAAGATGACATCGCTTAGGGCGTATGCCAATTCCGTCGAAACGATACCTATGCCAGCTCCCGAAAGTACGTCGGAGATCCAGTGGCGGTTGTTGAGCACACGCATGACACCCGTAGCTGTGGCGATGGTGTAGCCAGCTACGGAGTACCAGGGCGAACGTGTCAAGCCATATTCTTTATGCAAGATGGTGGCACCCGTGAAGGCTGTTGCCGTATGGCCCGAAGGCCATGAGTTATATGATGAGCCGTCTGGCCGAAGCTCCTTTGATGTGTATTTAACGCCGTTCACAAGACCCGTCATGATGGCATACGACATCGCCGTGCTGGCTAGAAAACGTCCCCAGTCCGAGCGACCCTCCACACCTCCGAGTTTCAATCCCACGGTCAGCACAGGAGCGATGTATTGCGAGTAGTCATCGATCTTTGTCTGGAAGTTGTTCAGCAGCACATGTCGCGTGCCGTCGTTCACACGGAAAGCTTTCTTCTCACTTTTGGCAATCAGACCGGCCACAAAGATGGGTACGCCGGCGAATGTCATGTCATCCATGAACTTATAAGGCTTGACACCTTCGTTGGTACGCATGAAGGTGATGCGGTATTTGCACGGCTTTTTCTCAGCGGTCATCGTTTGTGGTTGAAAAGAGAAGTACTGCATCTGATTGATTTTCAGATGGAGCTTTGGCGTTTCCTCTTCATCGTTGTCTGAAGCATGAACCTTAGCTCCAAAGCAGCACCACAGCATGATAGCAAGTATGTAGTATAGCGTATTCTTCATATCTGAGCTGATTCTATTTGCTGTTAGAACTGTGCAACGACAAAGATGAGCAGGCCGTAGCGGAGTATCTTACCGATGGTGATGGTGAGCAGTGAAAGCCAGGGATTGGCCCGTGCGAAGCCGAGTGTCACCGCTACGGCACTACCGACTACCGGCAAGAAACAAAGGATGCCGATCCATGCGCCATAGCGCTTCATCCACTCCTCGGTGCGCTGTACTTTCTCGGGTTCCACATGTAGGTAACGTTCAATCCATTCCATCTTGCCGAGACGTCCGATGCCATAGTTTAACATCGAACCTCCCACATTGCCGATTGTCGCCGCCACAAAGAGCTGCCAAGGATCGAGACCAGCCAGCTGCAAGGCAGTCAGAACGGCCTCGCTGCTAAAGGGTAACATGCTGCCGGCTATGAAAGCGGCTACGAACATTCCCCAGTAGCCCCAGGATTCAAGGAGTTCAAGGAAGGCGGACATGGGGTAGAGCGAGACAATAAATGCCAACGGCAATGAGCAGCAGGAAAAGCAGAATGACCCAAGCATTGGATAGCCAGGAATGGGTCAGCGAGATGAAGTGTGCTGCTGCTGGAGCACTGGCGACGATGATTAATGGAAAGAGCTCAGGGAAATGCTGAGGCTGTAGCATCAGCCAAACGAAAAGGATCACCTGAATGGCCATCATGGTGTAATGGCACATACGAACGCGGATCTTATCGTCGTAGCTGTTGGTGACATAATGCACGAAACCCGTGAAGCCAATCAGCAGGGTGACGCTCAAGGCCACGACTTCGGCGGGATGTGCCTGCCAGAGTGCTGTGAAGTGTTGCTCCAACAGTTCGGAGAAGGAGAGGCTTTCATCCGCACTGCGTACATAGTTGACGACCCACTGCCAGTAGAACGGTTCTGTGAAGGGCGCGATGATGACTTTGGCGTGGTCGATGAAGGGCATTAAGTTGCCAAGGGTGAAGGCCACCGTTGCCCATAACGCATAGGGCAGCAGCAGACCGATCAGCGAGGCACCGAAGCTGCGCTGAGTGAGCGACCGCAGGTAGATGCCCTGACTCCACCACAACACAGGAGTGAGCAAGAGCAACGGTGCCCAAAGCAGGCTCCCCAGCGATATGGCGAGATAGGCGTGCATGGTGTTCACTTCTGGACGCAGTTGGTCGCAGGTGCGCAGCAGGCTATAGAAAGAAAATGCCAGGCAGAGCATAGCGATGGTGCCAATCTGCAAGGGGTGCAGGAAACCGCACATCGCCATGATGAGGAGATAGAGGCTGGACACCATGCGGGAACGGATGCGCAGCAGGGCATTCTGCGCTGCCATCTCCATGATGAGATACGTGGTCAGCGCAGACGACATCCACCCAAAGAGATAATCGGTGGAGTAGCTGCCCTGTGGCAACCACCACAGCAACGTAGCCACTACGCACATCGTAGGCAGCGTTGCCGTGCTCTCAGCCATTCTATTCTGCCATCGCCGCATTACAGATCCTTTCCTATGTCGCGGCGGAAATATTTGCCGTCGAAGGCTATCTTTTGGGCTTCGGCAAAGCTCTTCTGCAGGGCTTCTTCCTTGTTCTGACCGTAGGACGAGACAGCGATGACACGACCGCCAGCTGTAACGACCTGTCCCTCGGCGTTCAGTGCTGTACCAGCGTGGAAGACAACGCTACCCTGCACTTCGTTGATGCCCGTGATGGGGAAGCCTTTCTCATAGTGACCGGGATAGCCTCCGCTGACCAACATCACACAGACGGCAGCACGCTCGTCAATGACGATAGATCGTTCTGCTAAATTGCCTTCGGCCACGCCTTCCAACAGCTCTACGAGGTCGCTTTTGATGCGGAGCATGACAGTCTCTGTTTCAGGGTCGCCCATGCGGCAGTTGTACTCGATGACTTTGGGGTCACCATCGCAGTTGATGAGTCCGAAGAAGATGAAGCCCTTGTAGTCGAGTCCTTCAGCGGCCAAGCCCTCGACGGTGGGACGTATGATGCGATCCTCGACCTTTTTCATCCAAGTCTCATTAGCAAAAGGAACGGGTGAAACGCTGCCCATACCGCCGGTGTTCAAACCTGTGTCGCCTTCGCCAATGCGCTTGTAGTCCTTGGCTTCGGGCAAGATCTTATAATCCTTGCCGTCGGTGAGCACGAAGACCGAACATTCAATGCCACTGAGGAACTCCTCGATGACGACACGTGCCGACGCCTGTCCGAACATACCGCCGAGCATCTCACGCAACTCGCGCTGTGCCTCTTCCAAGGTAGGCAGGATGAGTACACCTTTGCCTGCACAGAGTCCATCGGCTTTGAGGACGTATGGCGGCTGAAGGGTAGCGAGGAAAGCACAACCCTCTTCCACCGTGGTGCCATCAAAAGTCTGATAGGCGGCAGTGGGGATATGGTGGCGTTGCATGAAGCCCTTGGCAAAGTCCTTGGAGCCTTCGAGCTGTGCGCCAGCCTTTGAAGGTCCTATGACAGGGATGTCTTTCAGCATTTCATCGTCGCGGAAGAAATCGTAGATGCCCTTGACTAACGGATCCTCGGGGCCTACGACGACCATATCTACTCCCTCGTTGAGCACGAAGCGGCGAATACCTTCGAAGTCATCTGCTTTGAGGGCTATGTTTTGTCCTACACTGGCTGTTCCGGCATTACCGGGCGCGATGAAGAGTCGCTCCACTCTCGGCGACTGTGCTATTTTCCAGGCTAAGGCGTGTTCGCGACCACCGCTGCCCAAGAGAAGAAGGTTCATCTTTGAAAATTAAAGTTTAAGGTTTGTTGGTGCAAAAGTACAAAGAAGGAGTGAGATGGACAAATTTGAAGGCATGGAAAAGACATTCATCAAGCAAATCTAATCTTTTTCACAATTTTTTAGTCCTTTCATTTCGTCACTTCGAAAGAAAAGCGTACTTTTGCAACGCCGTAGAGAAGGGACTATGTCCTCTCGGCTGGCAAAGCTTATTTTTTAACCCCCAAAATATTTAACATCATGGCAAAATTTGATGCTTCCGTTTTAGAGAAGTATGGGATCAAGGGCAGCACAGTGATTGCCCACAACCCATCGTATGAGTTCCTCTTTGAGGAGGAGACAAAAGCTGGTCTCGAAGGTTTCGAGGTAGGTCAGGAGACTGAGCTCGGTGCCGTGAACGTGATGACTGGTATCTTCACCGGCCGTTCGCCCAAGGACAAGTACATCGTCGATGACGCTCAGAGCCACGACAAAGTG
>CAJORF010000140.1 GCA_905236985.1 uncultured Bacteroidaceae bacterium | reverse complement strand
TGGCGAGCATGCGTTGGGCAATATCGAAGGTAAGGTGGTGCCTACGGGTGAGCGTTACTGGTTCACGGACGAGGAGGTGCTGAGCCTGCAGCGGGCCAACGCGCCCTATGAATCGACCCTCGATCTGGAGCGCATCATCGACGACTGTTTCCGCCAGCCTGCGGACGATGAGCCCTGCGAACCCATACCCATGACCTCCATCGTGGATATCGTCGCCCGCCACTACCCCTTCATCCAACCCGTCCACTCCACGAAGGTCCAGCTCGGCATGGCCCTCGCCGCCTGCGGTTTCAAGATGGAGCGTACAGAGTTCTCACGTCGCTACTACGCCATTCCCCGCGATGCCGCATAATTGTCACGCCGCATCATCTATGAGTAGTGGGCTACCCGATTGGCAGCCCACTACTTTTTTCATGACACCTGACATCGATTTCAAACAAAATTTTATTTTTTAGATACCCGCTGTACGCTTGACCGCTACATATGGCCACGTTAGAGACGGTCTTGATGGAGGAAAAGAAGGTTATTAGCGTTTCACAAAGGTGTAAAATTCATCTTTTATAGACAACAAAAATCATTTTATTGTTAATTTTGTTGTCTATACACAATAAAATTGCTATTATTATGGTAATTCGTTTCCAGATAAAATGAAACTGGATAAAACCTGACAACTGACATCGATTTCAAACAAAATTTTGTTTTTGGGGACACCAGCTGTACGCTTGATCGCTATATACGGCCACGTTAGAGAAGGTCTTGATGGAGGTTGTGTGGAAAAATGGAGGTAATAATGTATTATAAACACTCATAATGCCCCAATTTTGCCCTTCATCAATAATTTTTCCTTCAATTTTTTTGTCCGTTCAAAGATAATTCATAACTTTGTCACCGACTCTTGAAGTTTTTGCCTCTTTTGACACCTCAGACTTGTTCTGAAAAGTCAAAAAGTCAAGACAGCCTACGCCGAGCCAAGGACGGTGATGCCAGTGATGGCAAAGTCGATTGAGGCGGGCAACATTGGAAGAGTTGTAAGGCATGACCAAATGAGGTGGGAAAGAGAGTCGCTATATATAGAAAGGCGTTACTTGACGCTTTGTTCTTGACGCATTGGAATCTGGCAGTTCCACAACAAACTTCAGTCAAAAGCAAGGCAACAATGACGTCCATGGGTATGTAATATACACCTATTATTAATAGGTATTGCATATCGGCGTGGGCTTCGGCGTTGTTCGTTTCGACTGAAAGGCGATGCCAGAGCCACAATGCGTGAGACGAGCAACAAGACTGACTCTCACGCTTTTTGTATATATGCCACCATACCTTCAAACCAACTAACGCCGAAACTGGAGAGGTCAAAAAGCATATTATTTTCATGAAAAAAACATTTTTGATAACCCTGATAATAGTTGTCTTGCTGCCACTCAAAATGAGTGCGCAAAACGAAAGGCAATACATCAATTACTTTTATGTGAAGGGGGACGTGTGTCTTCCTGTTAGGGTCAAGCATAGCGGAGGTGAGTTCATCGTCTCCAGAAATGGTCAAAGGCATGATGGCGCTCTATCATACGTTGAAGCGTGGGATTGCCAGGGACGGCATATCATTAGCCCGACTTTAGGCAATGACAGTTACTCAACGGATAGAAGTAAGCCTATTATCCGTAACTACACATTTGAATATTTGTATCCAGATGAGACGCGAAGTAGTGAAAGTGAAACATATTATCCTGATGAACCTGTCTATGAAAATTCTTCCCGTAATTCACATAGTTCATCTGACATTTTCGGTTCTATTGAACGAATCCGGCCCATTCCTGATCCCGCTTATCCCAATTTTACCGTTCAAGCAGGTTTGTCAAGAGTACATGGCGAATTCATTCGTGGCAAAATATGTTTAGGAGGACGGGCTGGTTATGTCCTTTACGGTGGCATTGGCCACGATTGGCTGTTTAAACCAAAAAATGAAGATTTCATAGGATCCGACGCGAAGAAACTCGCATGGCATGCAGGAATGGGTTTTTATGGAGGTGATTTGAATGGAGAGACTGCAACTGGTGAATTTGCTTTGCTATTAGATTATGCATCGACACCAATGGTAGAAAACGGATCGTTGAATTTGTGGTTAGAAGGCACTTGGTATTTCGGTGCCAACGGTCACTTTGGAGCATTTGGTGGAATAGGAGTCAGCGGTGGAAATCTGAAAAACGATAAGCTGACATGGAATTTTATCTTTGAGATAGGTTTGGCCTATCGATTCTATTAACAATTAAATAATGAACTTATGAAAAGGTTTTTATTATTATCCACATTTTTGTTATGCTTTGGAACGGTTATAGCACAAGAGAAGGCGGTTGGTCAACAAATAGCAAAAGAGCCAACTGCTGAAGAATTATATGAAAAGGCTTTTGATTATGTGTACGGTAGGAATGGAGTAATAATGGATTCTATCAAGGCGGTGGAACTGTTTGAACAATCCGCCAATATGGGATTTGCAAAAGCGCAAGTTGAAAGAGCTTATCGTGAAAAAAGTGATTCTGCTGCTCTTAATTGGCTTCTAAAAGCAGCTGCCCAAGATTGCCACGATGCAATGCGTCCACTATTTGGAATTTATTATAATAGCAGAAATGATGTTCCAAAGAACAATGAGGAGGCATATAAATGGCTGAAGAAGGGAGCCGAATTAGGAAATCCTTGGTGTCAGTGGATATGGGGCTTTACATTGCATATTGGGGATGACGGTTTTTCGGTGAATGTTAATCAAGCAATCTATTGGCTTGAGAAAGCTGCCAATCAGAATCAGGCAAATGCGATGACGGAGCTTGGTGAAATGTATCAAGAAGGAGACTTAGTAAAACGGGACATAAAGAAAGCTATCTATTGGTATGAAAAAGCATCTGAATTAGAAGAAAAAGTAGCTTTAGAAAAATTGGGCATTATTTATATGTTTGGAGATGGAGTGGATGTTGATAAAGAAAAAGCATTCAAACTTATCAAATCAGCAGCATCCTTAGGACAAGTAACGTCACAGATCAAGTTAGGAATAATGTTTAAAGATGGAATAGGATGCCCTAAAGACAAAAATGCGACATATTACTGGTGGGAAACAGCATTAAAAAACCCCGAAATAACACCTGAAGATAAAGAAGATGTTAAGAGCTGGCTTGATAAATTGTGGTAGGGAAATGTTTCTAATGAGAGCAAATATAATAATCATAATAAAAAATATTCATGTGTAGCAAAGAAATTTCAAAAAATGTCCTATTTATGAGGATGAACGTTTTGGTTCTATTATTTAGTTTTTCATCTTTTGCAATGTCCCAACGGACTTGCGGCAGATGTGATGGCACAGGCGAACTAGTAGAGCACTGCGCTTATTGTAAAGGATATGGTGAGAAGTATTGTTCAACTTGTGGTGGCTATGGTGTCCGTAACTGTGGCTTCTGTAGCGGAAGTGGATCCATGAGATGTAACTACTGTCGCGGACGTGGCACTGTTAATAATGGTACCGAGTACTGTCCAAAATGTGAGGGCTATGGGAATGTTTCGTGCAGCAATTGTTCTGGAAGTGGAAAAGTTCCTTGTCCTAGTCGGGACTGCTATGATGGAAAGGTACAATGTCGTCAATGCAATGGGACTGGATTACATAGGTGGAGATGTCCAAATTGTAGAGGGACAGGTCAAGTAAGGTAATACAATGGAATCCGAAAGTCCAAAAGAGTTGAGTGCAATAAAAGAAGGTAGTATGAAATCAAGAATAATGATATTGATGACCTTTACTGCATTGGCGATTGCAGTATCGGCAGTGACCCTCCCTTCAATAGGGATCGATTACTTATCTGAATACGATAATGACCTTGTATTGAGAGATACAAATCAAAAAACTGAAAAAAACAGAGTAAATAGTATTAATCATGCAGACTTTGTAAAAAGCATATATCCCCAGATGAAACGACCCCTTATCATCTTGTTTGGATCCAATTATTGCCAGTACAGTAGGAATCAAATGAAACTATTGATAAAAATTGCAAATGAAACAGATTATTATAAATACATCGATTTTTATTGTGTCAATGCAGATGTAGAAGAGAATGTTGACTGGTTAGAGAGGATATATAGAGAAGAGGAATTGGAGACTCTTGGTGTTCCTACTTGGGTTATATATTATGGAACAAAAGGCGATGGAGATGATATTGCTTTTTCATGTGCTGGGATTTTGACATCAGAACAATTATGTGAAGAAATTGAAAGTATAATAGATTGGTTTGACGATGCTGTCGGTTATCCAGAAGAAAAATAAAGGATCAGATCATGAAGCAGATATTAGCAATTACAATTTTATTGTTTTCCTCTTTTGGCTCGTTATTCGCTCAAGATAGAGAAATAGAGTCAGGGGAATTCTTCAATTCTTTGTTACCGAAGATGACAAAACCACTTGTCATTGACTTTTGGGCAGAATGGTGTGGGCCATGTAGAAAATATGCACCAATCTTTATGAATGTTGCTAAACAATATTGTAGCAAGGCCGTATTTTATAGAGTCAATGTTGATAAAAATGATGAATGGTGTCAGGAATGGAAGATTCAGAGCATACCAACCACAATTATTGTATATAATAAATGTGGCGAGTATTTGAAACGTGAAGGATTAATGACGGGCAAAGAACTTAAACAGCTAATAGACGAAGGAATTCGTCGCCAACAATTAGATGATGAGTCTTATTACTAGCTTAACCGCAATCTATGATGTTATAATAAATGGGAATAAATGGGAAAGCCGAAAACCAAATAGAGTAGGCAAAACTATTAATCGTTTAATTTATGGAGAACTTTAAGTTATCTAACTTACGTGAACTTTCCACGGAAGAACAATTAAATCTCAGTGGAGGCACAGAATCTAATTCATCATGCTCTTGTTCTGGTTGTCCAACCTGCTCATGTGAAAAGCAAAGTGATAGCAATTCTGTAGATTTGGTAAAGGACGGTGCCAAGAATGCCGTAAAAAATGCAAAAAAGTAGTAAACTCAAAAAAATCATCTTATGGAAAACTTTAAATTAACAAATTTGCGTGAACTCTCCACAGAAGAGCAGTTACACATTACTGGAGGCATTAATTCTGCAATTTGTGATGCAGATTGCGGAACATGTAGTTGTACATGTAAATGCAATAGTGAAAATCCTTCAGATTCTATCGGCAACAGCAGTGCAGACACAGGTGCAGCTTCTAAAACTGCCCGAAAGCAGCGTGAAGCAATGTCTGCATAATTAAAGGATGTCTCGTTTTCCTATTATCTACCAACGTGAACAAGAAGACTGCGGTGCAGCCTGTCTTGCAATGATTACACGCTTTTATGGCTTCCGGGTTAAATTGGAAGCTATAAAAGCGTTTTGTGGTAATACGAAAAACGGGATAACAATGTATGGTATGAGCCGTACTTCAGAAAGAATGGGATTCTGTACACAAGCTGTACGACTGAATGTAGAAGAACTCAACTCACTTCAAGAGGATTCTTTACCTTTTGTCGCACATTGGCATCAAAACCATTTCATTGTAGTGTATAAAATAACATCACGATTTATCTATGTTGCCGACCCTGCTTTGGGTCGAATTAAATACAGACAACATGAGTTTCTTGAAGGCTTTGCATCATCAGAAAACGAAGATGGCTTTGCTTTATTGCTAAAACCTGACAAAATAGATTTTACCTGTGATAACCAAGGACAACGGGAAGGGTTAAGCATTTATAACTATATCAAACCTCACTGGAAACAACTGGCATGGGTATTATTTTCTCTAATAGTTCTTTCAATTATTGGACTTACTTTTCCCTTCTTAACTCAGGCTGTAGTAGACAAAGGTATAGCAGAAAAAAGTCCTGACATTTTAGTTGTTATCCTATGTGCTACGCTATCATTGGCGGTCGGTCGTACCTTATTCAGTTTTCTACAATCAAGAATGACGCTTGTTGCAGGAACGTTAATCGACATTGATTTAGCAAATGATTTACTGATTCGTCTGTCTGCTTTACCTATGAAATTCTTTGCTGTACGCAAAGTGGGAGATATTATACAACGTGTATCTGATGTTTCTCGCGTTGGTAACTATTTTTCATCTCGCATAGCAGAAAGTCTGCTTTCCACTATTATGTTTTGTATTTATGGTGGAATATTGCTTCACCTATACCCTATTCTGTTTTGTGTATTTTTCAGCGGTGCTATCATATATGTATGCTATATACTCCTGTTCCTGAGAAAACGTAAAATATTGGATTATGAATATTTTCTTTCTGCATCAAAGTCTCATGAAGAATTAATTCAATTCTTGCGTGGAATGACCGAACTTAAGTTAGCAAGTGCAGAAAATGAACGGCTTGAAATTTGGCGAAATCTCCGCAATGATTTATTTGGAATAAGCCGTCGTAGCCTTATGCTTTCACAGAAACAGGAATTAGGAAGCGTTTTTATATTCCAAGTTGTTGATGCAGTTGTCATTTATCTTATGGCTAAAGCTGTAATTGATGGCAGCACTACATTAGGCTCAATGATGGCTGTCCAGTATATTATTGGCAGTATGGAGAATCCGCTTCATATTGTTACAGGATTTATCAGAGAAACACAAAGTATGAGAATAGCATTAAGCCGCGTGAATTATATAGCATCGGCTGAACCAGAGAGACTTGGTGGAGAGATTATTAACAGCATAGCTTCGCCTGCTATTCAAGTTAGTAATCTCAGTTTCTCATACGATATTGATGCAAAACGTCCTGCCCTAAATGGCGTTAATGCCGTTATTCCTGCAGGGAAGACTACGGCTTTAGTTGGGATGAGTGGTAGTGGAAAAACTACCTTTATGAAATTGCTACTTGGCTTTTATATTCCTGACGAAGGAAATATCTACATAGGTGATCAAGAGCTATCAAAAATAGATATGTTGGCATGGCGCAAGAACATTGGTTCCGTTATGCAAGACGGTTATATATTCTCTGATACAATTATCAAGAATGTTGCTTTGGGTGACAAATCTCCTTCTATTGAACGCATTAAAGATGCTTTACAAATAGCCTGTGCCGATTTTGTGTTTGACTTGCCAATAGGATTAAGAACAAAGATAGGAGCGGAAGGAATGTCTCTTAGTTCTGGACAGCGACAACGTATATTACTTGCAAGAGCGATTTATAAACGTCCAAATCTATTCTTGTTAGATGAAGCCACAAATGCATTGGATGCTATCAATGAACGCCAAATATATAAAAATCTTAATACAGCATTGAAAGGTAAAACTGTGATTATTGCCGCCCATCGGTTAAGTACGATTAGCAATGCAGACCAGATATTGGTATTTAACAATGGATGTATTGTAGAATCAGGAACCCATTCAGAACTTCTGAAACGAAATTGGAAATATGCTGAATTGGTTCAAAACCAGCGTTTCAATTAAGAACTAATAATATCGAGATTATGACTACAAAACAAGAAGCTCTCATTTATTTTGAAGAAAACTATCCTCTGATTAAGATGGTTGACTTTGATCCTGCAAGCATGATGGTATATGATGCAAGAGCCAATATGATGTTTATCATTGACAATGGAGATTTGCCTATTGTAGCAGAATACCTACGAAGTCATGACAAAATAAAAGTACATCAACTTTTTCCAAATGTTCCAGGAATAGATGGAATTATTAAGCGTATTGATGATATGCAAAACAAAGGGGTATTACTTCCTGGATCAGTAGAGCGACTAATAAGTACAGAGCCAAATGATGTGAGAATGCGCATTGAGTATAACATAAAAAATATCCTAATGCGTAAATTCGTATTAGAAACCACACAGCAATGTAATTTCAGATGCCGTTATTGTCATAATACACTTGAAACTATATACCGACATCATACAAAAAGCCAAATGACATTCCCTGTGGCAAAAAAAGCTATTGACTTTTACAAGGATATGTATTTGACGTTTTATAGACGATTGTCTGAAGACAAGAAAGAATTATTATTAAAGCATTTTCCTCCTTTTATCGGCTTTTATGGTGGCGAGCCTTCCCTTAATTGGCATTTGGTAAAAGAAGCAACTGATTATTATCTGAATTGTGGATGGGAAAAAGACGGAATCCCTCATGACTGCCTTTCTTTTTCAATTAATACGAACCTGTATATCTTTACAGAAGAAATGCTGTCGTTTATCTTGAACTATCGTCCGTTATTGTTCGTTTCACTGGATGGACCAAAGGAGGATAACGACAGGAATCGTATTACTGCTGAAGGAAAAGGTACCTTTGATTGTGTATACTCAAACCTAATGAAAATAAAAGAAGCTGATAATGATTACTTTAAGACCAAAATCTTGATACTATGTGTTGAGGCTGAGGGGAATAACAAGGATGCAGTTCATAGACTGTTAGATTCTTTTGGTTGTCCTATAGACTATTTGAGAGAACAACCGTATGGATGCTTGGAGCGAGAACCGGAGAAAGAAATCCAATATTATGATGAAAATGAAAAAGAAATGATAACTGCAAACATTGAGAATTACAAAAAACGAATTGCTGAGAATGATCCGAATGCTATAGATGAATTCACGTCGCTGTATTTTCTTGAAGGTATCGAAAGTGACACACCTATTCGGCGTCGTCATTTATCTGTAAGTCTTACGTGCCCTCTTTGTGTAGATAATATTATGATAGGAACTGAGGGAGAAATGCATCTGTGTCATAAGACGGATGGCTCTTTACCTCTGGGTAATGTTTGTGAAGGTGGATATGATATGCAGAAAATGATAGATGCATATAGAAGTTATGGTGAGACAACAAATTGTGAAGAATGTTGCAGTTGTTGGGCAATGAATACTTGCAGTTATTGTGCAGCACTCCGTCTTGACGGTGGCAAATGGACTAATCCAAAACATACAGAATGTGATTTACAAAGAAGACGTATAGAATATTTGCTAAAGTTGTTTGTTGCTGCGTATAAAATTGACCCGTCAATTCTTCCGAAGTTAATGGAACGTAAAAAGGACTTGAACAAATATAAGTCTATTGTGGATTTTAATGCCTTTGAAGCTTTATAACGAATAGTCCAAATAAAACCATAAAACCTGACAACTGACATTGATTTCATACAAAATTTTATTTTTTCTTCGGTGAAGGATGAAGGTTGATGAGTGACGACGGTAAACAGTAGATTGGCGTTTTAGTGGCGCGGGATCTCTATGACTTCAAGGTCGCGGAAAGTGCCGTTATCGACGGTGAAGCGGACGAGGGTGCGCACGGCTTTTAAAGCACCGAATGACTTACCTAAAAACATGGAATGAATTGCCACAAAAATCGAAAGTGAAATGCTACAAAAAACAGAAATTATTTGGATAATTAGCTAAAAGCATGTAATTTTGCAGCAAGAAGGAACATGATTTGTTCCTGAAGAGGGAAACCTTCGTAAAAAACAACCAATCATGGCAGAAAAACATTTGATAAGAAACAGCACGGCAGAGTTCCTTATCTTCCAAGCGGAGGGCAAGGAACAAGCTGACAACTGACATCGATTTCAAACAAAATTTTTGTTTTTTTCATGGTGAAGGATGCAGGTTGATAAGGTTTTCTCATCAGTATCGTGCCGAAAAAGCCCTGCAGCGAGTGTGCTACAGGGCTTCATTGTATCGTGTCCAATTGCTTTCTTATTTGCGGCGCTTGGTCGTCTTGCCTTTTTTGGTCTTCTTCTGGGCGGAGAGGTCGAGGACGCGGATGTTGCGGAGCTTGAGACCCTCGCCATGGCCGCAGAAGCAGATGAGACCGTCGGGGTTGAAAAGGCCGGGATGGCTCTGGTGATCTACGGTGTAGGGGTTACTCGTCTCTCCCTCGGGTGCCATGTTGTGTCCCTGACAAGCTTCGTGGATGTCTCCATCGACGAGGACTTCACCGTTGAGGGTGACGGTGATGTGGTTACCCTCGGCGCGTATCTCCTCGTAGTTCCATTCGCCTAAAGGCTTGTGCTTGATGCGCTTGGCAGGTATGATGCCATAGACGGATCCGTGGACTTGATACTCGCGCAGTCCCTTGTAAATGGGATCGTCGTGGTCGAGAATCTGAATCTCCATGCCATCGTAGGCGGCATCGACGCCTTCCTTAGTACGGATTCCGACACCATTATTGATACCTGGTCGCACGAAGCAGAACTCAAAGCGGAAAACGAAGTCAGCGTATTTCTTTGTGGTGTAGAGGTTTCCTTCGGCACCATAGTGCGCGCTGACGTGTATAGCGCCGTCAATGGGGACATAGTCGGTCTTGTTGCCCTGCCATTTGTCGAGGTTCGTTCCGTCGAAGAGCAGTTCGAATCCCGCTTGTGCCTCTTCGTCGGAGAGCGTAGTGATTTTGGCGGTGGCTGCGTTGGGGTCGTCGATGATCTTGGGCAGAAGGGAGTTGACCTGATCCACGGCGTAGCCAGCGTCGGCGTTCTCTGTGTGGCTTTTGAAGATCTCCTGTGCTTTCATGAGCATTTCGCGGATGTGTGTGCCGCGTTGGAGGGGCTCGTTCTTGGAGATGAGGGTTGTGACAGCGTGAGCAGCGGCGAGGTCAAAGGCTTTGTTGTCCATATATTCGGCAGCCAGATTGAGTGCTGGTTCGTTGTTCAGTGTGGCGAGTGCCTCGATGTAGCTGTTGACGGTGGTGTTGGCTGGGTGCATCTCCAGTGCTTGCTTGTAGATCTGGTATTTTTGCAGGCTTGGCCAGTTGGCACTCTTCGTGAGGGTAAGGACGCGGTTGAGGAGGGTGCTCTTGTTCTTTGCATCGCTGCTCGCGAGGGTCATGAGGGGAGAAACCACGTCGGAACTGTTTACCTGCAAAAGGGCAGCGCGGGCAGCTTCTTCGCTGATGGATGTACTGCCATCCACTGAACCGGAGGCGGCGTCAACGAGCTGCTGTATGTCATCCTTGGAGGCGCGCTGTGCGAGGAGGCGATAGTAGTTCTCTGGATAGGGTTTGAAGCGATCGAGGAGGTCGGCGTAGGTATCCTCGGTGACGATCTGTGCGAGGCTGGTGGCGGCAGTGGCGTGGAGTTTGTCGTTGCCAAGGAGGTTGGTGAGGGGCTGGTAGGCGGCGGTGATGTGCCGCTCCCCGGCGAGGCTGACGAGGGCTGCATTAGCATTAGTGCCCTTGCCCTTGAGGGCTTCGAGTACGCCCTCGTTGATTGTGCCGTTGAAGGTTTGGAGTGCGGCCTTGGCTTCTGTGTTGTGCGGGCTGTCGAGCTGTTCGATGAGTGCGTTCAGTGCCTGTGTGCCTCCAATCTTTCCAGCGGCCTCGATGGCAGCGGTGGCTATCTGGTTGTTGCCGGAGGTGAGGGCTGTGATGACGATGTCTGTGTGGAGGCTGTCATGTCGGTTGCCGAACCAACGTAGAACGTCGGTCTTGGCGTCAGTGGAGAGCTTAGGGTAGGCTTTGGCGACCTCAGCGGGAAAACCGCTGAGCACGGACCCGAGTTCAAGGGCGGTGCAGCGGAGCTGTGGGTCGTTGCTCCTCTTTATGGTCTTGAGGAGGAGGCCGTTTTGCTTTTTGGCGGGGGTGGCTGCGACCTTGTCACGCAACTCAGCTATGGCGCGGGAGTTGACGGCCACGGTACTCAGGTCTTCCGTAGCGTGGTTGACGACCTGTTGCTCTGGCGATAGCTTGGCGAGCTGTGTGGTGAGAAATGTCTTGTTGCCCTCGTCTGTGCATTTGGCGATGGCGGCTTCAAGCCCTTTCTTGACGACTGCACATTGGTCTTCGCGACCCTTGACGGTGACGTAACTGGTGAGGCCGTCGATGGCATATTGGAAAATAGCGTTTTTGCCTTCGGCTGAGGGGCCGAGCATGGCTGCAATGGACTCAACTCCCTCAGCGCCTGTTCCTGCTATCTCGCTCATGACTTGCTCGAGCGCGTTGAAGTTTTGTGCGGGCAGCTGTGCGAGCGCGTCTGCGATGATGGTGGAGGCTACGCGGTTGCGGCTGTCTTGGGCGGTGGTGTTGAAGTTGAAAACAAATAGCACCGCCAACAGTAATGTTAGATATCTAAGGTGTTTCATTTTTAATCGAATGTTGAGAATGGGAATCAGATTTTCCACTCGCCTCGCATGGGTTGGTGGATGAGGGCGTTAGCGGCAGCGTCGCCAATGAACGTCTGTGTACTCGGGTCGAAGTTGAGCTCGCGGCGACCGAGTCGGAGCGCTACGGCTCCCATATTGACGAGGGTGCAACTATGGTGACCGTTGTCCTCGTTGAGGGCAAACTTCTGGCGTGTGCGGACACATTGAAGGAAGTCGGTGCGCTGTGGTTCTGGATCGGGCATTTCGTTGAGTTTGTTCCACACGTCGGGGATGGTACATTCGAAGCCTTTAAAGACCTTTCCCTTGGGTCCTTCGATATAGGCGAGTTTGCCTTGGGTCTCATATCCTTCCCCTTCGAGGACAATCTGACAGCCGTCGGCGTAGGTGTAGGTGATCTTATGCCATATGCCGACTGCGTCATAGTGTTGTTGGGGCGCATCAACCTCCACCTTGACGGGGAACTCGTTGTCCTTGCCCAACATATACTGCACAGGGTCGAGATAGTGTTGCCCCATGTCGGTGAGTCCTCCGCCGTCGTAGTCCCAGTAGCCTCGGAACGTCTGGTGCGTGCGATGAGCGTTGTAAGGTTTGAAGGGTGCTGGACCGAGCCACATGTCATAGTTGAGTTCGGCAGGCACAGGCTCTGGTGTCAGATTCTCCTTGCCAACCCAGAAGAACTTCCATGCAAAGCCCGTGGCACCTGAGACGGTGACCTTCAGGGGCCAACCGAGCAGACCGCTGTCGATGAGTTTCTTCAGCGGTTTGACGGGTGTGCCGAGGCCATAGAACGTGTCAGTAAAACGGAACCACGTATTCAAGCGTAGGATGCGACCGTAGCGTTGGACGGCGGCTTTCACTGCCTGTCCCTCGCCAATGGTGCGTGTCATAGGTTTCTCCAACCAAATATCTTTACCAGCCTTGGCTGCTTCGACGGCCATGAGTCCGTGCCAATGTGGGGGTGTGGCGATGTGTATGATGTCAGCCCCCGCCTGATGGATGAGTTCGCGGAAATCCTCAAAAGCCTTGACATTCTCGTTGAGTTGTGTCTTGGCGGCTTCAACGGCGTTATCCAGATGTTTCTTGTCCACATCACAGACAGCCAGAAGGCGGCAGGCGTCGGAAGACGAGAAATGGCTGCTTGAACGTCCGATGCCTCCGACACCAATGATGGCTTTTGTGAGCTGGTCACTGGGAGCGAGGTAGCCTTTGCCGCCGAGCACTCTTCGCGGTATGATGGAGAACAGCCCTGCCGCTCCCATCGTTTTCAGAAATTGTCTTCTATGCATGGAAAAAGATTAAATGAGATTGTTTTAAGGTTATTTTTGTCCAAAGTTACATTAATAATTAATAAGTTGATACTTTTCGACCTTGTTTTTTAATCTCTTTCACATTTCAGCCGTCAGAAAGGAGGTTTTTAGCCCTGTTTTCTTTGTGGATTGACAAGAAACAGCTACCTTTGCACACGAATTATGAAAATATTTGCTGTTGGCATGAATTACGCGGAGCACAATAAAGAGCTCCACGGATCGTTATATAAGACAGAGGAGCCTGTGATCTTCACGAAGGCCGACTCTGCGCTGCTCACGAATGGGCATCCGTTTTTCATTCCAGATTTTACTCATCGGTGTGACTATGAGACGGAGTTGGTCGTTCGCATTAGCCGGCTGGGACGCTCCATCGCACCGCGCTTTGCCCATCGCTACTACGATGCAGTCACTGTGGGCATTGACTTCACGGCACGCGACCTGCAAAAGGAATTGCGAGCGAAAGGACATCCTTGGGAGCTGTGCAAGGGCTTTGATGGTTCGGCGGTGGTTGGGCGTTTCATTAGCAAGGAGGCTTTGGGACGCGATATCCAAGATCTGCACTTCCACCTCGACATCAACGGTGAGAAGGTGCAGGAGGGTCATACGGCAGATATGCTCCGTCCGGTCGATGAGCTGGTGAGTTTCATCAGCCGCTTTTTCACCCTGAAGACAGGTGACCTTATTTACACAGGTACGCCCGTGGGTGTGGGTCCTGTCCATATCGATGACCACCTCTGTGGGTGGTTAGAGGATGAGAAAGTACTGGAGTTCAATGTGAAGTAGTTTCGATACAAGAGATGTTATCATATCAAGATATCATAAGGTATGTGAGGGCCTGGGGGTGGGTCTGTTGCTTGTTGTTAATTTGGCCTGCAATGGTGAGCGCCCAAGACGATTTCATGCGACTCGACTGGAACGAGTTACGCATTGACAGCGTTCTGCCCGTCTATGCTGAGGTGGTGCCATTAGAGAGCGACTATCGCAGCTACGACTACCATGTGAGCATCCGTTATCCTGAGTGGGTACCGCTGACGAAGAGCGAACAGTCTGTGGCAGAGCGCTTCCGCGAGCAGCTGTCAGATAGCTTGAAGATTGAGACCTTTGTTGGTGTGGCGCGCGGTCAAGGACTCTTAGATGTCTCGTTTGTGCCCATTGTCGAGCGTGCGGGCAGCTACTTGAAGCTCATCAGCGGCAAGATGGAGATTATGCCGGTGGCTAAGTCCAGTCGGAATGGCCTGAAGCTTCGGAATAAAATGACGACACGTGGCTATTCTACCGACTTCATCGCTGGCCGATATGCGGCTCACAGCGTTCTCGCTGAGGGTCAATGGGCGAAGATTTCCGTTACGAGCGATGGTATCTATCACCTTACCAACAGCCAGATCAAGAAGATGGGCTTCGAACCGCAGCGCGTCCGCGTCTATGGCTATGGTGGCCATCGGCAAAATGAAGTCATCGACGCCGATGCGGATTGGGACGATTTAGAGGAAGTGGCACTGCTCCCCGTGGCCGACGGTTATCTTTTCTACGCTAACGGCCTCGTACATTGGCAGAATGGACGTCACGTTGTCAACCACTATGCCACAGCCGCCTGCTATTTCGTTACCGAGGGTGACAGTGTTGTCACCCCTATCGCATCCATCAGTGCCGAACCTGATAGTAATGACGAAGCGGCAGCCTCGCGCATCGATGCCCATTACATCTATGATCCGCAGGAGTATTCTTGGTATCAGGGTGGAAGCCAGTTCTACGAGAACTACGATTTCGCCACTGGTAGCTCGCGCAGCTATAGTTTCGCCTTGTCGGCACAGAATCAAAGCGAACGAATGCCTGCACACGTCTCCGCCACAGGTTCTGACGCTACGTTGAGCATCCGTTTCTCCGCTGCCGATGAGGAAACGAACACCACGGTGACGCCTTCTTTCAATGGCAATGCACTCTTATCCTTTGAGATTTACACGCTCGGGAAATATGACGCCGCGGTCGAATCGACCCGCACTTTCACCATCAGTGCAGACAAGCTCAAGAACGCTAACGTCTTGCAGTTGACAACAACGCAAGGCCATCATGCGCGACTGAATTACTTTACTTTGAGTTACGACGGTCTTCTCCGCTTGGATGATGCAGTGCGTCAGTGTGCTTTCAACAGCAAGCAAGGACGTTTCAGTGTCGAATACGCCAACGGTCAGCAACCGCAGTTGTGGCGTTTGGCACGTCGCGGTCAGCCAGCTGTAGCTCTCAAGGGAATAACGATTGAGAGCAATGGCAGTCGTTTCTATCAAGTTAGGACGGACAGTGAAGGTGCAGAGTATAGCTACGTCGCCTTCGACGCTGCAGCTTACGCCTCCTATCCCCAGCCTACTATCGTCGGGGCTGTGGCCAATCAAGACCTTCATGCCACGGACTCCCTCGACATGGTTATCCTCACGCCTGTCAGTGGACTCTTTGATGCCCAGGCCGAGCGTCTTGCAGCTGTCCACCGCGAAGTTGACGCTTTGCGCGTAGGTATCTTCCGCGCCGATCAGGTCTATAATGAGTTTTCCAGCGGCACGCCCGATGCCACTGCCTACCGTCGTTTCATGAAAATGCTTTACGACCGTGGAACCGCTGACGGTACGGCACCGCGTTACCTCCTACTCTTCGGTGACGGAGCTTGGGACAACCGAATGGCCACTTCGGCTTGGCGCACGTATTCTTCCGACAACTTCCTGCTTTGCTACGAGAGCGAGAACTCACTGAATGATATCCGTTCGTATGTGATGGAAGAATACTATGGTCTGCTCGATGATGGCGAAGGTGCGAATGTGATACGCGAGAAGACCGATCTCGGCGTGGGGCGTTTTCCCGTGAGAACGCTTGCTGAGGCATCCGCCTTGGTCGATAAGACCATTAGCTACATCTACTCTGAGAATGCTGGTGCATGGAAGAACGTCATCTCCTTCTTGGGTGATGACGGTGATAACAACGAGCATCTCATTATGGCCAATCAAGTGGCTGAAAGTGTAATAGCCAAGCACCCTGAGATAGAAGTGCGCAAGGTGATGTGGGACGCTTACCCGCGTGAGAGTACTGCCTCGGGCTTCCGTTTTCCGCAGGCCAAGCAGGTTATTGACCAACAGATGGAAGAAGGTGCGCTGATGATGAACTACACGGGTCATGCTGCTACCTATTGCCTCTCCTACGAGCAGGTGCTGCGTATCGAGGATTTCGCTGCTTACACCTCACCGCGTGTGCCCTTGTGGGTCACGGCTGCCTGTGATGTGATGCCTTTTGACACCCAGAAAGAAAATGTCGGCGAGACTGCTATTCTCAATGAAAAGGCAGCCGCAGTAGCTTTCTATGGCACCACGCGTACCGTGTATGCTAATAAAAACGTCGTTCTCAATCGCGCTTTCTGCAGTGCAGTCTTTGATGCCGATGAGCAGGGCGTGCCCAATCGATTGGGTGATGCCGTACGCTACAGCAAGACATACGTGGCGGGTACCGAGGGCGACAGCCGCGAGAACAAACTCCACTATGTCCTCCTTGGCGATCCCGCCTTGCGGATGGGTTCCATACAGAATCGCATAGTGCTGGACAGCATCAACGGCACCGCCGTCGATGATCTACCAGAGAACTACACGCTTCACGCTGGTGGTCGCATGCGGCTGGCAGGACATCTCGTAGATGCCGACGGTGCAGCACTCTCCGCTTTCGAGGGAACAATTCACAGCCGCCTCTATGACAGCAAGAGTCAGATTGTCTGCCTCAATGCTGACGGTGCTGACGAAGCTTTCACCTACACCACCTACGACAAGATCCTCTTCAATGGCACTGACAGCGTGCATGGAGGTCGCTTTGCATTGACCTGTCCCATTCCCGTCGATATCAAGTACAGCGACGAGGCTGGCCGCCTACTTTTCTATGCCATCTCTTCCGACCGTCGCACCGAGGCCAATGGCTACTGCGAGGACTTCCTTTTGGGCGGCACAGAGCCTGGACTCAACGACAATGAAGGTCCGCGCATCACGGCATGGGTCGGTGGCGAGGACTTCGAGAATGGCGGCGAGGTATGCTCAACACCATACTTTGTAGCTCATCTCGAGGATGAATCGGGCATCAACACGGCAGGCAATAGTATTGGACATGATCTGGAGCTCATCATCGATGGAAATCCTTCGACAACCTACAACCTCAACACCTATTATATAGGTAATTTCGGCGACTTCACGCGAGGCACCGTTGCTTTCTCCATTCCTGAGCTTACTGAAGGCCAGCACTCACTACTCTTCCGCGCTTGGGACACACAGAACAACGAGAATCACATCACATTGGACTTCACCGTCAATTCATCGCTGAAGATGCACCTGCTCGATCTCACCACATCGATCAATCCTGCGCGAACGCAGACTGCTTTCCTGCTGACATACGACCGTCCGGGTTGCACGTGCGAGTTCACCATCGAGGTCTTTGACTTCGCAGGACGCTTGTTGTGGACGCACACCGAGACGGGCAGCAATGCCAACGGCCTCTACTCCGTACCCTGGAATCTCACCACGGGCAGCGGCTTCCCGCTCGGCAGTGGCATTTACCTCTATCGTGCTCACGTCCGTTGCGACGAGAGCGACGAAGTGACCAAGACCCGCAAACTCATCATCAACCGCAGACAATAAAACGGCATCCCATCCGTTCTTTTAATGAAAACATCATCATCACAAAGCATGAAACGCTACAAACACATACTTCTTCTGATGCTCACCTTGACTGTGGCTATCAACTCCATGGCTCAGGACAAGCAGAATATGTTCAATCCTGTGACCACCAGTGTCACCTCGCTGTCCATTGCGCCCGATGCACGTGGCGGTGGTATGGGTGATGTGGGAGTGGCCACTGAAGCCGATGTCAACTCCCAGTACTGGAATCCTGCCAAATATCCTTTCTGTGTCGGACGTGCAGGTTTGGCCATCAGCTACACTCCTTGGTTGCGCAAGCTGGTCAACGATATCAACCTGGCTAACTTGGCTGGTTTCTACCGTATTGGTAATTACTCTGCCATTAGTGCTTCGCTGCGTTATTTTTCGCTCGGTGAGGTCAGCCTTGGTTGGGATGAAAGTGGTGGTGCTCAGGATGGTATGACCATTAATCCATACGAGTTTGCTGTAGATGCTGCTTACTCGCGTATGCTCTCCGACTACTTCTCCATGGGTGTCGGAATGCGTTTCATCTTTTCCGATATCACCTATGACTACGAGGCAGAGTCCTCGCCAGGAAAGGCTTTTGCCGCTGATATCGCCATGTACTACAATAACTATTTTGTAATGGCCAACCGTGAGTGTGGTATTGCTGTCGGCTTGAACATCAATAATATCGGTTCCAAGATTAGCTATGGCGGCGATGACAACTCTGAGTTCATTCCTACTAATCTTCGACTGGGTTTGAATCTGACCATTCCCTTCGATGACTATAACCGCTTTTCCATCGCCGCTGATGCCAATAAGCTCCTCGTTCCGACTTACCCTAAGAAAGAGACTGACGAGTCAGACAATGACTACACCGACCGCGTGCAGCGAGAGTACTATGATGTATCGCCCATCGCTGGTATATTCAAGAGTTTCCACGATGCTCCCAACGGCTTCAAGGAGGAACTACAGGAGATTCAGTGGAGTGTAGGTGCAGAGTACAGCTATAACGATCGCTTCTTTGTTCGTCTTGGTTATCACGATGAGCACGCCAATAAGGGTAATCGTAAGTACATCACAGCTGGTGCGGGCTTTCATATGAGCGTCTTCTCACTCGACGCCTCCTACGTCTTCTCCACCGCACAGTCTAATCCACTCGACCAGACGATGCGCTTCACCCTTGGCTTCGACCTCGATGGAATGAAAGATTTATTTGGGAGGAAGAGAAGATGAGAGTTGGTTTTGGTTTTGACGTTCACAAGCTTGTCGAGGGACGTGACTTGTGGCTTGGTGGAATAAAGATTGAGCATTCGCTGGGTCTTTTGGGACATAGCGATGCTGATGTACTCATACATGCCATCTGTGATGCATTGCTCGGTGCCGCCAATATGCGCGATATCGGTTATCATTTTCCCGATACGGGTGCAGAATTTAAGGATATTGACAGCAAGATATTGCTTCGCAAAACGATAGATTTGATTGCTTCAAAGGGCTACCGTGTAGGAAATATCGACTGTACAGTCTGTGCTGAACGTCCCAAACTCAATCCTCACATTCCTGCCATGCAAAAGTGCCTTGCCGAAGTCATGGGCGTTGACCCGGATGTGGTTAGCATTAAGGCGACCACTACCGAGCACCTCGGATTCACGGGACGCGAGGAAGGTATCAGTGCATACGCGGTCTGCCTCATCACCTCTTGAACCTTGAACCTAAATATTTTGAACTATTGAACCCTTAACTTTCCAGCCCTATGAACCACCTCTTTACCTTCATACTTTTCTTCTGTGCCGCACTTCCCCTTTCGGCTCAGATTTACCCCTATCAGAATCCCAACCTCAGTGCTAAGGAGCGCGCCGCTGACCTCTGCTCGCGTTTGACGTTAGAGGAGAAGGCTTCGCTGATGCTTGATGAGTCGCCAGCCATTCCACGTCTCGGCATCAAGAAATTTTTCTGGTGGAGCGAAGCGCTCCACGGAGCTGCCAATATGGGTAATGTGACCGTATTCCCAGAGCCCGTGGCCATGGCTGCCTCATTTAATCCAGAGCTCCTGTATCAGGTGTTTGATGTCGCCAGCACCGAGTTTCGTGCGCAATATAACAAACGCATGATTCAGGATGGCGGCGATGACGAGAAGTTCCACAGTTTGAGCGTGTGGACACCGAATGTCAACATCTTCCGCGACCCCCGTTGGGGACGTGGTCAGGAGACCTATGGCGAAGACCCGTATCTGACCTCAGTCATGGGCATACAGGTCGTCCGCGGTCTGCAAGGACCCGAGACCTCCAAATACCGTAAGCTCTGGGCTTGTGCCAAGCACTATGCCGTCCACAGCGGCCCCGAATATACGCGTCACACGGCGAACCTTAACAATGTCAGTCTGCGCGATCTCTATGAGACCTATCTGCCTGCTTTCAAGACCCTTGTCGAAGAGGCTAAGGTGCGCGAGGTGATGTGTGCCTACCAGCGTCTCGATGATGAGCCTTGCTGCGGCAATGCCCGTCTGCTCCAACAGATCCTGCGTGAAGACTGGGGCTTCCAGTATCTCGTAGTGAGTGACTGTGGTGCTATCAGTGACTTCTTCCAGAGCCATAAGACTTCCAGTGACCCTGTCCACGCCGCCGCTAAGGGCACCATCGCGGGAACGGATGTGGAGTGTGGCTGGGGAGGAGCCTATAGCGCTATCCCACAGGCCGTTCAACGCGGTCTCATCAGCGAGGCAGAGGTTGACAAGCATGTCTTGCGCCTGCTCGAAGGACGCTTTGACCTTGGAGAGATGGATGATCCATCGCTTGTTGAATGGTCCAAGATTCCTTATTCTGCGATGTCCACCAAGGAGAGTGCTCTGAAGTCTCTCGATATGGCGCGTCAGACCATCGTGCTCCTGCAAAACAAAGACAATGTGCTGCCCCTTAAGGCTGGCAAGGAACGCATAGCCGTCATCGGTCCTAATGCGGATAACAGTCCGATGATGTGGGGCAACTATAATGGCACCCCCAATCATACCATCACGATTCTTGACGGTATTCGTGCACAGCAGAAGAACGTGCTCTATCTGCCTGGCTGCGACCTCACCTATGACAAAGTCATGGACAATCGTCTCGCTACGGAATGCTCGGCAGGCGGCAAGCGCGGTCTGCGTGGCACTTTCTGGAACAACACTGAGATGGAGGGCAATCCCGTGACCACTCAGTTCTACACGATGCCTGTGGCTGTCACGACGGCGGGTTTGCATAACTTCGCACCTAACGTGGCTCTGGAGGATTTCTCAGCTAAGTACGAGACAACTTTTTCACCCAAGGAGGCAGGCGAATATGTGGTCAACGTGGAAGGCTGCGGACATTTCGAGGTCTATGTCAATGGCGAGCGAAAGCAGCGCGTACACTCATGGCGAACGACACCCACACGCACCGTCATCCAAGCAGAGAAGGGCAGTACCTACGATATCGAGATCCGCTATCAGTTCGTGAAGACGTGGGGGGCAAACATGAAGATTGAGGTGGCACAGGAACATCACATAGACTATAAGACCATCATCGCCCAGCTGAAAGGCATACAGAAGGTGATCTTCGTCGGTGGTATCTCACCCGCGCTTGAAGGGGAGGAGATGCCCGTTAACATTGAGGGCTTCAAGGGCGGCGACCGTACCAATATCGAGCTGCCACGTGTGCAGCGCGACTTCCTGAAAGCCCTCAAGGACGCTGGCAAGACTATCATCTACGTTAACTGCTCTGGTTCGGCCATTGCCTTGCAACCCGAGACAGAGACGTGCGACGCCATCGTGCAGGCATGGTACGCAGGACAGGAGGGCGGCACAGCGATTGCTGAGGTGCTCTTCGGTAAGGTCAATCCCAGCGGCAAGCTCCCCGTGACGTTCTACCGCAACACCGCCCAGTTACCCGACTACGAGGAATACTCCATGCGCGGTCGTACCTATCGTTATTTTTCCGATCCGCTCTATGCTTTTGGATACGGCCTCAGCTACACTACGTTCAGCGTGGGCAAGGCCAACTCTTCGACGCTCATCCTCAATCTCTCCGACCTGAGTCAGCAACCCACAGTCATTACGATTCCTGTGACCAATACAGGACGGCGCGATGGTACGGAGGTCTTGCAACTCTATGTCCGTGACCTTGCTGACACCGAAGGCCCACTTCGTTCGCTGCGCGGCTTCCAGCGTGTGGCGGTCAAGGCTGGACAGACCGTCAATGCCGAGTTGCCCCTCACAGCCAAAACCTTTGAGCTTTTTGATCCTTCCACCAACACCGTCCATGCTCATCATGGACGCTATGAGCTCTTCTACGGCACCAGTTCACAGCTCAGTGATTTGCAACGCATCGAGGTGACACTGGAGTAATGTTTCAAAACACATAGGCAAATGGATCAAATTGCCTATGTAAAACAGGCAACACGCCTATGCAAATTGTTGTTTTTGCATAGGCGTGTTTGCGTATAGTCGCACGGGGTCAGAACTTGGCGTTGCCCGGAGTGCGGGGGAAGGGAATGACGTCGCGGATATTCTGCATACCCGTTACGAAGAGGATCAGACGCTCGAAGCCAAGACCAAAGCCGGCATGTGGGCACGTACCCCAGCGACGTGTGTCGAGATACCATTCCAAGCTGGTCGTGTCCATTCCACGGCGGTTGATCTCAGCCATGAGTTTGTCGAGACTCTCCTCACGCACGCTGCCGCCGATGATTTCGCCAATGGAGGGGAAGAGCACGTCGGTGCCTTGCATGGTCTTGCCGTCCTCGTTCATCTTCATGTAGAAAGCCTTGATCTCCTTCGGGTAGTCGGTCATGATGACAGGACGCTTGAAATGCTCCTCAACGAGGTAGCGCTCGTGCTCGCTGGCGAGGTCATCACCCCAGTTGCAGGGGAATTCAAACTTCTTGCCGTTCTTGATGGCTTCCTGCAGGATCTCAATACCTTCGGTGTAAGGCAGACGCACGAAATCCTCTTTCAACACGCCTTCGAGACGCTCAATGAGATGCGGGTCAAGGCGCGGATTGTTGAGGAACTCAAGGTCATCGCGACAGTTGTCAAGTGCCCAACGGACACAGTGCTTGATGAAATCCTCTTCAAGATCCATCAGGTCGGTCTTGTCGTAGAAAGCCATTTCAGGCTCAATCATCCAGAACTCGGCCAAGTGACGCGGAGTGTTGCTGTTCTCTGCTCGGAACGTAGGACCAAAGGTGTAGATCTGTCCGAGAGCCGTAGCTCCCAGTTCGCCTTCGAGCTGTCCGCTGACAGTCAGGCTGGTCTGCTCGCCGAAGAAGTCATCATCATAGATAATCTTGCCCTCCTCGTCCTTCTTCAGGTCGTAGAGGTTCTTGGTCGTGACTTGGAACATATTGCCGGCACCCTCGCAGTCTGAAGCAGTGATGAGAGGGGTGTGGAAATAGTAGAAGCCGTGGTCGTGGAAATAGGTGTGGATAGCCATCGCCATATTGTGGCGGATGCGCATGATGGCACTGAAGGTGTTGGTGCGAAGACGCATGTGGGCGTGCTGACGCATGAACTCAAAGCTCTGTCCCTTCTTCTGCATCGGGAAGGTGCTGTCACATGTACCAAGCACTTCGATTTCTTTGGCTTGCACTTCGCTGGCCTGTCCGGCTGCGGGACTTTCCACTAATACACCATTCACTTTGATGCAGGCACCGGTGGTGATGAGTTTCACAACGGCCTCGTCAAAGTTTTGCTCCTCACCTACAATCTGTATATTTTTGATGGTGGAGCCGTCATTCAGGGCAATAAAGAAGATTCCTTTGGAACCGCGTTTTGAACGCACCCAACCCATGACTGTGATAGGGCTACCGAAGTCCGTACGCTTCAGCGCATCAATAATCTTTGTACGTTGCATATTTTTAGCACGGGCAAAGCCCGTAGTTTAATGTTTAAAGTTTAAAGTTTAATGGGGGCTGTCCTACTGATTGCGAAGTCTGCCGTAAAAAGGTCTTTACATTAAACATTAAACCTTAAACATTCAGCTTCGCGCGCAGCGAACCCTTACTCAAATGCTCCCATACGCAGCATATTCACTTCTTGCTCGGTGAGGTAGCGCCAATCGCCGCGCTTGAGGTTCTTCTTGGTCAGACCGGCGAAGAAGACGCGGTCGAGCTTGGTGACCTTGTAGCCGAGGTGCTCGAAGATGCGACGTACAATGCGGTTGCGACCGCTGTGGATCTCGATGCCCACCTGCTTTTTGTCAGTCTCGGAGGCGTATTCAACAGCATCTGCGTGGATCTCACCATCGTCGAGCTGAATACCTTCGGCAATCTGACGGAGGTCAGCTGCGGTGACGTTCTTGTCTGTGTGAACATGGTAGATCTTCTTCTTGAGGTACTGCGGGTGAGTGAGCTTGGAAGCCAGTTCGCCATCGTTGGTGAGCAAGAGTACACCCGTCGTATTGCGGTCGAGACGACCAACGGGATAGATGCGCTCGTCGCAGCAACCCTTGACGAGATCCATGACTGTCTTGCGGTTTTGGGGATCGTCGCTCGTGGTGACGTAGTCCTTAGGCTTGTTGAGCAGCACATAGACCTTCTTCTCGATCTTCACGGGCTGGTCATGGAACTTGACCTCGTCGGAGCGCTTGATCTTGGTGCCGAGCTCGGTGACGACAACACCATTGACGCTGACCACACCTGCCTCAATGAATGTATCTGCCTCACGACGTGAACACACGCCGGCGTTGGCGAGGAACTTGTTCAGACGGATGGGAGCTTCGGGATCGATGTGAGCCTCGGAGTATTCGATGCGCTTCTTGTGGCTGTATTTTGCATTGGGATCGTAGCCGGGAGTGTGTTGGCGACGTGGTCCGCCGAAGCCGCGCTGCTGGCCGTAGCCACCACGCTGTTGACCATAACCACCGCCACGGGGAGCGTAACCGCCTCGCTGCTGGCCATAACCACCGCCACGGGGGGCGTAACCGCTTCTTTGCTGACCATAGCCGCCACGGGGCATGAAGCCACCTTCGCGCTGCTGACCAAAACCTTCGCGCTGCTGACCATATCCGCCTCGCTGCTGGTAACCGCTACGTTGTTGATATCCACCTTCATGCTGCTGATATCCGCTTTCACGCTGCTGATATCCACCTTCACGCTGACCATAACCGCCACGGGGCTGGTAGCCGCCACGAGGTTGATAACCGCCACGGGGCTGGTAGCTTGGCCGGGGCTGATAGCTACGTGTTTCCTGTCCTTCTTCAAGGGCATTACCATTGGCATCATAACGAGGACGATAGGTACGGCGCTCACCTTCGGCATTGCTGCCATAAACGGGGCGCTGGATGCGTGGACGCGGCGTGCGTCCTTGTCCATAGCTCTTGTTGGGATCTCTGTTGAATGAGGGATTAAAACCTTCGCGGTTTTCGTCCTTTCCCTCGCTGGCGCTAAAACTCTCGCGCCACTTTTCGTCGTTGTTTTCCATTGATTCTAAAAAACGTTTCTTTAAATGTAATAAAAATGAATAGATTTATTGGGGATTTGTGGATTACATTCCAGTGTAGTTCCAGGGCGTGATGGCACGAAGCTCGGCCTTGACGCTCTCGCTGACTTCGAGCGTTTCGATAAATGTGGCGATACTCTCATGGCTGATGGCAGCACCTGTGCGGGTGAGTGCCTTAAGGGCTTCGTAAGGGTTAGGATAGCCTTCACGTCGCAAGATCGTCTGAATACCTTCTGCGACGACTGCCCAGTTCTGTTCGAGGTCATCGCGCAGTGCTCCTTCGTTGAGGAGCAGCTTGCCCAAACCTTTCAACGTGCTCTGTATGGCGATGATCGCGTGACCGATAGGCACTCCGACATTACGCAGCACGGTGCTGTCGGTGAGGTCACGCTGTAGGCGGCTCACGGGCAGTTTCTCGGCGAGATGGCTGAACAGGGCGTTGGCCACGCCGAGGTTGCCTTCGGAGTTCTCAAAGTCAATGGGGTTGACCTTATGGGGCATTGCACTCGAACCGACTTCGCCTGCCTTCACACGCTGGCGGAAGTAACCCATTGAGATGTATTGCCAGATATCGCGGTCGAGGTCGATGATGATGGTGTTGATGCGACGAAGGGCATCGAAGAGTGCTCCGAGACAGTCGTAGTTGGAGATCTGTGTCGTCCACTGCTCACGCTCCAGTCCTAACTTCTCAGCAACGAAGCGATTGCCAAAGGCGTGCCAGTCGATGGCGGGATAAGCCACGTGATGAGCATTGAAGTTGCCCGTAGCACCGCCAAACTTGGCTGTGATGGGGCATGCACGCAAGAGGTCGAACTGACGGGAGAGACGATAGGCAAACACCATCAGCTCCTTGCCCAAGCGAGTGGGGGAGGCGGGCTGGCCGTGAGTCTTGGCGAGCATCGCAATGTCTTTCCACTCGGTGGAATAAGCATGGAGTTGGTCGATGAGTTGCTGAAGAAGGGGATAATAGACTTCCTCTAACGCTTCCTTGATGCTCAAAGGGACACTCGTGTTGTTGATGTCCTGTGAGGTGAGACCAAAGTGGATGAATTCTTTGAACGTTGACGAGTTGATCGTTTCTGCATTAGACTTGTCAACTTCTTTACTTGTTAACTTGTCAACTCCTTCTTTGATGAAATACTCAACTGCTTTCACATCGTGGTTGGTCACGCTCTCAATAGCCTTGACACGTGCAGCATCCTCTGACGAGAAGTTCTCGTAGATAGCGCGAAGCTGAGGGAAAAGGTCGTGGGGTACATCGGCCAACTGCGGAAGGGGCAGTTCGCACAAAGTGATGAAATATTCAATTTCTACGCGAATGCGGTAGCGGATGAGTGCGTATTCTGAAAAGTAGCAATCCAGTGATTCTGTCTTTTGGCGATAGCGCCCGTCAATGGGCGAAGTAGCTGTCAGTGGGGTTAATTCCATAGCAGGAGCCGTGTTGACTGATGTCTTTTTAATATATAAATAAGGTGTTTTCTCTGCACTTTCTCCCGAAAGGCGGCGCAAAGGTACTGCTTTGTTGCGACATCTCCAAAGAAAGTGGGGAAAACTTTTATCTCGTCAGCATGAACTTCAGGTTCAGACCAAAGTCTTGCGTGATTGTGGGGTACGATGACGAGGAAAGTAACGGGTCATTACGTTGGAAATCGTAATAGAGTGACAGCGTCACATAGCGGCTCATCGTATAGTCTGCCATGAAGGATGCCTTGATGGCACGATTACCGCTGGTGGCCTCGGAAAGGGAAGTCTGTATGTTTCGCATCACGGCGTCCTGACTGCGCAGCGAGAAGTCGAAACGCAAATTGAGGTCGTGGGCGAAGGTGCTGCGGTTGCTGCTTGAACTGCTTTTGGAGTTCTTGCTGTTGGACTTGGAGCTTTGCTCCTCACTGTCGGACTCTGCTCCTTTCTTCTTGTTCTTGGAAGAGCCTTTCTGGCTGCTACTCCTGCTCTTGAAGAGTCCGCCAATCTTAAAGTCATTGATCTTATAGCCCCATCCGAAGACGATGTCCTCCGAGCAGGCCTCATTGATCTGGGCGGCTGTCATGGAGAGCGTCAGCACGCGGGTCTTGCGGTACTCGAGCTTCAGTGTCATATTGTTCTGGAGCGTCGCGTTGAGACCGATCAGCGGTGAGAAGGCTTCGTTGATGCTTACGGTGGAGATATCATACATCGATGAGGGAGAGTACATTCCCGTCGTGGTGTTCTGCACGTAACCCATGTCCGAGCCATTCATGTATTCGACCCACGAGGCATAGCTGTTGTAGGAACCTACGGCATAGACACTCTTGTAGGTGTGCGTCAGCGTGAGGCTCTTCAGATGGTCGCGTATCCAAGGCAAATTAGAGAGTCCCTTATAGGAGAGGCTCCAGTTGGGGAGCATGCGCGTAATGGCGGGGAAGATGTCGAGGCTGGCTCCATTAGCACTACCACCTGTATAGGCGGCGAGGAATGCTGGAATCATCACGTCGCTGCTGTATAGATCGACGGTGCCGTTGGCGGGGTCGAAGGTGCCGCTCATGCCCGTGAGCTCGGGGTAGCGGGTACCAATGTATTTGGCTTCGACGCGCTGCTGAATGATCGGCAGGAAGTCTTGGAAGCGGCGGAAAGCTTCGCTGGTATAGCCATTGTTGGCATTGCCACGGCTCTGGAAGGCCGTGCGCAGGCTAATGGTCGTCATGTTGAAGGTTCCTGTGCGCGTGGTCGGATTGCCGATGTACATGTATTGGATGCTCTTGGACTTGTTGCTCGTGTGGCTGGCACTGAGGTCTATCTTCAGGTCGGGTAACGGTTCAAGGGTTGCCTTGAGCTGCACATCGGTCATCGCGTTGGTGGTGGCAGGCGTTGCTACGCTGTCACTGTTGAGGAGCCAGCCGTTCTCTTGTGCACGGGTGATGTAGCTGTCGCCGACGAGTCCGAAAGCGAAGTCGAGACCGGGTGACATGACACCGTTGAGTTTGCGCTGGCCGAGGGCGTCACCCACGTTGGGCATGAAGCCAGGCAGAGTGAGGGCGTAGGTGTTGCGGTAGCTGATGCTTACGTTGCGGAGCATCATCAAGAAGCGCGCGCCTGCCTGAGCCCACTGATACCATTTCTCGTCTTCGAGCTTGGGCTTGGCAACGACGTTAACACGGAGCTTCAGGGGGGCAAGGAGGCTGTCAAGGGAGGAGACAGCGGGGATCTCGGCGGAGGAACCGCCGACCACAGAACCCTCGGTGAGGTCATCTTTGGAGACAGGGGCTTTCTTGTCCTCGGTTCTCTTTCCGTCGGTTCTCTTGTCCTCGTCTTTTTTGTCCTCGGTTCTCTTTCCGTCGGTTCTCTTGTCCTCATCTTTTTTGTCCTCGGTTCTCTTGCTGTCGGCGAGGGTAAGACTGTCGGTGGCAAGAGCGAGGCTATCGGCAGTAGCCAGGAGACTGTCTGCTGCGAGCCCTTTCTTCTGGGCTTCCTTTGCGGCTTTCTTTTGCGCGCGTTCTGCTTCCTTTTGTATGCGCTTGGCTTCCTTTTCTGCTTCTTTCTTAGCGCGCTCTGCTTCCTTGCGTGCCTTCTTGGCAGCGGCTGCTAACTCCTTGGGTGGAAGAATCTGTATCTTGTTCTCGTCCAAGATGCGGTACTTGATCGGATACGCTTTGCCGTTCGCATCCTTGGCGGTGACAACAATGCGCTTACTCTTCTGTCCGTGGCTAAGCTCAATGGCAGAGTCGGGCAATAGGACCTCTCCCGCGAAGCCCTTCACCTGTGTCTTCTGGTTGCTGACGCCCTTGGCATTGCCTTGTGCCTTGAGTTTGGATGGGTCATTGAGGGCCTTCAAGTCGGTGCTGTCGCCTGCGGCAGCTTTCTTCTGTGCCTCAGCAAGTTTCTTAGCGGCGGCTTCCTCTTCCTTTTTCTTCGCCTCCTTCTCTTTTTTCTTGGCTTGGTCTTTCTTCCGGCCTTCGCTCTTGATGGTGGAGGTGGAGAAACGTTTGTTGGCATCTTGCAGGAACTTGGAGTGGTTGTAGAGCGTCTCCATATTCAGCTTGCCGTTGAGGTTCACCGTGCGCTGCGTGTTGATGGTGTTGCCGAGGGTGTTCCCGTCTTCGAGCTCGGCACCGCGTCGCCAAGTGTAGTTGCCCTGATAGGTGCCATCGGCAGAAATCCAATCGAATAGCGGAATCTTATCTAACGGCACTTTGTAGCTGGCTTGCACGCTCTGCGTGTAGTCCAACGGAGTGCCGAAGCCTTTGATACTGTGCCAGACGCTGTCCTTCCATGCGGAGTAGCTGTCAGGATAGAGGTCTTTGTTGACGGGCGTGTAAGGCTCTTCGATCTCGGCGTGCGTGCCGCTCTGGAAGGTGAAATGGAGTGCCCTGGTCAAGTCCCAGCGAAGGTTGAATTCACGGTTCCACAGGAACGAGGGAGTCCAGCGAACGGGTATCGCATTGGGTGACTCGAGATTTTCCATATCGCGTTCCTGAATCTCGTAGTAGTTGCGGATGATATCTGTGTTGAAGGTAAGGCTCTGTGGCAGATAGTTCAAGTTCTGTGCTTTCACCAGATCGAGCCACTTCGACTTGGACTTGATGTTCTTGAACGGTTCCCAAGGCTTGAAGTTGGGCGACCAGCTGTAGTTCAAACCGCCTCGCCACGTCTTCTCGTGCTCGTATGCTGTGGTCTCTCCCACATTATAGGTGTGCGTATGGCTGTAGTTGAAGGTGAAGTTGGCGGGATCGTAGGGCATCGGATGCTTCTTGCTCTGTATGTTCACCTTGACACCTGTCAGTGAGAGGTTTTTCGTCACCTGTTGCTGTGTGGTCAAGTTGGTAATGGAGTCCTTCTCATGCTTGGTTACGGCGGCATCCAAGGCATCGCTTAGGAGCATATCCGTGTCGAGTGGGTTGTACTTGGGTTTCACAACCTCACGGGCATAGCTGTAGTAGAACGGCACGCTGACCTTTGCCGTCGGTGGCAGGATCTTGCCGAAGTCGAGTTGTGTCGTGATGGTGTATTCGTAGGTGTCTTCGTTGCTGCGCTCGCTGACGCTTTGCTCGATGCCTCCGAAACCGGCCTTTTCAATGTGCCCCTGCACGTTGAGGCTGCCGAGGTCGGAGAGCTGAATGTTCAGCGCAGCCTGTGCCGCCCAACCACCTTCGTTGGAGAATTCCTGCAATCGCAACTCGTTGGCCCACACCTCGACGCTCTTCACCGTACGACCGTTGTTGCGGATACCAATCATGATGGTCTTTACCTCGCCCAGCGTAGGATTACCCATCACGCTAATACGGTTGCTGGGCTTGTCGCTGTCAAATTCACTGAATTCACGGTTGTAGCTGGCTGTGCCGAGGCTCTTCTCGTGGTTGCGGTTCTTCTTGACGGCAGTGAGCTTGCTGAGGTCGATGTCAATCATGTTCTCCTCGGGCCACACGGCTCGGCAGTCGCGTGCGTTATAGGTGTCGTAGCCTGCACCTATCTTCTCCTGTGTCAGCGTCAATGGCACTTCGTATTCGTAGTAGTTGCTCCTGTAGTCGGAACCTAAGCGCAGGAAGACAGAGGTCTCGCCGTCTTGCAAGTTGGTGACGTCGTTGGCAAGGGCGTTGGCATGTACAAACATCTGCAGATGCTTGTACTGGCGCATATCGTAGTTGCAGTTCTTGAACACGGCGCGGGCATCACCTGGAGCCAAGTTCTTGGCGATGAGAGAGAGTGCTTGCTCATTGGACTCAACGAGCTGGCTCTGGTTGGGGTCAGTGACGCGGCTGATGCCTGGCGGTAGCACGTAGTTGACGGGCTGCTTGTCGTTGTTCTCCTCAATGTTGACGGCACTGATCTCCAGTGTTCCACCGACTGAGGGAGCCTGACCGCTGTAGAGTGCTTGCTCGTAGTTACGCCAGTCGGCTTGCACGAGGTCAAAGGTGGCGAAGCGCAGGATGATGGGCTTCTCGAACCCTGTGAGATAAATGCGGATAAAACGGATGGAATTGAAATCCTTGATACCTCCCTCTGCACGCTCGAACTCCTCCAAAGGCACGCGGAACTGGAACCAGCGTTCGGGTTCCTTCTCTCCATTGCGCAGATGAGCTGTCAGGTGACGGATGTCGGCGATGTAGTTGCGACCAATGATCGTGTCACCTGGATGGATGGAGATATGGTATTGGAAGTACTTCTCGTACTCGTTCAGCGTGTAGTCCTGGTTGATGTCCTCGACATCGGGTGTGGTCTTGTAGGCCGTTTCGTAGCTCTCGGGCGAGTTCTCGGTATCGGGCGAGTTGCCTTCAGGCAGGTTGATGCGCTTGTAGCGGTCGAGGATGCTCACACGATCGCGGTCGAAATCGGTGCCACGGTAGTAATGGTAGTCATCGCCTGCCGGGTCTGCCATGATGCTGTCGAAGACCTCGGGCGACACCTTGCCCTGAATCTCCTGTAAGTACTGGGCGTATGCCGGATAAGTGCGCTCTTGATCTGATCTGAGTCCGTTGAGACCGACATCTTGACGCGTGCGCGCGCCCGATTCATTATTAAATGCGTATGTGACGCTGGTGCCGATGGGAACGCGTCCCCAGGCGGTTTCGGTGTAGTAGCTCGTGTTGTCGTCCAGTGGCAGTCCACTCTCGTAGAACTTCTTACCATCCTTGAGCACGTCCTCGCTGATCTCGCCAAGGTCGATGTACAGCTCGCCGCCGTAGCTCGGGTCATCGCCGGTGTAGATGAACGGGTCGAGCATCCAGAACTCTAAGTACTCGATGTTCTGTGCTTCGAAGTCGGGATAGTCGAGCTTACGCATCATGCCGCCCCAGTTCTCCTTGGGATTCCGCAGGCGACCGTTTACGTCGAGATCGGGGTTAAGGTTATAGGCTCCTCGCTCGGTGGGATAGTAGGCGAGGTTGAGCACATTGAGCGATGCCGCCTCGGAGTAGGAGTTTTGCTGTTTGTTGGGATAGAGGTCGCGCTCATAGACCTCGCGAACGTAGTGGTTCGACAGCTGGTTGAGGTCGCTCTTGATGTGAGGGGGTGTCAGCGAGCTGCTGCGACGCGTAAAGATGGGATCGATGTAGTACCAGGCAAGACGTGCGCGTTGGTATCCGCTGCGCACATCGTTGGTGAGCTTGGATCCTTCAAAGGGTGAGGGCACTGACGAGAGCATCCAAGCCGTGGGCGTGGTGATGCTCAGGCGGTTCTTGGTGTTCTCGAAATCGTCCATATACGATGCTTCGCCCTGCACCTTGCGGTTCTGACCTGCGATGAGTTGGGCAAAGTCGGCGCTGAAGGCAATCTGCGACGGTGCCGTGAAGTTCAGCAACGGGATGGCATTGAGGGCATTGGTGAGCCACTGCGCTTCTTTCTTCCAGTCTAAGTGTACGCCCCAGAGGGTGTTCTTCAGCGGCTCGGTGCCCATATTGACCTTGGTGGTCAGCGGCTGTTCGTTGAGGAACTGTAAGGTACCACCGATGACGAAGTTCTTGTTGAACTCGTAGTCCCAGTTAAGGCCCAACATCGTCTTTCGCTGCATACCGTAGGTGTCGTTGGATTCGACGCTGGCGTTGACCTTTGTTCCGGCATCGATGATGCTCTGGTTGAGGATATAGACCGTTCCCATCGAGTAATCTACACGGTAATCGACATTCTCCGTCAGCGTGACACCGCCTGCTGTGACGACTACGCTCCCTGGGGCAACGTTTGTCACACCGAGACTGATCTCCGCTCCATTCGTACCCTTGTAGCGTCCGGTGAGCAGGAATTTGTTCTGTTCGGCTATCTGCTTGGCTACGGTTTTGGTACTGTCGTAGAGGGCATCGAAACAATATTTGTCAGCGATGGCATCGCTGCCGATCCACGAACGGAGATGGTCGCCGAAAGGCTCTGCCACAGGGAAGATGATGCGTCCCTTAGAAATGGTATAGCCCTCGACATAGTCAAACTGTCCATCGGCATTCGAGCGGTTGTTATTGTCCAAGCGGTCGAGGTTCAAGGCTCGCAGCAGGGGGGTAGCCTTCAGGTTGGCCTCGGGCAGATAGGTCTGATAGACGCCTGCGGTGTCGTTTTGATACTTAATATCGAGGCGGAACTTTTCTTTCTGTGTCGAAGTGGCACCGAGCGAGTAGATGTTTTTCATCATCAGCGGCCAGTTACCCATCGAAGGCGAACCGCTGGTGCTTTTCAATGCCTTGACATACAGACATTGTGAGTTATCGGTGAGGTCACTGGCAAACTCACCTACTTGGAAGGTCTGACCGTTTAGGGTGTATTCGAAAGCTACGGCCAGCACATCGTCGGGTTCCAACTGGAAGTTGAGCGAGATATAACCCAATGCGTTGTTGATGGTATATTCCGACGAGGTCAACAGACGTGCCGACTGCAGCTTTTCGTAATCCATGCCGCCGCTGAAGTCTTTAATCTCGTCCAAGATGGTGGTCGCTACGCTGATGTCACGTGCCTCGGAGTAGATGTTGACAAGGTCTTCATAGAGCGTGTTGGCACGGTTTTGGGGTTGTGTTGTTGTTGCGCCGCGAGTCCAAATGGGATTGCTGATATGTACAGCCTCACCCAAGTCCGTGAAGGCGAGTAGGTTGCGGTTGTTCTGCGTGGAAGCGGCGCGTTTGTTGGTCAACCATACCTCCACGCGCTTGATGGTGATGCCGCTGGCGATGGTCGGCAGGGTTTTCATCCATCGGTCGTAGTTGTCGTGGAAGTAATGGGCGAGCCAGAAGTGGCGGTTCTCTTCGTAATCGACGGCAGAGATCTCGTAGTTGGTGGTTTGGGAACCGCCTTTGGAGCTTACGCTCGTTGAGGCGGAGTTCTTCTGGCTGACCACCGTCTGTAGTTTCAACTTGCCAAATTGCAGGTCGGTACGCAGACCGAAGAGGCTCGACACGCCGTGGATGAGCGTCGAGTTGGAGGGCATGGATACATGACCACCTTCCACCAACTTGATGATTTCGTCCTCCTTGCCGTCGTACTTCAGTTTCATTTGCTGGGCATCGACCTCCATCGTGGCTTCGGTGTTGTAGTTGATATTCAGGTTGATCTTATCACCTACTTTACCGTTCACGCTGAGGTTGATCTTCTCGTCGAAATCGAAACCGAAGGTCTTGCGACGGTTGGAAGCGAGCGAGGGATTGTTGATTTTCTTGTGGTTACCACCTATCTTAATCTCTGCGGAGCCTTGTGTCTTGATCTGCACGCCGCCCGGACCGAAGATTTTCTCTGCGGGGCCGAGGTCGAACTTCATGTCGGTAAAGTCGAACTTGCTCTTGCCCTTGCTCTCATACTCTTCGCGGTTCTTCTGGCGGTAGTAGGCATTCATGGATTGCTGTAACGTCCATCGTTGGTACTCGTTGGGCGTCATGAGAATAGGTGTGTTCAGGAAACCGCCCGTACCGAGCCTCGTGCCGATGCGGTAGTTGTCACTCAACGAGTCAAGTTCTTCGACCTGCTTGATATTATCAGGCCGTTTGATGCCAATACCCGTGGTGTCAAGGTCTTCAACGGTCTCAGGAATCGTCTTTTGGGGAATTAGTGGTTTCGATTCTCCAAGGGAGGGATTGGTCACTTGTGCAAATAGTGAAGAGCTGACTGCCATGAATATGACTGTCAGCAACAACAATCTATGTGCAAAATGTCCTCTCAAAATATAACTTTTGAATAAATCCAGTATTTGTTTTCTACTCTTGTTCAGTAATTGTTCCCTCCTTGATAGGGAGGGTGGGGGAGAGTCTTTCCTACAGCATCTTCAACGCCAGCTTAATCACCTGTTCCACGCTGGCTTCGGGTTCTGCACGCAGAATGCCTACTACCGCTTTTTGTGCGGGAGCGGGTGAGAAGCCAAGCATGGTGAGAGCTGCCACGGCCTCGTCCTGCACTTGTTTGTTGGCGGCTGAGATGGGCTGTGAACTGGGTGAGCCTGCTGCGGCATCGATGCCGAGGGTCACAAGCTTGTCTTTCAGCTCCACGATAATGCGTTGGGCCGTCTTGCCGCCGATGCCCTTGGCGGTCTTGAGCAGACGCTCGTCGCCGCGACTGATGGCATCGCACAGCTCGGAGGGTGTCATTGATGAGAGGATGACGCGTGCCGACTGACCACCAATACCACTGACGGTGGTCAGCAGGATGAAGAGCTCGCGCTCCACTTTCGTTGCAAAGCCCCACAGTACGTAGGCGTCCTCGCGAATGTTCTCATAAACGTATAGCTTCACGTCGCCGGGCAACCCCTGGATGGCAGAAAAGGTGTTGAGGGTGATGTTTAAGCCATAGCCCACGCCGTTGGCATCTAACACGGCGAGGGTAGGGGAGAGGTCGGCAATGGACCCGCGAATATATTCGATCATGTATATCTGTTGTTGTCGTTTACCTTATTATAACGCGCGAAACCTTTTTTTATTGTGTGCATTGTGATCACGCGTTTCATATCGCCCTTGGAAAAATGGATTTTTCATTTTTCTCTCTTTTGTCTTTACTTCAGATATGTGGCCAGTGCGCCGCCGTTCCTGCGCAGTCCGATGGCTATGCCAATGGCATTGAGACGGGCTCCGCGAAGGGAGGTGTGCGTGTGGTCGCCGCAGTAGTATTCTTTGGCGCGTTCCTGACCTATCCCGTCAAGCGCATCGGCGGTGATGTTGTGCAGATCCACGAACTCGCAGCCCGTCTCTTCAGCTACTTCGCGATACCACTTGCCATAGCTGTCGTTGCGGCGCTCAATCTTGCCGCCAGGCCATTCGTTGCGCGGCGTCAGGCTGACAAGGATCGGTGTGGCACCTTTCTGGCGGCAGTCGTCGATCATCTTCTTCAGATACCATCCGAAGCTATATACGACTTCGTTGTAGGCTTCATCCTTTACTACGACGCGGCTCACGCAACTGGTGTCAGCCGTTCCTGGGATGTCGCCTCGATGCTTGCCTTTGTGAAGTTCGCCGATATCGTTGTGACCGAATTGGATGAGCACGAAGTCGCCAGGCATCAGTGAGTTATAGACTCTATTCCAACGTTTTTCACGGATATAGGTGCGGCAGCTGCGTCCCGCCTGTGCACAATTGATCGGGGTAATCTTGTTCTCGTCGAAGATGCGCCAGGCCTGCGAGCCCCAGCCCCACATACCCGTGGAGTCGTTATCGGCATTCTTCACCGTTGAATCACCCGTGATGAACACCACGGGTTTACCGTTTTCGCGTTTCACACCAGTTGTGGGAAGAGCGGTATTCACCATCATCTCCTGCAGTGGTTTCAGCTCTGGATGCTGACAGGCCAGCAAGCCCTCTGCGGCACTACGGGCATTCAGTTCAGCACCGAACTTCGAGGTATGGATATTGTCCAAATAGAAATGATAGTTAAGCTTCCACGAACTCATCTTGTCGTACTTGCTGGCCGAAATCTCATTCAAATCGACGAACGGCACATTCATTTCCTCTGCCACCTGACGTGCCCAGCCACCAAAGTTGCCAGCGACGCGGACAGGTTCCCATCCGGAGGCCTCCCCTCCATTACGGGAGGGGTCGGGGGTGGGTCTTTTCCTCGGTGTCAGACTCATCAATATCGGATGCGCCCCCAATGCCCTCGTCTCACGCACGAACTTACGCATATATTCGCCGTAGGAATAGACCGTTTCTTTCTTACCTTCATTAGGGCCTTCCTTGAGTGTCACCACCATCGAGTCCGTAGCCGATGTCCCCTTGATGGTGGCACGGCAACGTCCGCTGTCGAAGGGGCCGTTGTCGTTGTGGCCTAATTCGATGATCACCCAGTCGCCCGGACGGATGCCCTTCTTCACATCGGGCCACAGTTGGTTGTAGAACGTGCGTGAGCTGGTGCCACCCAATGCCTGGTTCTCCACTGTGATCTTGCCTTCGTCGAAGTATTGATGTGCAAAGAATCCCCAGCCCCACTGGCCGTTGTCGCCGTTGCCTTTTGTGCCAGTGCGCATCGTTGAGTTGCCCACGAGGAACAGCACGGGATGATCATCCACACGACTGCTGCCAGCCACAGGTCGAGCTGTCTTCACCTTCTCCAAACTGTCCAAGGTGAGGTCAACGACTTGATTGACATCGTCCATCGGCTTGAAGTCTGATGACACTTGAGCGTGAGCACCCATCAGAGCTATCGTGATGGCCGCGATGAGCATTATACCTCTTCGTGGCAGGAAGTTTGCTTTTTTCTTCATCTTTTGTTTTCTGTTGAATACCATATCATTGATGGCGTGAAAGTTGTTTTTTTGTCTTGGTTGCACCAACGATTTCTTCAGCTGTAGCACCTAAGCGGGCAGCCGCACGAGCATCCTCTCGTGCCTTGCGCTTCTGCTTGGTCAGCGTATAGAGGCGGGCACGGGCGAGGTAGTAATGTGCATCATTGGGTTCGAGTTCGATGGCCTTGGTGTAGTCTGCCTCAGCCCGTTCATAGACTTTGCGGTCCAGCTCCATGCCTGCACGCAAAGCATAGCCTGCGGCGTGGCGGGGATAGAGCTCTATGGCGCGGTTAATGTTCTCCATCGCTTCCTTTGGACGGCGATCAGCATCATTGACGAGTGCGAGGCCGAGTAGTGCCTGTTCATGTACTGGGTCGATGCTCAATAGATGTTCAAAGTCCATGCGTGCATCTTTCAGCAGGTGTTGACGCTGACGGATGAAAGCACGCATCAGCAGTGCTTCGGGATGGTCTGCGTTGAGGGCGAGGACATCGTTGTAATCGACCAGCGCGCGGTTCTCATTGCCTAACTTCATGTACAGCGAGGCGCGTCCGAGCAGCAGTCTGATGGTTTGTGGCGCCAGACCTACGCCGATATTGTATGCCTCCAGTGCTTCATGCTCGCGTCCCGTGCGTTCGTAGATGCTTGCCAGATGTCCCCAGATGAGCGGGTTGCCAATGGCATTTGGCTCTTTCTGCAATGCCTGTCGAAACAAACTCTCAGCCAATTTCAGACTATCATCCTCCATGGCCGTGATGCCTTGTCGCACGAGCATCTGATATGAAGTTTCCTCTGGCTCCTGTGCAGACAGGACTGCGATCAGACTAAAACAGAAACAGCAGGCTATCAGTTTTCTCATTTGTATTGTCGTTATGTCGTGATGACGTTATAACGCCTTTCCCTTGATGAAATCCACGATCCACTGTCCCACTTCCTTCGTACCATAATGTTTGCCACCTTCGATCTGAATCTCAGGGGTGCGGACGTTGGCATCGAGGCTGGCATTGACGGCTTCGCGGATGAGTTGGCCCTCGGCTTCGAGACCGAAGTACTCATAGAGCATCGCCACGGAGAGAATCTGTGCCAGTGGGTTGGCGATGTTCTGTCCTTTGGCTTGTGGCCATGAGCCGTGAATGGGCTCGAAGACGGGAGTGTGCTCGCCCGTGGAGGCGGAAGGCAGCAGTCCCATAGAGCCGGTGATGCACGAAGCCTCGTCGGTGAGGATATCGCCGAAGGTGTTTTCCGTCACGATGACATCGAAGAAGCGCGGCTCTTGGATCATGCGCATAGCGGCATTATCGACATACATGAAATCGGTCTGCACGTCAGAGTATTGAGGTGCTATCTCCTTGGCAATCTGCCGCCACAGCCGACTCGATGCCAGGATGTTGGCCTTATCGACAACCGTCAGATGCTTCTTTCTGCGTCGGGCATAGTCATATCCTACGTGCAGGATGCGCTCAATCTCTGGACGTGTATAGATGTTGGTGTCGTAGGCGCGGTCATCGCTCTGGTATTTCTCACCGAAATACATACCGCCTGTGAGTTCGCGGATGCAGATGAAATCGGCACCGCGCACCAACTCATTCTTGAGCGGCGATTTATGGATGAGACAGTCGAAGGTCTCGATGGGACGTATATTAGCGAAGAGTCCCAGACGTTGACGCATCGCCAGCAGACCCTGCTCAGGTCGTACCTTGGACGTTGGGTCGTTGTCATATTTGGGATCGCCGACGGCAGAGAAAAGAACGGCATCCGCGCGCATACACGTCTGGAAGGTCTCCTCGGGGAACGGATCACCGACTTTCTCGATGGCATCCGCGCCGCAGATGGCGTACTCGTAGGCAACCTGATGACCGAAACGCTCGGCAACAGCACTCATGACGTGTACGCCCTGTTTGCTGATCTCCGGCCCGATACCGTCGCCGGGCAGCACTGCAATTTTGAAATTCATGTTTTTGAGGTTGAAAGGTCGTGTCGCTTATAGGTGATGAGGTCTTTAGAGGTCTTTGTCGGGGTACATCGACTGCCACCATGTCGGATCGTCTTGTAGCCAGCGGGCAAACCATGCCCAGATGGTGTTCTGCCAGCGCAGACGTTTCTGGTAGTCGGTGATGTGGTGATCCTGGTCTTTCACGAGCACCATTGCCGTGGGACATCCTAATAGTTTTAGTGCCGTGTACATCTGAATGCTCTCGCCGACAGGCACGTTGTGGTCGGCGTCGCCGTGCAGGAAGAGCAGCGGCGTGTGGATCTTGTCTGCGTTGAACAGCGGACTCTGCTCGACATAGAGATCCTTGCGCGTCCAGGGATAGCTGTTGGCCATCGACACCTCGCTGTACGTGTAGCCCCAGTAGCCCTCGCCCCAGTAGCTGGTGTGGTCGCTGATGCCGGCATGGCTGATGGCGGCGGCGAAGAGATCGGTTTTCGTCTGCAGGTACTGTGTCATGAAACCTCCATAGCTGGCACCGATACATCCGATCTTCTGCGCGTTAACCCAGGCATGTTCCTTGCAGAACGCCTTGACGGCACCGATGATATCTTCCGCCACACCCTCGCCGGCGGTGTTCACGTGCTGTGCTGACCATTCCTGTCCAAAGCCTGTGGCACCATGTGGGTTCACGATGAGCACAACATAGCCTAAGGCGGCGTATGCGTGCTGAGGATAGCGGCTCTCGAAGTTGCGGCTCGTGGGCGAGCAACCGCCGTAGTAGTTGACAATCATCGGATAACGCTTCGAGGCATCGAAATGTGGCGGCAGGTAGTAGCGGCATGAGATGTGTTCGCCACGCTCGTTGGTATAGACGTAGGGCTTGCACTCGCCCAGCTCTACATCCTTGAGCGTCTCAGCACTGAGGTCTTCTAATAGGACAATATTTTTCACTTTTTGCAGATCCGCTGCATAAAGTCTGTCGCTGTTCGAGGCACTCTGGGCATAGAATACCATCGTCGGTGCCGTCTCAGCTACGTCGAAGCGTTCCACCAGTTCCTCTGGCAGCGCGATGCGCTGTATCTTGCCTGACTGTGGATCCATACGGAAGAGGTTGATGCTGTCGTTGTCCTCGGCAGAGAAGTAAACCATGCCGTCGGCGCGACACCATTGCAGACGTCCCACGTTCGGGTTGAAATCACGGGTCATGGGCTTGACCTTGCGGCTGGCGAGATCCATCATGAAGATCTGAATGTCTATCATGCTGGGTGTCTGTCCCTCGCGGACGTTCTTGCCTACGCCGTCAAACGCATCCGGCGAACCGGTGATCAGGACCTGTTTGCCGTCGGGGGAGAAGCAGGCGGTGCTGAGGAAACCTTGCTGGCTGACGAGCGTGTCTGTTGCTAATGTCTCCAGGTCAATGCGATAGACGGACATCACTTCAGTGGGACGTGCGCCCAGTTGGCTGGAACTCGTCATCGCCAGGATGTAACGGCCATCATCGCTGACATCGGCGAGATAGGTGCTCGAATGTCCGAAAGTCAATGGTTGCATCACTCCTGTCCGAAGGTCATAGACGCTCAGATGGAATCGGCTGCGCCAGCCGGGTTGACGGTCATCGGGGTGAATGACTTCATACACGCCTGGGTCTTCCTTGGGAGCTTCGTCGCTGAGCGAGTAGATGAGCTTATCCTCGGTGGGGGAGAACTCGAAATAGCCTGCGGGGATATCGCTTGCCAAGACATTTTCAGCCTTGGTCAGCGGGTCAACAGTCACCAGCTCCTGCTTGCCGCCTCTCTCTCGCTGGTAATAGAATAAGTTCGTGCGAGGCATCCATCTCAGACCATCACGCTGATCGATGACACGCCCAGTGCCCACTTCGCGCACCTCGGTCTTGCGTTGCACCGCGCCTCCAGGCTGCGTCTGAGCTGTGCTGACAATCATCCATCGTCCGTTGGGCGACAGCGCGACACCGGCATAGCGGCAGGCGTGCAATACCTCGTTCATGGTATATAGCCGTTTCTCTCCTGCTTCGTTGAGACAGATGCTGCCCTCCACGGTCGGCGCAACGCTCACCAATAGCGAGTCGGTGCTCGTAGCGGTAGTCAGGGCTTTGATGATGACTTCGTGGGTCGCTGGCTGCAGCTCGGTCTCGCCTTGCACCTTCATTCCATCGACGTAGAGCTCATAATGGCTGAGGCTCTTCACGTTGAAGGTCGCTTTCGTATAAGAGGTGTTCGTGAGGTTGAAAGTGGCTAAGTGCAAGGCTGGTCGTCCCTGTGCATCCTTAGGCAGGACGGCATCGCTGAACGCTTGTCCTTGCTTCGCCTGCTCTAAGTTGAACGGCGTGTGGAGCAACTGTGTCTCGTCGAAGGTCTTGCCGTTGACATCGGTGCTGTCGATGATGACTGGTGTGTGGAGGGGTAGGGGACCTATGTGCTTGAAACGGGTCACGGAAATATCTTGTGCCGATGCGCTGATACCTATGCTGAGCAGGCTTGCGAGAAGTATGCTTTTGTTCATTTCTGTGATTGGATTTTAGATTTTCGTGACAAAGGTAAGGAAAATGGGCCATTTTTCAGCATTTCCTTTCATTTTATTTTGTTTTATCCCTAAAAAAGGGTATTTTTGCGCACAAATGAAAAAGGATTTCTTGTCAAAAGGCCTCACAAATGATGAGGTTATCGCTTCACGCGCCGCTCATGGTGCTAATGTTCTGACACCTTGTGAGCGCACGCCTTGGTGGCGTAAATTCGCAGCAAAGTTCACCGACCCGTTGATTGTCATCCTGCTCTTTGCTGCTGTGCTTAGCATAGGTATCTCTTTCTACGAATACTATGGTCTTGGTGCTGATGCCACAGCGTTCTTTGAGCCTGTGGGCATCATCGTTGCTATCGCTCTCGCTACGGGCTTGGCCTTCTGGTTTGAGTATCAGGCTGACCGTGAGTTCAACCTTCTCAACCAGCAGAACGACAAGGAACCAGTCCGCGTTATCCGTGATGGCCATGAGACGCTTGTCCCTCGCAGCGACATCGTCGTCGGTGATATCGTGCTCTTGGCTACGGGCGACGAGATACCTGCTGATGGTCAGTTGCTCGAAGCGACACAGATGCAGGTGGATGAATCGACCCTTACCGGCGAACCCGTCTGTCACAAGAGCATCCTACCTGAGGAGCAAGATGCAGATGCCACCTTCCCCAGCGATGCTGTCCTGCGTGGCACGAAACTGCTTGAGGGTCACGGCGTGATGTGTGTCGCGGCTGTAGGTGATGCCACTGAAGCAGGTCATGTCTTCACCGAAGCACAGATCGACGCCACCGTGCGCACGCCCCTCAATGAGCAGCTCGACCGTCTCGGCCTGCTGATCTCACGCACCAGCTACGCCATCGCCGTCCTCGTCGTTGTAGGACGTATTGTCATGTGGCTTGTCGCGGCAGAGCCGATCTTGACCTATACTTTCCTCGCCTACCTCCTTCAGTCGGTGATGCTGGCTGTGACGCTCATCGTCGTGGCCGTCCCCGAAGGTCTTCCCATGGCCGTCACCCTCTCCTTGGCTTATTCCATGCGTCGGATGCTCAAGACGGGCAACCTCGTGCGCCGCATGCACGCCTGTGAGACCATGGGTGCCGCCACCGTCATCTGCACGGACAAAACCGGCACCCTCACCCAAAACCAGATGCGCGTGGCGGAGATACGTCTCTTATGTCGCGATTTTATCGCGACGAACATCGCTGTTAACAGCACCGCCTCCCTCGATGATACCCGCGTCTTGGGCAACCCTACCGAAGGTGCCCTCCTGCTCTGGCTGCGCGAGCAAGGGCAAGATTACATTACCCTGCGCGAATCCGCCCACATCACCGAGGAAATCCCCTTCACCACGGAGCGCAAGTATATGGCGACCCGCATCGATGACACCTTATATATCAAGGGTGCTCCCGAGATTGTCATGGCGATGTGCTCAGGAGATCATCTCCCCTCTTCCCTCTCTCCTCTCAGTTCTGAATTGCAGCAATGGCAGCAGCGCGGTCTCCGCACCCTCGCCCTTGCTCATGCCGAAGTTCCCTCTTCTGTCGTTTCCTGTAGCGAAGCCCTTTTCACCTCACGCTTTTCACTTCTCACCTTTCATTTAGATGCTCTCGTAGCCATTGCAGACCCCGTCCGTACCGATGTCCCTGCTGCCGTGCAGGAGTGCCTGACCGCAGGCATCGACGTGAAGATCGTCACAGGCGACACACCCGCCACTGCTACAGAGATAGGTCGTCAGATAGGACTCACGAAAGGAGAAGTCATCACGGGTCCCGAGGTTGCTGCCCTCACCGACGAGGAACTGCGTGAGCGGGCTCGCGGCATCGTCATCATTGCCCGCGCCCGTCCGATGGACAAGAAGCGTTTGGTTGAGGCGTTGCAGGCTAACGGTGAAGTGGTCGCTGTCACCGGCGACGGCACCAACGATGCCCCCGCCCTAAACGCCGCTCACGTCGGACTCTCTATGGGCGATGGTACAGCTGTGGCTAAGGAAGCCTCGGACATCACCATCCTCGACAACTCCTTCGCCAGCATCGGTCGTGCTGTCATGTGGGGGCGTTCCCTCTATCGCAACATCCAGCGTTTCATCCTCTTCCAGATGACGGTGAATGTCTGCGCCTGCCTCACCGTGCTCGCTGGGGCTTTCATGGGAACAGAGGCACCGTTGACCGTCACGCAGATGCTCTGGGTCAACCTTATCATGGATACCTTCGCCGCTATGGCACTTGCCTCGTTGCCCCCTACGCCCTCGGTGATGCTGGAACGTCCCCGTGACCGCCGTAAGTTCATTATCTCCACGCCCATGTGGAGATTTATCTGGAGCCTCGGTGGCTTATTCTTCGTCGTGATGACCGCTATGTTGTGGTACTTTGAGCGTGATGGGCTCACGCCCTACGAGCAGAGCCTCTTCTTCACTATCTTTGTGATGCTACAGTTCTGGAACCTCTTCAATGCCCGTGCGTTCCTGACGGGGCGCAGTGCCTTCGACCTGCGTGGTTGCAAGGGCTTCCTGATGATTGTCTGCATCATATTCTTCGGTCAGATCCTTATTGTCACCTTTGGCGGTCAGATGTTCAACGTTGAACCGCTTGAAGTCACGCATTGGACGATGATCATCCTCCTGACGGCTCCCGTCTTATTGGTCGGCGAAGGAGTACGCTTCTTCCAACATCCCCGCAAGCGTCGTTAGCCTTTACAAAAAAACAAAATTTTGTTTGAAATAGGTGTCAGGTGTCAGGAATAAACCTTTTCCTGTTTGATGTGTCATAGAAGGGAAACGTATTATTTAAAGTCATTATGAAAGCAAAACAATTCATCCTATTCTCTTTATTATCACTTTCTTCCCTGTCTCTCTCTGCACAGGATAACACCCCTATCACACAAATCAAGGACACGACCATCATCAACACAACCACTCTGGCAGCAGATGTCGAGGGTTATGCCGGACCCACACCTCTGAAGATCTACATCAGAAAAGGTGTGATTGAAAAGATTGAAGCGCTCAAGAACCTCGAAACACCGAAGTACTTCGCCCTCATCAAGCGCGACCTCCTCAACAAATGGAACGGCCTCTCCGTCAAGAAAGCCGCCACTCAGGAAGTCGATGTCATCACGGGTGCTACCTTCACTTCAGAAGCTGTCATCGAAAACGTCCGCCGAGGTATCGACCACTACAACAAGAAAGGCAAGAAATAAGCGACCTCCGCTTAGGTCATGGGAAGGCTCTCTATTAGTGAGACCGTCTAACATGATCACCCTGTCTCAGCCATTCCTATCCATTGCCCAAACGCACATCTGGTCTCAAAAAACAAAATTTTGTTTGAAATCGATGTCAGGTGTCAGGCGTGAGAATGTATCTAATCAAGAAATTTGCACTCTTATAGTGCATTTTTTATTGAAAATCTGCACTGTTTTAGTGCAATTTGATTAATTTTGCGGCGAATTTCAAAAGAATAGCATTTATGGATACGTCATTGGTAGAGTTTATGGAGAGCCAATTGAGGCAGACGACTTCAGTCTTTCATCGTTATATGTTCGAAAAGATAAGTTGGGAATCTCGTATGTTCGGACTTGTAGGCCCTCGTGGTGTGGGCAAGTCAACAATTGTTCTTCAGTACATTAAAGAGAACAGGGCATCCCGAAAGATGTTCTACGTAAGTGCCGATCATCTCTACTTTTCCTCTCACACGTTGGTTGCTGTCGTGGATGAATTTGTTAAGGAAGGCGGTGAGCAGATGTTCATTGACGAAATACACAAGTACGAAAACTGGTCAAGTGAACTGAAACAGATCTATGATTCGCATCCAGAGCTGAAAGTGGGCTTTACAGGATCGTCGGTGCTTGATATCTACAAAGGCCAGGCAGACTTGAGCCGACGTGCTCTCATCTTTATGATGCAGGGTTTGTCGTTCAGGGAATATCTCATGCTTTTCCATCATACAGACGTTCCAGTCTATACGTTCGAAGAGATTATAGATCATAAGGCACGTATCGATGACATCAGCCATCCGCTGCCATTCTTCAAGGAATACTTGCGAAAGGGGTATTATCCGTTCTCGGACGAGAGCGATTTCGACATTCGGCTGCGTCAGATCGTGAACCAGACCATGGAAGTGGATATTCCACAATATGCCAATATGAATGCCTCTACGGGTAGGAAACTGAAAAAACTATTGTCTGTCATTGCAAAAAGTGTTCCCTTTAAGCCTGTCATGGATTCGTTGGCCTCGGTTATCGGCGTCAGTCGCAACGTTTTGCCCGACTATTTCCTTTATATGGAACAGGCGGGTATGATTAGCCAGTTGCGCGATGATACAGGAGGCATCCGTGGAGTAGGGAAAGTGGAGAAAGTGTATCTTGACAATACTACCATGGCCTACCTTTTGGGCACTAACTCGACAGACATTGGCAACATCCGTGAGACATTCTTCTATAACCAGATGAGAGTAACGACAGAGGTTATCAGTTCTCGAATCAGCGATTTTGAGATAGATGGAAAGACGTTTGAAGTTGGAGGCAGGAAGAAGGGAAAGAAGCAAGTCTCGGAGGCCAAGGAGGGTTATGTGGTTAAGGATGACATAGAATATGGCTCAGGAAACATTATTCCTCTATGGGCCTTTGGTCTGACGTATTGATTTTTGTTTGAAATAGGTGTCAGGTGTCATGAAAAAAGTATTGGGCTGCCGGTTGGGCAGCCCAATACTCTTTGAAGTATGCTGGCGTCTCACAATTCAGCGCTTGGCAGCAGTAGCCCACGGCAGATCGAAGGAGGGCATTCCTTTCACCTCCATGGCGTCAGACACCATTTGACGTACTAGCCATGTTGTCGATTCACTCCATCCATCTGCGTCGTTAAAGATGCGGAATTCTCCAACAGGCATCACTTTGTTGTTAGGGTCGTGCTTATCCAGCAGGACGAAGCCTTGATAGAAGTTGTTGATTCCGCCCGAACTCATCGTTCCGGAAAGCAGTGTTGCCAGTTTTGCTGTTGTTACTCCGTCACTTTCTACTGTATTGACAATAATGAATATCGTGAAATTGTCGTTTCTCCCGAGAACTTTGGCTTCAGTCCATTCAGATGTCGTATATACTCCAGCGCTGTTACGTTCTTCCTGTCTGAAGAGAACGACGTTTTTCTTCATGTCTTGATGAGTGAAATCTGCGATGTAGTCGAGGAATTGTCTTCCTGGCTGGAATCCATTGGGCGTGGAGTCATATACTAATGTTGTGATATGCATACAGTAGGTCCCTTCGAGGCTCGGTGGCCTGTTGCCGGAATAGATGGGCATGTAGGGTCTCATCCTTCTGAGGTATTCCTCGGGAATCTCCTGTGTGATGCGCTCGTCGAACTCGGAGACGTTCACAGGCGTAAACTCGGTCATGATGTCGGTGGCACCGATCTTGTTCTCCTGTACGTGCAGGGCAATAGTCCACTTCAGGTCATCATAGTTGATGTCTGAGTCCCATGAATGATAATTGAGGTAGTCAGCTACGGGGAGGTGGGTCTTGAGCGTGAGCACACCTGACGCATCTGCCGATACTTCGGAGACGTCGATGTTGCTGATGTTGCCCTCTTTGTCCACGAGCAGGAGGCTCAGGGATATTTCGTTGTTATAACTCTTGTTGGCAATGACCTCGGCCATGAATGTTGGTGCCACCAGATAGTTCAAAGTGAGCTCGCCTTCGGGATTGTCCTCGTCAACGACGACGGTAAGCCGTCCGCTGGCATTGGGCATGATGACGAGGCTCTGAACGCGGTCACGCAGCCTGGCGTGGGCATCGTAGATGGGCAACTGTATGGCCTGACCGTCGCGCAGGATGATGGTGCAGATGTCCTCGTTGATGTTGACCTCGCGGATGGGGTCAGCGTTCTTCTTGATGATCTCGTAGAGCGTTTGCCTGTTGACTTCGAAGTAGTTGTTGACAATCTTCGTGATCAGGTCCTTGTCGAAGACCTCGGTGTAGTACTCCTGCAGGAAGCGGTTGATGACAGATTCGATGATGTCGGTGCTGATGAGGGTGTCGTGGTGGCGCTCAACATAGTCGTTGATGGTGCGCTCGATGACGGTGCGGTCGATGAAGAGGTCGTAGTTGCGCTGGAAGTAGTTGGCGATGACTTCCACGAGCACGTCACGGTTGATGATGGTTGAGCCGTTCTCCTCGATGTATGTGCGCACGATGAGCCGAAGGATGTCTTCGCTGAAGATGCTTGTGTGGTTGTTGACGACGTACTCGTTGATGATGTCGCGTATGAGCGTCTCGTTGAAGATGGTGTTGTGGTCCCGGGAGACGTAGTAGTTGAGCATTTGCACGAGGATATCCTGGCTGAAGATCTGGGTGTAGTAGCGTCGGACGTACTCGGCCATCATTTGTCGGACGACCTCCGTGTTGAAGACGACCTCACGGTTCTGGTCGATGTAGTTGCCGATGACCTGTGTGAGGAGCTCCTTGTTGATGTAGTCGGAGTGGTTGTCGATGAAGTTGTTGATGACTTCCAGGAGCATCTCGGTGGTGAAGATGGTTGTCTTGTTGACCTCAATGTAGTTGGAGACGATCTCAAAGAGCACTTCGTTGTCGGTGAAGATTTCCTGGTGCTCCTGCATGAAGGTGATGATGAGGTTGGAGAGTCGTGTGACATCAATCTGGCTGGTGTAGTACTCGAAGTCGTACTGGGTGAAGATCTTCTCAAGCAGTTCGTAGTTGAACAGACGTGCGTAGTGCTCGCGGATATAGGTGGCCACAACCTGGTCGAGCAACTCCACGTTGAACAGCTCTGTGTAGTTGCGCTGGATGTATGTGGAGATGATCTGGTAGAGCATCTGCTGGTTGAAGAGCGTGGTGCGGTTCTCACGGACGTAGTTGTTGATGATTTCGAGGAGCACGGTGTCGTTGATGACCACGGACACGAGGGCGTTGACATCCTGGAAGGTGGTGCCGCCGTCGAGGGAGACGATCCACTTCAGGTTCTCGTAGTCGTAGCGCACGACGGGTGTGACGGTGGTGGTGCGAATGGGGTTGCCTGAAGCATCGGTGAGCAGCATCCCGTTGAGCGACCAGTAGTAGAGTCCGCTGACCTGCGTCATGCTGATGAGGGGTGTGCTGGTGAGGGTGTTGCCGGTGCCGTTGTAGAGGGAGATCTTACGTCCGTTGCTGAGTGTGAGCTCATAGCCTTCGGCTGTGGTGGCTACGGAGGTGATGTAAAATCCGTTTTCTACGGCTGTGGAGAGCTTGGCGAGTTGCTCAAGCTGTGTATTGAGCGTCGTGGCCTTGGTCTCGAGGGTGTTCACGCGCTGCTCAATGCTTTGGTGCTGTTGGTTAAGCTTGTCAATGTCATCCTGGAAATCCTTGCCGCATGAATTGAGCAGCGCGGATGAGATGACAGACGCCGTCAGCACGATGAGTATATGATGTAGTTTTCTCATTGTAGTGCGTATGATATATGATATATAGATGTGTAGTGCTGAGTGGCGTTGGGCTTACCAGTTGCTCTCTTCCCAGTCGATGGGGGTGAAGGTGGTGACATAGTCGGTGCCGCCAGCTACGTTGTCCTTAACGCGCAGCGCGATGGACACGTACTTGGGCGTGCCCATGTAGCTGTAGGAGTCGAGCTTGGGTGTCATCAGTTGCAGCTTGCCGTCGGAGTCGCCCGAGATGTTGTCGTAGCCGATGTTGAAGTTTGACATATTTCCATCCTCGTCGATACCCAGGAATTCCACGGTCATCTCGCCGTTTTGGTACTTGTCGGCAATGATACCGGCCATGGAGGCGGGCGTGACGATGTAGGTGAGGTACATCATGTCGTAACCGTAGTGGTAGGTGAGGTGGCCGTTGACGTTGGGCACTACGACGATGCTCTGCACACGGTCGCGCACTTTGGCGTAGGCATCGTAAACGGGCAGTTGAACAGTCTGTCCGTTGTTGAGCTCCACGACGCATACCTCGTTGTCAACGATGACGTTCTTGATGATGCCCGTGTAATCACTGAAGTACTGCTTGATGACAGTCTGATTGGTCTCGAAGTAGTTGGTGATGACTTGGCTGAGGACATCAACGTTGAAGATGACGCGGTAGTTCTGCTGCACGTACTTGTTGACCACGTTGCGCACAATGTCAATGTCGATGAGCGTGGTCTGGTGCTGCGTGATGTAGTTGTTGATGATCTGCTGGATGAGTGTCTCATCGATGATGATGTTGAAGTTGTTCTGGAAGTAGTTGCGGATGACCTCGTAGAGGATGTCCTCGTTGATGACGGTGGTCTTGTTAACGGTGATGTAGTTATTGATGATCTCCTGGAGGATGTTCTGGTTGATGATGGTATTGTAGTTGTTCTCGACGAACTGGTTGATAATCTCCCACATGAGCGTCTCGTTGAAGATGGTGGTGCGGTTCTGCGTGACGTAGAGGTTGATGACCTGATGGAGGATGTCCTGCGAGAAGATGACTGTGTAGTTGTTCTGGACATACGTCTTGAGGATCTCGATGAAGACGTCGTTGTTGAAGATGATGTCCTGGTGCTCGTCGATGTAGTTGTTGACAACCTGACGGATGAGGTCGATGTTGATGAAGTTGGTGTTCTGCTCAATGTAGTTGTTGATGACCTCAGCGATGATCGTGTTGTTGAAGATGTCGATCTTGTTGACTTCGATGTAGTTGGAAATGATCTCATAGAGCACGTCGTTGTTGATGAAGATCTCCTTGTGCTCGGTGATGAAGTTGATGAGTATGTTGGTGATGATGTCAGCATCGATGTGCTGGTAGGCATACTCGAAGTTATACTGGGTGAAGATCTGCTGCAGGAGTTCGTAGTTGAAGATGGTGGTGTAGTGGAGGTCGAGATAGTTGATGATGACCTGGCGCATCACGTCGATGTTGAAGAGCTTGGAGTAGTTCTGCTGGATGTAGGTGGAGATGATCTGGAAGAGCACCTCCTGGTTGATGATGGTGGTGCTGTTCTGGCTGATGAAGTTGTTGATGACCTGAAGGAGTGCCTCGTCGTTGATGACAATGGAAGAGAAGAGGTTGAGGGTGATGAAGGTCATGCCGCCGTCAACGGAGATCGTCCATTGGTTGTTGACGTCGTTCCAACGCACAATCGGCGTGTGGCTGGTGGCGGGTACTGGCTTGCCGGAAGCGTCGGTGACGAGCATACCGTTGATGGTCCAGTAGTGTACGCCTCCTATGACAGTCATGCTGATATTGGGTGCCTGGGCGATGGTATTGTCGGGTCCGTTCTGGAGGATGAACTTGTGCCCGTTGCTCAGCGTGAGCTCATAGCCGTCGGTGCTGGTGCGCACTTCGGTTACGTAGAAACCGCTCTCCACGGCTGTCGCGAGCACGGAGAGTTGTGAGAGCTGTGAGTTCATGGAGGCAGCCTGTGTCTCGAGGCTCTTGACGCGCTGGTCCATCTGGCTGTACTTGTCGTTCAGGTCGTCGATGTCGCCCTGAAAATCCTTACTGCATGATATGCACATCATGCTCAATGCTGCAACGAGCAGCGGCAGTTTCTTGAAAAATTTCATAATGAGGATGTTTATTTGTTTTGTGGTTATGTCGGCGCAAAGGTAAGAATAGTTTTTGAAAACGACTCAAAGAAGTGCAGATTTTTTACCCTCAAGCCTGCAAAATTTTGTTTGAAACAGGTGTCAGGTGTCATTTTTTCACCCTTTTCCTTTGTCAAGTCACAACTAATCCCTACATTTGCCCCGTGCTTTCGATAGATAGCACGGTTTTTGATTAAATATAGAGCCCGCATCGGTGGGAAACATTTATCTTTTATTTGCTCAATCGCTCCTCGAATCACCTCCTCATCAGTCTATCAAATAAGCTTCTGTCTGCAAGGTATATGGTAGCGGTCGCATCAAGTAACCATGGGGCGGTGCGTCGTTCTATATGTATATACTCTGTTTCTTGATGCCCCGATTCAGTATGGTTTGAAATTAACTTGATGATGACGGGAAATCGCCTGATGGAATCAGGATATTGAGGTAGTTTATCAACGACAGCATTATAGTAGCCCCATTCTTCGTCTTTGTTATCAAGAGAGACGTGCGCCGTCATGCCTTGTCGCAGCTGTCGTATTTCGACAGCCGTCAGTTCTGTTTGCATGTACCATACCGTGTCAGGCCCTGTTATACCTATTGTACCTCGCACCACCATTGTTTCAGGCCAATGGATAAACCACGAGGCTGCGAGCATCGATGTCATGATAACGGCAATCATGGAGATGCCCCATCGAAAGATCCAGTTGGGTGTCTGCCCCATCAGCATCTCCACTTCTTCGCTGTGCTCACGCAGCCCTTTTAATTCATTCTTCATTTTAGTTTCAAGATTCAAGTTTAACTTCGTTGACTTTTGTCACGACTCGGACGAACAAGCAAGCTTGATGGCTCTCGCTGTTCCAAAAGTTTCAGGTTTCAAGATTAACTCCCTAATTCCAGCTGATTCCTTACTAAAGTATAATATGCCCCGTGCTTTGCCGTCAATTGCTCATGTGTCCCCTGTTCTATCACCTTCCCATGTTCGAGCACAATGATGTTATCGGCATCACGGACGGTACTGAGTCGATGGGCCACGATGACCACTGTACGCCCTTTGTAAAAATCGTGTAACTGTTCCATGATGATACGTTCGTTATTGGCGTCTAAGGCGTTGGTGGCCTCGTCAAAGAAGATATACTGCGGGTCTTTATACACGGCACGGGCTATGAGCAACCGTTGGCGCTGCCCCTGGCTTACGCCGTTGCCCTCCATGCCGATTTTCGTGCTGTAGCCTAAGGGCAAGCCTTCGATGAAGTCGCTGATATTTGCTATCTTCACCGCCTTTTGCAGCCGCTTCGTATCGATATGCTCATCTGCTACGGCGATGTTCCGCGCGATGGTGTCAGAGAAGATGAACCCTTCCTGCATCACACTTCCTGTGGCGGCGCGCCACACTTGGGGGTCAATCAAGCTTAGAGGAGTGCCCCCAACCCGTATATGTCCTCGCTGCGGCTCATAAAACCCCAAAAGAAGTTTCACGAGTGTCGTCTTTCCGCTTCCGCTGGCTCCCACTATGGCTGTCACTTTTCCTTCGGGAATGGTTAGCGACAGATGGTCAAGAGCGTAGTCACGATCGGCACCACTATAACTGAAGGTGACATCCTCCACGGAGATGTCACCTTGATTGGGCAATTCGTGGAGTCGTCCTTCGGCGTTCATCTCCTCATCCTGCTGTTCATGCACCTCACTCAGACGTTCCATGCTAATCTTGGCATCCTGCAGACTTTGGGCGAAGCCGATGAACTGTCCTATCGGTGCCGACACTTGACCGATGATATACGTCAGCGACATCATCATGCCCAGTGTCATCTGACCATCCACAACGGCTTTGGCGGCGATAAACGAGATGAGGATATGCGTCGTCTGTGTGAAGAAGACTGACCCTACCTCTTGTATCTGCCCTATCGTGAGCCCTTTTACGCTGATACGGAAAAGCTTCACCTGTATTCGTTCCCACTCCCACCGTTTCTGCCGTTCGCAATTGTTCAGTTTGATTTCTTGCATACCCTGAATGAGCTGAATAACCGTACTCTGCTCTGCCGAACTTTGGTTGAAACGCCGAATGTCCAGTTCACGTCGGTACTTCATGAACGAGAGTACCCACGTCGCGTAGAGTGAGTTTCCTATGAGAAAGATGGAGAGGATTTGCCAGTTATAGTAGGCCAATATGGCACCGAAAATGAAGAAATTGGCTAACGAGAAAAGGATGTTGACGGAATTTCCCATCAGGAAACTCTTGATGCGGCTGTGATCTCCGATGCGCTGCATGATATCACCCGTCATCTTTGTGTCGAAGTAGCGTAGTGGCAGCCGCATCAGTTTCATCAGGAAGTCTGAGATGAGCGCCACATCTATTCGGGCATTGACATGCAATGTCACCCAGCTACGGAGGAAACCAACGATAAGCTGTGCCACGAACAAACCTAACTGTGCAAGCAGGATTAAGGTAATAAAGCCAAGGTTTTGTCCGCCTATGCCCTGATCCACCATCGCCTGCGTCAGGAACGGCGCTGCCAGCTGTAGTGCCATACCCACAAGCATCCCCATAATCAACTGGACGAAAGCCTTGCGGTGAGGCAGCAGGTAGCGGGCAAAGAAGAGCAGGTCGCGTCGCGTTGATACCTTCGGCTCATCAGCGATCACATTAAATTCTGGTGTTGGTGTCAGCAGCAATGCTACGCCCATGGGTTCCTGCTGTGCCGACACTGTATTTGCCCAGCAGCGCGTAAACTCCTCTTCGCCGTAGCGCACCAGCTGTGATGCAGGGTCAGCGATGTAGAACGACAAAGCCCCAGTTCGCCAGTGCTTTCTGATGTCATATAGAACCACGAAATGGTTCTGATTCCAGTGGAGGATGCAGGGTAGCGGGCGTTGTTGTACCAGTTCCTTCATTGTGGTCCTAACGCCCAACGATCGGAATCCTATTGTCTCAGCTGCATCAGCAATGCCCAACATACTAACCCCTTCACGGGTGATGAAACTCCGCTCACGCAATGTTTCAAGTCGATAGTGCTTACCATACGACTGTGCAACCATGCGCAGACAGGCTGGTCCACAGTCCATGGTGTTGAGCTGATGGGTATGTGGAAAATGTTTTGTCATTTCTTCTCCTTAGGTAAGAGATTGAAGCGGTAGACGGCGTGCAGGAGGATGTAAGAGGGGCGCGTGTTGCGGCGTACTTCCGACCATCCGTAAGCGCTGGCGCCCATGCTGGTGGACCTGAGCTGCCGCAGCAGGTCTATGCCCTCGAGTTGGAAGCTCCAATGGGCGTTTAGGTCGTATCTGGCGTTGGCGTTCCAGACGACGTAGCTGCGGTTCAGCTGTTCGTTGACCAAGCCACGATCAGTGTTCACGTAGCAGTCCGTGGTGAGCGACAGCCCGTGCCATACAGGTGTTCGTACGGCAGCGCCGCAGCGCAGGTTCCTGTAGTCGACGTTGCTGAAGCGGTTCTGCACGCTCCTCGTATGCCGCCATATGTATTTGCCGTGCAGACTGAAGAGCCATCCGGCATGGTTGTAGGTCAGCTCCGCCTTGGCGTTGAGCCACATCCTCTTGGCGGCATATATGCTCACCTCTCCATCCGACGCACTGCGGTCGTACTCATTGTCGTTCTCAAATCTCATGTCGGCATCCGCCTTGAACTGCCATTGTTGCTGTTTACCAAAGTCTTTCTGGAAACTGCCGCTGACGTTGGCCTGCCAGTCGCCGTTGACGTTGCGGCTCTGGGCGGTGGTCACGCCTGTCTTGGCATCATAGTAGAACATACGCTTGATGGCGTCCTGCATGAACAGCCAATCTGCCCGCAACGACGCCGAGGCGTGTGCCTTGCTGAATCGCTGTGAATAGCTGATCGTAGGCCTGTGGGCGTGACCGTTGCGGAGTTCCTTGTTGCCTATGCTGACGAAGAGGGGGTTGCTGTCGTCGGTGCGGTCCGCCCTGTCTTCCAGTCCGGGTAGCAATGTCTTGTAGGAATAGCCGAGCGTGATGCGCCATAACTGAAGTCTGACGGATGGCGAGGGCAGCACGTTGCAGCTTCTGAGATTTACCTCCGATGCCGCCCGTTCGTCACGCAAGCGCCTGTTCTTCAGTGCGAGCGGTAGCGACACGGAGCCGCTGAGGTTCCTTGAGAAGGCGTACAGTCCGTTGACGGTCAGTGTCTGATTGTATTCTGCCGTCAGTCTCTCATAGCTGTTTCCCGTGTCCATGACCGTCTGAAGGAGCTCCTCGTCGGGCAGCTCTCCCCATGTGCCCCCTTCGTACTCCTCCATCAGCTCGTCCAGGTCGTAGAGGCGGTTCTCGCGGTTCTCGCGGCGGAAGTCCGACCTGAACGTCAGGTCAACTCTTCCCGTCTTCTCTCCCTGAATGAATGACCATGCGGTATAGTATAAATCCAGGTTCATCATGGCCTGGCTATTCGGGCTGTTGCGATACTGCTGCTTGTGCTGCGATAGTGTCGAAGCGTCTGCAAAGTCGATGATGTTCTGCCTGTCCTCGGTACTTGCGTTGGACCAATAGTTGGCCGAGAGTGTGACATTTAATGGTTGTCTGAACGAAGCAGGCCTGACGGTCGAGCGGGCGGTGAGGCCGAAGTCAATGCCCTTGGTCCTGCTGTCAGCCTTCATCGTCTGGCGGTTGACGGCAAACGGAGTGGCGCGGAAAGCTTCGGCCTCCAGAGTGCAGATGCTGTCCAGCGTCGTGCTGAGCGTGCCGTCCTGCTGCGCTGAGAATGTGGCGGAGCGGTCGGTGGACAGGCCGTTTGACTTGGAGATTCCCACGCGTGGTCGCACCTCTACCGTGAAGGCCTTGGCGGGATAGAAGAAATCACTGCTCCAGGACAGGTCGATGCGTCGGTTGTCGTTACGTGCCGTGGAGAGGCCGTGCAGGTCGCCTTCGGCAAGGTATCTCATGTCGGAGGTTTCCCGCAGCTGGATATCCTTGGAATCGTTGAAACGGATTGACGAGTTGATGCTCATCCTGTTGCTGGGATTTTGGTAGGTGTAGTCCACGCCGGCTATGGCTTGTCGCTGCTCGCCCATCTCATCCGTCTGGTCGCTCCACAGTCCCTTAGACTGCGGCCTGCCTTTGTCGTTGACATTGTTCAGTCCCACGTACCCCGAGAGGCTTCGCCGCTCGTTGTAGTGCAGTCCGAACAGTCGTTCCAGATAGAGATACTTGCTCTCGCCCTGAGTGGGCACACCGCTGGCCGACTCTACATTGGCAATGATGCCGTTCTGGTACTGTGGTTTCAGGCGCACATCCATGACCAGCGGATCCGTCTCGCGAGCCTTCTTTCCCTTGTCCTCTCGCGTCAGATAGGCATTGCGCGGAACCTTGCGATAGACCTTCACCTTCTTCACCGTGAAGGCCGGCAGGTTCTTCAGCGCAATCGTCGGGTCGCCGTGGAAGAAGTCACGGCCCTCGATAAGCAGCTCGGCGACAGGCTCTCCTTTGACCGAAATCACGCCCTCAGGGCTGATTCGTGCCTCAGGCAAGGCATTGATCAGCTCGTCCAGCATGGCACCGGCAGCCAGCTGCAGCTGGTCGGCATTGTAGACGAGCGTGTCGCCGTTCTGCACCATGAGTATCTTCGATGCCTTCACCGCCACTTCCCTCATGGTCGTTTCCGGTTCTTTGGTCGAGAGCGTATCCGTCTGCCCCTTCGCCGAGAGGGGAAGGAGGAGGCACATTAGGATTAACTGCTCCCGGAAAGAAAGGAGGCGATTAAGGCTTACTCCAAAATGCTGTAATATTAAAGTCATAGGTTATATTATAAAGATTTACGCTGTAAAGGTATGTACTTAAACTGAAATAATCCAATCATTTCACAGCTTTTCACAACTTCGCTGGCGATTTCACCAGATTTCACAAGCAGTCCTATTTCTTTACCTTTGCATCCAAATGATAAGTGAAGCCGAGGCGTATATAGTGGTGCATCTGGTCGCACCAAGTCATGACCTGTTGGTTAGCAGATTCAGTGGAAGTGAAGTTGTCGGCATGGTTGAGGATATCATCCACTTCGAGCGACAACTTGCCTTTTCCCTTGAGACAGCGCCATGAGGCAGAGGCATTCCAGATAAAGCGATCGGAGTTCATGCCTAAAAGTTTGTAACCTCTGCGCATAAGGTCGAAGAATTCTGTCTTGACCGTGAACTTGCCCTTGCGGAGTTCTGCGTCGAAGCCCAACTTGTTATTCCATAGTGTAGTGTTTTGTACCTGCGCTATCGAATTATTCATGCGCTGCGCACTGATGTTGGCAAAAGTCCCTATCTTCAGCCATTTCCAGTCCAACGACAAGCGCGCCTCATCTCTCAGGGTCATACAAAGCTGTCGGTTGAGCTGAAGTGGCTCGTCTGGCGAGGTCTGCAACAGGTGGGCATAGCTCTTTCCTCGGATGAAAGTGAGTGTATTGCGGAGACGCACGACATCGCCGAAGCCTTGGTCGTAGTTGGCCATCAGGTTGAATTCCTGATATCCTTTGACGTTCTCCAGACGGCTGATATAAGCAGAACGATTGGAGTCATAGCGTAGCAGCGGCTGGTGGCTGTTGTCAGAGTGATGAAAACCGGCAAAAACATAGAGTTGAAGTTGACGCGACGGGATGATAATTTGGTAGCGCAGACCGCCATGGTTGATGTGTATATTTCGTAGATCGGGGCTGCCCTGCATGATGAAGAGCGGATTCGTTGCATCACGGTAGGCCATCATTTGCTTCAGTTCTGGCTCTTGTGTAACAAAACCGTAATTTAAATTGACCTCCGAGTTGGCATCAATTTTCCATTTCATGCTCAATGAAGGTTCTATGCGGTGTGAGTTTCTAAGTGCCAATGTGTCGAGACTTCCCCGCGTGTATTTCTCTTTCTCTCTGTTCAGTATATAGTTCAGTCGGGGTGTCAGCTGGAAGGGGCGCAAATTGAGCGTAGAACTCAGCCCGAGAGTGTGAGTGATGCTCTGGTGGAGGTCATCGTAGCTCTCACCTGCATCCGTCAGTCCGTCGGTCATGAAAACTTGGTTGTCATGGCGGCGGCTCAGCCAGAGGGTATAGTCTGCCGTGAACAGAGCCTTTGGTGTCAGCCATCGCTTGGCTTCGGCCTTGATGCTGCCCTTGTGACTATTCGTCTCAAGTCGGCTGTCCTGCATGAGCGTAAAATCATCTGTGATATACGTCGGATAGGTAATTTCGCGGGTCGCATGCCCGTTGGCTTTCTTATCCCTTATATTCCATTCTGTATCAATGTTCAGTGAACCTTCTTTGATATAATGTGTCCATCCTGCAGCGGCATGAAGATTAACAATGTCCAAAGTCGAGTGTGAAAGTGCACCCCCATTCATAGTCAGTTGTTCAGTTGAAATGCTGTCTGGTGATTCTATGAGAACATACTGGCATGTACGTTCGTTAACGTTGCTTCTCTGACGACCAAACTCCGTGGAAAAATCTACATAGATAGTGTTCAGCGTATCTATTTCCCATCGTGCTCCTCCATGTATCTTAGGCATGAGTTGATGAGTATGCTGATGATTCTGTTGTGAGAGGCGGTTGCTGGAAGAGTTCGGAAAATAGCTTAACGTCTCACTGTAGGCAGTACCCCAATGGTCCTCGTGTGAGATGCTGCCCGTGGCGTCGGCAAAACTATGCAGGTTATGTCGTCCCTGCCTACTGCCCCAGTTGTGCTGATAACCTATGGCGGCGAACTGTCCCAGCCCGTAGCCCTCATTCCGCTCTCCTGACCGCCAAGAGTTAAAGCCCTCCGAGGCGATGCGGTTCATTGTGTTGGCCTCGCTATAGAGCATCAGTGGGTCTGTGTCCGAGAGGCGGTTGGCCGTGAGCTCACCCTCATATTGCTTAGGTGTCTGATATTTAGCCGTTGCATCTCCATAGAAACGGTCGAGAAATCCTGGTTTGATGTTCAGATCCAGCACCATGTCCTCACTGCCGTCATCTTTGCCAGTATGTCTGCTAAGCTCCGATGCCTTGTTGTACGCCTTGATGGTCTCCACGGCTTGGACAGGCAGCTGCTTCACGATGGCACTGCCTCCAAATATCTCCTCCCCGTTCATGACTACACGTAACGGCCGTCCGTTCCAAGAGAGCCCGCTTTCGTCAACGCTGACGCCCGGCAACTGCCTGATGAGATCCTCTAAACGTGCGCCCTCCTCCAGGTGGAACGCCTCGGGATGAAACACTATGGTATCACCGTTCATGGTGAAACGCCGTGCCCGTGCGCTCACCTCTAATGCCCGCATCATTGTCTCGGTGGGCTGCAGTTTGATATCGCCCACATCTATGGTATCCCGTCGGCTTTCAGAAAAAACGCTGAAACTGATGATATCTGAATTCTTGTATCCAACCATTGATACCACGAATTGTCCACTATTTGCAGCATGAAATGTAAAGCTACCTAAACTGTCAGCTCTATGTTCTTGCACTACCGCCATACCGTTATTTCCTATTATGAGCAGACAGCTAATTGTTGCGTATGGTACGCCTTCTGTGCTTTGGGCATCTTTGATTCTACCTCTAATGATATCTGCATGTAACGAAGATGCGATTGCAAAGAAAAGAAGTAGTAATGAGCAACGATAATATAATGACGGGCATTTAAGCATTTTTATATGGATGAAGTATTTTGATATAAGTTTGATGTTTGCGTCCTCAAATTGAGGACGCAAAACAACAAAACATCTATTTAGTCACCAGATCCGCTATATCCAGACTGCTCGACGTATTCCCAACAGCTGACTGCCTGTCCCAACACCAATATATCCTCACCATTTTTTTGACAAGTACATTTAAATGCTGCTTGGGAGTGAACCATAGTAAGTTGACATTTCCCAGTAATTGTTTGTAACCCTTGTTTTACCGAACAAGTACCCATATTACATCGCCAATAGCCAGATTCGCCACCTCCTTTAACTTGTTTTAATTCATCAATTGAAAGAGCCTGATAGATGTTGTCATCATGCAATTGAATTTTTTTCATAATATCATTTAATTATTGATAATCTATTTGGCCATTCCCAGCAGGCCGTTGCTGCTCTCGACAGCTGTCATTTTGAGAGAAACTACCCGTTGATCAGACGGGAGTATATTGCTTTCCAGCTGGTGAAAGAATAAGCATGGTTGTAATGATGACGTGCTTGAGACTGAAGCTGTTGACGCTCTTCTGTTCTCATGAACAATGCCTTGTTCACCGCTTCGACAAGGGAGTTGACAAGATCGGTAGAATCCTCTGCCCGTTTTTCGCCGATATGAGCAACAATGGCCGTCTTGTCATTGAACATATCCGTTAGGTTATGTCCGTCGGTTGTTACAATCAGCTTTCCGTATGCCAGCATCTCAATGCCCGTGTAACTACTCTGCTCAGTGTATGAAGGCAGAATACCTATGTCAGCAATTTGATACCATTCGCTCAATTGTTCTTTTGGCAGGAGACCTGTATAAGTGACATGTGAGGCACTATGGGACGTCTGCTTGGCAAAATCATTGAACCTGAATATCTCACCAGCGATGACAAGACGCACACTCGGATGCTCCATCCATAACTGATCAAATGCCATCAACATTGGAATAATACCCTTCGAGGGCGATGTGCGGCCTGTGTATAACAGCACGACCTCATTATCGGCAATGCCAAGACGTTTTCGAATTAGTATTTTCTCTTCCTGAGAGCACAAATCATCTGGTTGTTGAAGTCCATTGGGTATCAAATGAATCTTTCCAGCTGGAACTCCGTAGGTCTCCAACAGCAAGTTGTATGTACTATCTGATAAGGTGATGATATCATCAACCAACCTATACATCCTCCGCTCTCTACGCGTGATGTCTCTGATATGTTTCCACTCGTTCTTGTGACCTTTGGGCAGATATTTTGACGCCAGTACCTTCTGGAACATTTCAATATCTCCAAGCAGAGGTGCACACCATCCCTGATCGTGGATAACAAAGATGGTACGTGAAAGCGGAAAGTGGTGTTTGAGGTCAACGAGGAACTTGTCACAAGGAAAATGATTAATGAAGAACACATTATCCTTACTGTCTTCGATATAAAGACGTAATAGCGAAAGGAATAATTTTCCGTTGTCCAAGAATCCGTTCATCCCACAAATGGGAAGATGGTATTCAGTGCATGTTGAAAGAGTTTCAATTTTCAGTTCCTTTTCATCATCATTAAACGACAGCAAGTTGACATTGTGCCCACTGCCCTCGAAGCATTTCAGCAGTTGGCGTATGTAAGTACCCACGCCATTCTGTTTCGAGCTCTGATGCTCGTCTAAGATATAGATATGTTTCATGCCTGTTTTTGGTTGATGTGTGTGAATAACAGCCCGGCCATGCCAGAGTGAAGGCCCAGCATCGGTGTGTTGCGCTTGATGTTCGGAGCGACAAAGGCAGAAAGGTCGAAGGTGTATTGGATAGGTTGTCCTTGCATCATCTGTTCGAAGGCCTGGCATAGCAGCCTCAGCGACGGGGATATATCCTGCTGAAGGAGGTGTCGACAGACAGCGAGGCAGTTCTGCAAGTAGGCTGCATCGAAGACCTGACGACCGTCCTTCTGGGCTCCTTGCACGTGGGCAACGATGTAGTGTAGCCAGCCTTCAAGGCCTTTGTTGAGGCTGAGGTCAGTCTGTCTAAGGATGTTCTGCTGCATCAGCTTCTGATCGATGGCAGCGCAGATGTCTGCTCCCTGACCGCGCTGGAACTTGTTTTGTAGAAGATATTCCACGCCCCATCCGATGCCGGTCAGGCCGTTGGCAAACTCCAAAGGCATCTCGGTGGAAAGATTGTCAAGGACTTGATCAAGGAGGAAGTTGATGGCTGTCTTCAGGGGACGCAACTTCCGGGCACGGACATACTCGGAAAGTACAAGGACGATGCCCATCTGCCCATCGAAAAGGCCACGGGCGGGTACGTCGTTACTATGCAGCACGAGGTTATGCAACAAACGTTGCTCTGGAGTGAATCGATATTCCATACTATACGGTTTCTACTTTCATTAAATCTACAAAATCTTCCATCTGATACGTCGAAGGCATACGATAGCCGTTGACAAGGAGGGTCGGCGTGGCACTGAAGCCCGTCTGTTCGCGCCAGGCTCTGTGCTGAGCATATTCAGCCAGTACGGTTTCTGCATCAGCATCCAGTCCGAGACCATCAAAGAACGCTTCCTGTTTTGCTTTTCCCTTGTCGTACCATTCCTCGTAGAGTTGCCAGGCACGGTTGTAGGTGAGCTCAGCATTGCCATTGAAAACAATTTTCAAAAAAATCCACTTGCTAATGACGAGTCAGAATAGCATGTCCCGTATGTTAAGTATTATGCTCTTTTCTTGTGCCGGTTAGCATTGCTTAAATCTATTCACACTGATTCTTAACCAGTGAGAGGCCCTTGAGAAAGTAGAAGTTGATTATAGTAACCTTTCTTTTCCATTAGAGTTTGATGATTCCCGACTTCTACAATCCGTCCTTCATGCATTACAACAATTTGATGAGCCCCTCTTATTGTACTCAATCTATGTGCAATTACAACAACAGTTCTATTTTCGAAAGCATTGGTCAAAGCATCCACGATTTTGCGCTCATTGACGGTGTCCAAAGCATTTGTCGCCTCATCCAAAAATAAAAAATGAGGATTACGATACAAGGCACGTGCTATTAGCAATCGCTGCCTTTGTCCTCCACTCAAGCCACGACCACGCTCACCTATCATTGTATCGAATCCTTTAGGCATACTATTTATTTCCTCCAGAATCTGAGCTGTTCTACAACATTTCATAACTCGACTTTTGTCTACATGCTCATCATCAAGCACGATATTGCCCAATACAGTATCATTAAATAGTTTTCCATCTTGCATTACGACACCACACATTTGACGCCACTCCCTTAAGTTAATGGCAGATACATTCATCCCCCCCATCTTTATATCTCCGAATGTAGGCTTGTATAACCGCACTAGCAACTTCAACAAGGTTGACTTGCCACTTCCACTTCCCCCAACAATGGCTGTCACCTTGTTTTCAGGGATGTACAGGAAGATGTTTTTCAGAACAAATGGGCCATTGGCAGCATACTGAAACATTACATTTTCAAAAGATATCTCCTTTCGTTTAGGAAGGATTGTTGATGACCCTAATGAAAGTAACTCTTCCTCATCTTCCAACTGACGAATCTCATTCATGCGCAGAAAAGATATTTTCGCATACTGCGCAGATACTACAAAGTTTATAAATTGAACTAAAGGGCCATTCAACATACCTAAAATAAATTGAGTTGAAATCATTACGCCAAAAGTAATATCACCTCGAATAACAGCAGTCGCGCAAAAAAAAGTAATTGCCATATTCTTTATACTGTCAATGAACTGGGCGACAAGATTTTGCATATTTGTAATCCCAAGGACTCGTTTGTTTACATGATAAAGCTGCGCTTGTATCTCCTCCCATTTCCAACGTCTGGAGCGTTCGTAATTGTTTAGTTTAATATCTTGTATAGCAGACACTGTCTCCACCCAATAGCTCTGATTTCGTGAGATAAGCTCAAAATATTGCCAGTCCAATTTCTTGCGGACTTGTAAAAAAAGCAAAACCCATGACACATACAGAAACGATCCTATAAGAAAAAAGGAAAAAATAATCGTGTTATAAATAAGCAAGATGATAGAGAATACAAAAAAAGTTAGCACAGAGAATAGCATTGAAAGAGAGTTGTTCATGATAAAAGCTCGGATACGCTCATGATCTTGTGCACGTTGCAAGATATCTCCAAGAAGTTTGTTCTCAAAAAATGTAACCGGCAATTTCATCAACTTTATAAGATAGTCGGAGATGAGTGCGACATTTATTCGCGCTGTAATATGCATCAGAATCCAGTCCCTCATAGCATTGAACATCAACACACTCAGAAGAATACACACATTCCCGAAAAGGATCATATAGATAAAGTTGATATCTGAGGTACTAATTCCCACGTCTATCACTGCTTTTGAAATAAAAGGAAGGATTGCCTGCAAGGCTGTCACCATTGACATAATGATAAGAATGAGTATGAAATCGTGTAGGTAGGGGCGGAAATACCTAAGAATACTAAGCATACTATCCTTTTGTTGGAGCCGCTCTGCATTTGAAGTATTGAAATCTGCTGTAGGCTCAACTGCCATCAGCACACCTATATGTTCACCCTTCAAATACCATCCCAAACAGAAATCCTCATGAGAGTAGCGAATATAGCCTTTGGCTGGGTCTGCAACATAGATATAATGTTTATTGGCATGATACACCACAACAAAATGGCTCTCGTTCCAAAAAACAATAGCGGGTAAAGGAACTTTCTCTACGACATCCTCTAAATTACATCTTATGGACAGCGTACGCAGTCCTATACTTTCGGCGCCTGTAGCTAGGTTGCCCAAAGAAACGCCCTCTTTGGTGATTCCACATAGATCACGCAATTGCTGTAATGAATAATAGCGCCCAAAATGTTTTGCTACCATCTTTAGTGATGCGGGGCCGCAGTCTTGAGAGTCCATTTGATAATCTATGGGAAAACGTTTGAATAGATTCATTTTTCTTTTTTTGATCTCAGATTATCAAATAGCCTTTGAATGATTCGCTTTGGCTTGGTTATGATTTCCACATGACCTTGAGCCTCGTACCCCACATTCAATAGTTGTCCGAAGTTTGTCATCATTCCATTGGGAAATATAATAACAACTAAATATGTCTCTGCAACTCCCTTTGGTGTCTGAATGGTATGGGCTAGTCGGGAAATACTTTCTACACGTCCTACTATATGACCAAACTCGGCGTAAGGATAATTAGTCAATTTCACATTTGCCAGTTGTCCGACCTCCACCTTTCCAAAGCCTGCGGCTGTGATGTAGGCCTCGCCGAAGACAGAGCCTTGCGGCGGTAGGATGGAAAAGATCACCTGTCCAGCCTGAACATAATCATGCTCTCTCCAAAATCCCATATATTCAATTTGACCGTTAGCCGGGGCTATAAGCAGATATTTCTCTTTCCATTGACGTATAGCACTTCGTAGTTCTAACTCACGGATAGATAATTTGTCTTGGGAACGACGCACCTCATCCATCTCACTGATATCTATACGTGCACGTTCAATACGATTCTGACTAATAGCTGACTTGGTGCTCAGAAGACTGCTTTCCTGTTCCATTAGCTGTAGCTTTCGTAAAACGAAAGTATTCTGCTTTCTTTCCATCTCTTCATCACTGATAACTCCTTTTAAGTGAAGAACACTGTCTTTTTCTTGACGAATATGATAAATACGATACTGTTCAGTGCTCAAAAGTAGTTGTCTTTGCTGACTTTCAGCTAAGGAGTGGTTTAAATGCAATTGTTCATCCAGTCCTTTGCGCATATTTGAATATATTTTCGTTGTGCGAAGCTGGTTCGTTTCATGCCAAGCTGCGACCCATGTATCATAGGCCGTACTAAGACTTCCTAGCATTAGCGATGGCGGGTATTTGCTTCCTGTGCACCTTACCCCATTGAGCAGCGAATCCAATGACAAGATGTCTTTCAGCACTGCTCCATCATCAATATATGCGATAATGTCACCCTTATCAACGCTATCACGATTCCTGAGGAGCAGATGTAGTCGTCCCGTTCCTAAAGCCTGAAGACGCACGGGTGCTTGACTAGAGGTGATGGTAACTTCGCCAATGACCGTATCGGGATACTTTATGAGAAATCCTAAGAATATTAGTACTGATATAAAAAACACTACAATGCCCGTCACATAACGTGTCCATATTGTGGGCATCCGATCTATGATATCCTGAATTTCTTCTGAACGGTTCTTTCTTTCTAGTACTCCCTCTTTCATTCGGTTGTTTTAGTCTATTTTAATACCATATACTTCGCTCAATCTCCTATTTTCGCAGAAGTTATATAGAGTCAATTGTTGGATTGTATAATATTCATCGAATAGTGCCCTCACGACATTCATGTGATTAATCAATGTATTCTGTTTAGCTCTGTTAGCGGATATTAATTCATAGACAGACGCACTACCTTGCGAAAATTTGCTGATTAGCTGACTATACTGTTCTATAGCTAATTTATATTGTTCACGACTTATTTCATATTGGGAAGATGCAAGATTATAGTTCATGGTTCTGGTAATAATTTCATTATCTGCCATTCTACAAGATTCCTCTATTAATATTGTCTCTTCGTCGAAATCATTTTCTGCCATTCGGCGTTGATTACGGCTAATACCCCAATCAAAGACTGGAATGCTCAGTGTTAATCCCACGGATTGCTGTTGATTAGGATGTTGATAGGCTCCACATAAGGTGTTTGCATATTGGTTCAGCCCATAGCTCAGTGAAACGCTAGCATTGAATCGGTTCGCTAGCTTTCGGTGATGCAGGTTCTTTATCGCTTGAGTACGCCGAAGTTCTGCCGATTTGTATTCTGGATTATTCTGCCTCGCTTGCATTTTGACTTCTGCTTCTATTAGCAATGAAGGCAGTGCATCAGTATTTGGTATAAAGATAGACAGGTTTTCATTTTGACAACCCAATCGTAAAGCTAATGAATGTAGAGCCTCTTTGGCATGGGCTGCATATTGTGCTTGTGTGTAGATGGCTTGTAAATGCTCTAAACGGATCTGAGTCATATCGTAGTCTGTTATGTACCCGTTTTCATGTCTAATTCGGGCATAAAATAATAGAGAATCTTCTGCCTCTATGTCCTTCATTGCCTGTTCTTTTCGTAATAACGCTAAGCAGGCTGATATATATAGTCTGGCAACTTCGCACTGTTCTCTTGCAAGAGCTTGACAAACAGTCATCGCAGCCAACTCGTATTGAAGACGGCTGACTTTCTTTTCTTGCATATAACTTCGAAATCCACCGATGATTTGTTGTGAATAGCTTACATAGAACGGTGTAGAACTGTAATTGTCTCTGTGATTTGTGAACTCGTGAAGATAACTTAATCCCGTAGTTGCAGATAATATCCCCCCCGTTGGCCCAACTTTCTGAGATATTGTCAGCGTGGCGATAGATGTATTTGCGAAGTCTTCTATATTCCGATACTCACCAGAATAAGGGTCTTGTAAAAGCTTCATGGCATGATTGAAGGTAATAGGTTTTAGATTAATCCGCAATTGGGGGAGAAAACTTTTTTTGTAATTGTCATAGGTCAACTTTGCATTATCATATTGTAGCCATGCAGATTGTGCTCTCTGTGAATGTAACGCTAAATTATTGACAGCGTCAGAAAAAGACAAAAATTCTTTCTCAGATGTTTGTGCTGACGATTGAGTTGGCAGACAAATAATAAGTATAACCAGTGATTTCATATTGTTACTAATTAAACAGGAATTCACCATCACTCGCCTGACCATTTGCTTCAACAATGATATGAGTGTCACTACTGTTATTATAAAATGAAATAATTACTTTCCCGTTGTCATCAAGCTCCAAATCAGGATTCCAGTATAGTGTCCGCCGGTAGTCTTTCACCCCCTCGGAGAGCGGGACATGACGATAGTCGGGATGGTAGAAGTCCTCACAGACAGAGAATCCTTGAAGAATGTAGCGACGGTCTCGATAGGTGACTCTACGGCTGCGGTCAGGATATCGACGAAAGTCCACCTGCACATCTGGTTGATGAGCTTGATCAAAACGTCCATCCTTTTCCTGACGCGGGCTGTAATCTGTATAGATATATATTTTGTCGAGGTTATAGAGATGGGAAAAGTCATAGAAAGCACCATCCGATTGGAAGGAACTGGGATGATGTCCGTCAAAACGAGGATTAAGGCCATAAGAACGATTTTGGTTCATGTCGCCTATATAATTTCGTGATACACAGGGCGCAAATGATGATACGCCACCATACCAGGCAGGATAAAGCCCTGCATCAACGACCTCATTGAACGTCTGATAGGCATCCAGGACGTATGCAGGCTTTGTTGCATCGAAGGCACGAAGGCCACCATGCCGTGAATGTATTTCCACTTCTTTCATCAGCTGAGCGGTGTCTCTGAATTGAACGTTACCGCCTTCTGCGGGCACCATAGTCCTCAGATGTGTCTGAAAGAATGAATAGGGCTTCACGAATCGCGGATAGGGCAAGTGCAATCTGACGTAATAGTCTGGATACTCGTCCTCATCAGGTAGTACCCAGTTGTTGCCCTTAGGTGTTCCGTTCTCCGACGCAGCGATATGCATGACACAATCACCTTCGAAAGACGGCGCTTCAATCTTGAATCGGCCAGTCGGAGAGTCCATGTCAGCGATGAGTGTCTCGCTTCCCGGTTGTGCGAATTCAGCATGTATGTGCAAATTCGTCTTTGGATGTCCCCATGAGAGTGATTTCTGATCTTGTGCTTTTGTGGCATCTGTGCGCTTCGACCCGCTCAGCTCTCCCCTTGTGATTATTTCCTGTGTGTGCTCATACATCTGTTCTGAAGAAGATAGTTCTCTTCCAGGGATTAGAGTTGGGGCTATGACCTCCTCGTCATCTTCGTCATCTTCATGCACATCCCTCGGGTTGTGATCGAGCTGAATGTCTGCCTTTCTTTGGCTGTCTTGGGCTATACTGGCAATCATTTCCATATCAGCCGTCCCGAATAAATTATGAATTTGATCATAAAGCATCTCATACGGAATTCCCATGAATATGGCATGGAGTATCAAATCGTGAATGAACACTTTATCCTCTTTTAATACTGCACGATAGGGATACACTTCTCCCTCCAAGATTTGTGTCTGTTCAGCAGGATGTGTCAGTTCAAACTGTCCGGGAACGGCCATTTCCTCCCATTTGAAGCGTCGCCAACCCTGAGTCATCATCAGCAAGTCAAGCGCTTGTCGGTGTTCTTCATCATCCGACTCAAAGAAATAATCAGGCTGTGGAACGAAGCCCTTGATTTCAGAGGACAAGAGCATTTCGGTCATGATATTACCGCTATCATAGGTTACATCTGAATGAATGGCATCACGGACGGCAACCGAAATGTTGTTTTTCCCTCTATTCTTGAATCTCTCATCTCGTATGTCTAAAGTAACTTTCTCATAAGGTTTATACTGTTCCTTGATGCCACAGACCGAGAGTGTAGGTTTCATCAAATGTTGTTTGGTAACGAAGAAAAGCCGGTCTGCATAAACTCTACCATCTGCATCAAAAACGGTCAGTTGGTTCACACCAGCTTTGAGAACGCTGTCAGGAACATAGATTAGCTCTAACGTTTCAGACAAAGGCTGATAAAAGCACAGAACTCCTTCACATAAAATAGTCATACCCAGGTGCTTGTTTTCAGCCATCCCGCTCTTATTGATGTCAATACCATATCCATTTCCTTTGTAGTCAGTTCTTACGGCCACGCCCTCCGATTCTACATGAGGAAGATCAGCCTCTGTCTGTCTTCCGTCTGCTGACGCAAACAACGCCTTATATTTTTGCTTAACGTTTGGTGTTATGACAAAAACTCCTCTTCCCCTACTGATTGTTTCTATTTGTATGCTATCTATTGTCAGTATTCCTTCAACAGGCTCGCCTTCTTCCGTCGTTACCTCAAAGGCGACACGGTTAGGGATGTTTGCGATGAGGTTACCGCCTTCGGGATAAAACTTGAGCTGTAGTGCTGGAGAGACTTTTTCTTTTTTGAAGTATCTGCGGAGAGGGCGCAAAGTCATATCACGATAGTATTGCCCTTTTTCGTGAGGCTTGTCATAGACGGGGAATACGCGCGAATACAGTTTGTCATAGTCACGATAGAACTCCTTTGCCATTTGACGATTGAAAAACCACAATTCTGCTGACCACGAATGCTCATGCTCCGCCTGTCCCCAATTTAGTTGCCAACGTGTATAGGCCCGCAGTTCGTAATAACCAGCATACAAAGAATCGGGTAGATCAAAGTAGCCTTTTCCCCGCCCATTTTTCATTTCCAACAACTTGCGCTCAACAAGATACCCATCATTATTCCACAACTCTGCATAAAGCACACGACTTATCTTGCTCGGGTGATCGTTGTTCGTACGGCATGTATAGGCAGCAAACCAAATCGTATCACCGAGGAAGTAGCAGGTATTGTCCATGTGGACAAAAACCTTCTCCTGAGGGATCCTTTCCCCGAATAACTGAATACGTTGGACAAGCGAGTCAAGCGAATTCGGAAAAAGGTTCGTGCTTGAAAAGAGTGTGATAAGAATAATAAAGACCCTGATTCTCATTCGTTGGATTCTTATAAGCTATAGTGATAAAGCTGAATAATATCATTATATGTGAGAGTAACCGTAAAATCAGACGGATTGGAACCGTCAAAAGAATAGGATACTTCTCGTTCATCTATAAGGCCCTCACTATTTGCTTGGGACATAAAAAAATCGCGGATGTCTTCAGATAATTGTTCTAGAGTTATAGGTCTGTAATAATTTCGATATTGTTCTATGAAATCATCTATAACCACGTTAGAATAGTTCAAATAGCTAATCATGTAATTGCTGGGATTAACGGGAAGTTCAGATGCTCCACCGCTAACATCAGAAGATCCGTCATCAAACCAACTGGAAAAAGGACCTAAATCAGTTTTATACACAATAAAAGAATAACCTTCGAATATGCTGGCGATGTTTGTGGGATCGGAATACATCATTTCATCATAGACTGATAACAAGTCTTCACTAACAAAATTACCCTCTGTACCAAATAAAGTACTAGAAAGGCTCAATCCTTGCCAAATATAATTTGGAAAACATGATGGTGTACCAAACACTTGAATCATTTCTTCATAATTCAATGAAACAAAACCGTCTCCTAAATCAGTGGCACCACCTATGAGCGATTGAGCTTCAGCATCTGTAAATTTCTTGAACGATTTTGATAGTTGTTCAAGAGTGTAACGTTTAATTTTCATCTGATAAAAATTTAATTAATAGTAAAAGTGTTCTAAGAGAGAGAATTTCTGATGAGTTTGCCTTGAATACACATTTAACATTTTAGAACCAATTGCATTAACGTAAAAATGAAACTGTTTAAAGGTATTTATTATATCATCAAAAACGTTTAGTTCATCATTGCTATGACCAATAGAAGAGCTTATTAGAATGTATTGGGAAGAAACAAGAGCAATATTATATATTGCTTTAAGTCTTTTTTCTGATGGCAAAGATTGAAGGCAATCCATACAGATAACAATATCAAAGGTATCATCAGATTCTATTTCCTCTGTAATATCTCCAACGCCACATAATTCGTCGCCTTCTGGTAATAAATAAGATGACAACGTGGGCGTATGGGGGTTAATATCATAACCTGCTATAGGAATCCCATATTGACGCAGATGAGCAACATAAAAGCCAGCTCCACAACCAATATCTAATGCAGACCTAACATTTAGGTCATAACAAAGCTTCCGTATAGCGATCGCCAAGCTGTCATAATAAGAATAATTCATGAATCCATTGTAATCCCATCCACCCTCTGAGTTTATAACGCACTCATTGTCATGAAGAAGATATTTGTCAATAAGCGAAATTAGTTCAAATCCATGAACTCCTTCCAATTTACGCGCGAAAAAGGATGACTTATCACAGGCCAAATAACAAAAATGTTCTCGGCCTAAATTTGCTGGACAGTTGCCGTTCTCATTTTTCCATCGAATAAATCGAAGATCTTTGGGTACGATATCCTGTTTGGGAAGAAGATTGGATAATATGGTTGCGACATAATACTCTTCTGGGGCAAAAGTCCATTTTGTGCGACGATAAAAAGAAGGCTTCTTTAGGGTGTATTCCAATAACCTGTGAACCGCATTTTTCGAGATTGAGAACCACTGAGTACTACCATAAAGATTCTTAAAATGATCTGGGATTTTACGCTTTATCCCCATGTTTTTTTCCCACCTAATAATTTTACGCATGAAGGATAGAGTATCTGTTCGATTTTTTTCAATGTAATCGTATGGATAATAATACTGGAATCTAGAGAATGTGTAATTGTCCCATCTTGGATTAGGAATAATTGCAGTGCGAATGAACTCTTTACCCTTATTTTCTTTGAAATACTTTAAAAAAACTTCTAATGGTTTTATTGGGTAATCTTGACCACTAATCAGGTGCACATATTCACAATCACCATCTTTGATAACTTGCTGAAGAAGAAATAGCTCTGTTTTGAGAATACTGAAGCCACCCCAATGCACTTTATATCTCCGATAGACAGCACGCACTTGGGGCATGTTGACTATCGAATATAATTCATCTGCCTTAATAGAAGCCTTTTTGTCAATATGAACATAGACATAACAGTCCTTGACAAAGTACTCTATCAAATGACGTAACTGATAAAAGTCTTTATGTGCTAATATCAAGATGGCATGTTTCATAGAAAAATGAAAAAGTGGTTATTTCGATATTTCCATCTCTATTGTTTTCCTAAGATACTGAAATCGGACGTATAAACTACAGAACCAGAAGTTAGATTGGCAATAGGAAGGTTGCTGAGAATTCAAGGGTATTAATACCAAATACTCCGATGAAATGGGCGAAAAATATATTATAGTACGATTACACCGACGAAGGTCTGGCTATCTCGGATTACCTCGATGGTATAGGTGCCGGAGAGGGTCGTGGGGAGTACTACGCTGGTTTGGTTTGCGGGAACAAAGGTGGTATAGACAACCTGTTCGTCATCATCCATGATGGAGATGGTGAAGTCGGTAGCATCCCAAAAGTAGAGAGTGTAGCCATCAATGGTGACAGTAGGGATGTTCACTGGGTCACGACCATTGGGCTTAAACGGATCTGTCTCTGGTGCCACATAGGTCAGAGTGAGATTGTCTCCAACAATTTGAACATCGCCCGCAAAGGCGTTGAAGGATACTAACATTAAGCTAAGAATAAAGAACAATTTTTTCATACTTGTTGTTTTAAGGTGAATAATGTGAATAATATGATATGTTTTTGAAATTCGCTGCAAAGGTATGGGCTTTATTCTTAATAACCATTTCACTAGGTTTCACTTTTTATTCTCCGATTTCACCAAATTTCACAAGAATAATCAAAAAGGATGGGTTAAAAGTTTGTTGGTAAGAGATTTATGCCTACCTTTGCGCACTGACAAAAAAGATCTATGTATGAATCGACATTTATATGCGTTGTGTTTTCTTTTCCTGTTAATGGGGTGTACCAAGCCCTCCATGAAAGATGAATTGGATACCTACGAACGGGATATCGAGCGGGAGCCGAAGGCCACCTATGAGCTCTTGAAAGTGAAGGAACCCTCAACGTCCGAGGATAGGGCGCACCATGCACTGCTACTAATTAAAGCAAAGAATTTGGCATACATACCATTGGAAGGAAAAGACACCTTAGACGTGTTGAATGCTATTAACTACTATCGAAAACATCGAGACACAGAACGCATCATGCAAGGTTACTATCTACTTGGCAGTATCTATCGTGACTTAGGTGATGCACCGCGAGGGGTTGAGGCATTTAATAGGGTTATCGAGTTTGCAGATACAACAGATGCCAGTTGCGACTATCGTATTATGGCTAGAGCAGAGGCGCAGAAAAGCGATTTACAAGAATTACAAAAAGTGCGTCCGCAAGCTATAAAATCGTCAAATAAGGCTGAGTATTATGCATTAAAAGCTAGAGATACATCTTACGCTATTCAAGTTGCTTTTGGAACTATCGGTCTTCATTCAATGAATGGGAATAATCAGCCTATGATTAAGAGAGTTCAACCATTAATACAAAAATGTATGGATGAAGGAGACACGATTTTGGCTTTGTATCAGTCTATTGGATTTGCATGGGAATTCCTACGAATAGGCATGGAAGAAGAAGCGAACAACATTATACAGCTATATGAGATGTATGACGGAACACCCTATCCTATGTATTTTGGTACAAAAGGAGAATTGTATTTAGCCCAGCATCAGCTAGACTCTGCGGAGTGGTGCTTCCGTAAGGAGCTTGAGGCAACGGATTGGAACAACCGCCAGACAGCTTATCGGGGATTGAAGAAGGTTTTTGAGCTGCGACATCTTACAGATTCGGCACTGAAATATGCGACGTTGCAATGTGAGGCTGTGGATAGTGACTATAAGCATAAGGTTTCCGAGGACATCGTGCGAATGGAGCAGGTCTATAACTACGAGGTTGAAAAAGAGAAGGTGAGGCAGAGCGAGGTCAGGCAACAACGGATGAAATGGATGGCAGAGTTAGCTGGACTGGTCGCGATTATCGTGGCTCTGACCGCTTTCATCAGTTTCCGATTACTGCGTGACCGGCATCGCCGCAACTTGCTGCTACAAAAGAATGAGAGCGAAAGGCTGAAGACACAGCTTGCAGAGAAGGAGAAGGAACTGGCGCAAGAGGAGAGCAAGCGCAGAGAGGCTGAAAGCCGGGCTGCACAAATGGAGACGAATGTGCTGGAAATCAACACAGAACTGCAACAGTTAGAACATGAAAGGGAGGAACTGCATCAGGTACTTGATGCCCTCAAAGGGGGTGGGCAAAGCGACAGTGAGACATCGGTTAATCAGGCCGAAAGGATTCTGGAACTGGAAGAGCAGATGAGACAGAAGGATAAGGACATTCAGGAAGTGGAGAAAGAAGTGGAACGTAAGAAGAAGGAACTCTTTGCGCAGCAGGAGATGATGGATCGGATGCAGAGCACCATTGAGGAATACCGCGAGGAGGCTCAATCCATGGAAAACTACGGCGAAGGGGTTCAACAGATGAGACGACAATTAAAGGAGAAGAAACACGCCACCGTCCGGGCGTGGATGGCACTACAGAAGCAGGTTGTCAAGTTACACCCCACGTTCGTCAAGTCAATGCGCGAGCAGGTCTCACCGCTGATGGAGGGCGAATTGCGCGTGGCCATGCTCATCAAGATGGGATTCCAACCCAGCGAAATCGCCCTGCTGATGGATCGTTCACCCCAAATGGTCTCAATGACCCGCCGACGCCTCTACATGAAGGCTTTCGGCAAGAATCCTGAAGACCTGAAAGACGTAGATGAATGGATAAAGGGGACTTAAAAACAGATCAACATATTTACAAATTAACAAAAATTTTGTTTGAAATCGATGTCAGGTGTCATGAAAAAAGTATTGGGCTGCCGGTTGGGCAGCCCAATACTCATAGATGATGGAAAGATGATGGTTACGCGGCATCGCGGGGGATGGCGTAGTAGCGACGTGAGAACTCGGTGCGCTCCATCTTGAAACCGCAGGCGGCGAGGGCCATGCCGAGCTGGGTCTTCGTGGAGTGGACGGGTTGGATGAAGGGATAGTGGCGGGCGACGATATCCACGATGGAGGTCATGGGTATGGGTTCGCAGGGCTCATCGTCCGCAGGCTGGCGGAAACAGTTGTCGATGATGCGCTCCAGATCGAGGGTCGATTCATAGGGCGCGTTGGCCCGCTGGAGGCTCAGCACCTCCTCGTCCGTGAACCAGTAACGCTCACCCGTAGGCACCACCTTACCTTCGATATTGCCCAACGCATGCTCGCCA
>CAJORF010000139.1 GCA_905236985.1 uncultured Bacteroidaceae bacterium | reverse complement strand
TATATTTTACTGTATTTACTGTATTACTGTAACACCCCCTTCTCCACTCTTCACTCCAGCTCTCAGAACTTAGCCCCTAAAACCTATAAGGGTTTTGTTCGGAAACTATATAGCTTTTCGTCAAAAACTATAAGGGTTTCGGTCAAAAACTATAAGGGTTCCGGTTGACGATGCAAAGGAACAACACACAACGCGCCAGCTACCGCAAGACACAAAAAAGCTCACGTCTCAATATAATATTTGAGAAGTGGCAGTGACGCTAATCCTCGTAGAGGTAGAAGATGCGGTCCATCATCTGCCACTTCTCGTCGCTGGTGGCTCCTTCTGCACACTGCTGGAAGATGGACATATAATCCTCCCACTCCTGCTGACGGGGCAGTGTAGCGAGGCGCGCCATGGCAGTGTCCCAGTCGAAGTCGAGGGGTGTGTCAACAACCATCACGATGCGTGTGCCAAGGAGATAGACCTCCATTTCAAGGATGCCTACCTCGCGGATGCCGTCACGTATCTCCTTCCACGCCTCCTCGCGACTGTGGCGGCGGCGGTACTCGTCGATGAGGGCAGGATCGTCTTTCAAGTCCATTGTCTGGACGTAGCGCTTTACGGGCTGTCCATGCCGTTTCTGAACAAATCCTTGTTCCATGATTGTATTTCGATTAACAATGTTTTCTGTTTTGACAGTGCAATGAGAATAAAAGTGATTATTTATGTGCTGATAATCTGATTGTGGAACTCTTCAAGCCTTTTCCCTGAACGGAAACGGTCACCTTGCCTGCCTTCTGCGTGCTCCTGACGACCAACAGGGCACGCCCTTTCCAAGCTTGATGAGTATTGTCTGTATAACGATCGCAGTTCTTGATGTCGGCATTGCCAAAGGCTACGAGCGTGGCGGGGCCGCTTACAGTGGCAGTCAGTTCGTTGGATGCATTGGGGTTCTGACAGCCGTGGGCATCTGTCAGTTCTACTGTGATGAAGGCGAGGTCTTGTCCATCGGCCTTCAAGGTCGTATGGTCAGCCGTCAGACGAAGGGTCTTGGCTTCGCCAGCGGTCTGCAACGTCACACACCTCTCTCCATCCTCCGCACGGAGCGTACCAAGCTGGAAGGGTAACGTGAATGAAGCCTTACATTCTTTCACCTCCTTTTCGCCAATGAGCTGGTCGTTCAAGTAAAGCCGCACCTTGGGAGCGTGAGAATAAACCTCCACATCAATGGGCTTACCTTCATGACCCGGCCACGTCCAGCTCTCGAATGTAGGCCATGTTCCCCAAAGCGTCGTCTTCACCTCACCATTATAGCCATTAGGTTCACGTACTGCCATATACAGTCCGGAAGGAGATTTTTCATTCTTCACTTTTCCTTTTTCACTCTGATACAGCATTGCGCGGTAGTGACTGATGGGTTTGCGAAGACCTGTCAGATCAATGTCGCCGCAGTAGGCTGCATGCCAGGGGAAAAGCGGACGTTCCCAGTGTTCGCCAGGCACGTCGCCATCGTAGTACCAGCGACCTATGCCCGACTCGCCCAAATAGTCAATGGCGGTCCACACAAAGTCGCCAATGATATAGGGGTGATCCATCACCTTGCGGTAGTTCTGCCAGGCATCTCGCGGATAGCTCTCCGTCTGTATCATCACGCGGCCAGGCACCCGCTCGTGGTCGCTCTCTGCCTTGTGGATCATATAGTTGTAGCCCACAATGTCATGCTCGGCAGCCAACGGGTCGTAGATGTCCCAGTCGTTGTCCCACGCACAGAGAGCAGAAGTGACGGGACGGCGTTGCTCGTCCAACTGGCGGCAGAGCACGGCCATCTGATGAGCGGTCTTCACCACCTCAATCTTCTTGCGCTCGATGACCTCGTTGCCGATGCTCCAGCAAAAGATGCTGGGATGGTTGCGGTCGCGCAACACCATGGCACGGATATCCTCCTGCCACCATTGATCGATGAGTGTAGCGTAGTCGTAGTCATTCTTCTTCTCGCGCCAGCCGTCGAAAGCTTCGTCGATGACCAGTAGCCCTATCTCGTCGCACGCCTTGAGGAAAGCTTCCGATGGCGGGTTATGCGATGTGCGCACAGCGTTGAAGCCCGCCTCTTTCAGCAGCTTGACCCGACGGTATTCAGCGGCATCGAAGGCTGCGGCGCCCAAGATACCGTTGTCGTGGTGCACGCAGCCGCCGTTCAGGACGATAGGCTTGCCGTTCAATAGCAGTCCTTTCTCGGCAGAATAGTCGATGGTGCGGATGCCGTAGGTGACGGGCAGTTCATCTCCTTCTGCCTCAATTGTCGTCGTGTAGAGATAAGGATCGTCGGGTGACCACAGATGCGGCTGCTCCACGTGCAATGTTTTCTCTATAGGCTTGCGCGTGCCGTCCTCCATCACCACCTCGGCCTTGATGTTCACCGTGTGTATGTCAGGTGTCGTCACGCTTACGCTCCATTCATCGATATACCGCTGCCCGGTCGTCAGGAGCCACACGTGGCGATAGATGCCCGAACCGCTGTACCAACGGCAGTTCTTCTGCTGCGAGTTATCCACCCGCACCTCCACCTCGTTGTCGCCTATTTTTATATAAGGTGTGATGTCCACGAAGAACGACGAGTAGCCGTACGGATGCCCGCCTGCCCGCTGTCCGTTAATGAACACCTCCGCGTTCATGTACACGCCCTCGAAGTAAAGCCTCAGTTTCTTATCCTTATACTTTAATCCTTCAAAATTAAGCACTTTCCTGTACCAGCCCTTTCCTGTGGGCAGGTAGGCTCCGTCGTTGCCCGCAGCCTCGTCCCGGCCGAACGCCCCCTCTATGCTCCAGTCGTGGGGCAGGTTCACCGTCCGCCATTGCAGGCTGTCCTGCGAGAAACGCCAGCCCGCATCAGCCAGCTGCTTGCGGACGGTCTGCGCGCCAGCCGCCGGCGAGACGAGGAGCGCAAGCGCAAAGAATAGGTTTCTTATCATAATTCTTGATGGTTCTGTCATTCAAAAAAATCCGGTCTCATCCTTGCTGCACTTGGGCTGCCGCAGATCTGCTCCGCTCTCGTCCTTGCCCGCTATGCGCAAGCTCGGCTTCTCTCTCTCGCGCAACCCGCTACAAAGTTACTCTTTTTTGCCCTATCCGTAAACCCTTTTGCGGGAAAAAATCCTCTTCCCGCCTCCATTTTAATTATTTTTAGTCCTTCACGCAGTTCGTTGGGGGTGTAGGTGACCGGTCAGAGCTTATAATCAATCTTTATCACCAGCACGCGCAGCCGCTGGCTTTCGGCGTTGGTCTTCACTTTGGCCACGTGCCAGTCGCAAGGGAACATGATGTTGAAGGTGCCGGGGATGGAGGTAAACTGCTGCAGACGGTCGTACTCGAAGGCATATTCCAGACGGTCGTACTCGAAGGCATATTCCAGACGGTCGGGCTTGTAGTCGGCCAGAGGCTTGGAAGTCTCATGATCCAGGCGGCAGAAGCCTGGAAGAAGCCCTCCATAGCCTTGGCCACAATGTCAGGAGTTTCTACACAAGGCAGGTCGATGATCTCTGCCGTTTGCTTCACGTTGTTCTTGCACGCCGTCAATGCCACCAGCATCGCGGCTGCCCATAAACACTTTTTCATTATCATATCAGGTTATTGGTTAATTATTGCACGAACTGAACGCAAACGGCCTTGCTGACGGAAATGTCTTTGTGGGTATCGGTCAGCAACCCCGTCTTCATATCACGGCGGAACACCTGAATCTTGTCACTGTCCCGGCAACAGCAGAGCAGGTACTGCCCATTGGGCGTGAAACAGGCACAATGCACGTGGGGCGTGTTCTGCCGGGATAGATCGGGACCGCTCGTCGTTCGTCTCACTGACGGCATACACCAGTCGCCCGTCACGAGAGATGGTCAGATACGATGGATTCTTCAGCGCCAGCGAGTTCAGCGCCTCCGCCTCCCCAGTCTTTTGGTTGAAATAATACGAATAGATGCCCTTGCTTCCGCCATCGGTATAGGTGCCGGCGAGCATCATCACTTTTTCCTGTGCCTGCATCTGGCAGAGGCACCATAGCAGGAGGAACGTGGTCTTAAGTCTCATCGTTAGAAGTTTTTTGTTGTGATGCGCACAGGCTGTCATCTATTGTCCTATCGTCAGTTTGCCGTTGCGGAATCTCGCCTTGGCGATGTGCATCATGCGGGGATGAATGTCCGTGGCCGAATGGTGGGCATGATAGACGATGCGCAATTGACCGTGTTTATCTTTGAACAGAGAATGATGTCCTGTGCCCGAGAGGCCGCGATGGCGGTGAAGGATGGGATTCGTTGCAGACTTTGTCCAGGGACCGTGTGGAGTGGGGGATGTGGCATAGCCTACGGCATAGTCCTGACTCTCGTAGTGGTTGGCAGAGTAGGTCAGATAGTATGTTCCCTTGTGTTTCACCACGAAAGGTCCTTCTGCCACCCGAGCCTGTTTCAGCTCCCACGGCTCTGTGGCTCCGAAGCAAGGGCGCAGGCTTCCTGGCACGGGATGCATCTCATCGTCGAGGTCGCACATCCAGATAAAGTTGCCATCGGTGAAGCGCACGAAGTAGAGATAAGTCCGCCCGTCGTTGTCGAAGAAAACGGAGGAGTCGATGCATTTCTCGTCACCTGTCAGCTCCTGCATCAGCAAGCCGCCACGCTGGCGAAACGGCCCCGTGGGCGAGGTGGCGGTGGCCAGATAGAGGTGCTCGTTGGCCGAGAAGAACATATAATAGGTGTCACCCCGGCGATAGACTTCGGGTGCCCAGAACCAGCGTTCCTCCGTAGTGCTGTCACGATGCAGGGCCAGCCCAGCCTCCTGCCAGTTGGTAAGGTCATCCGATGTATAAATCATGATGCCGACGGGCGAGTGTGTCCCGTAGGCGTAGTAGGTGCCGCCGTCCAGCAGGATATATGGGTCTGCCAGCGGCACCTCGGTCTGTGCCGCGCAAGACCATGCGTTGAGCAACAGGATGCTCATCAATAGAATCAGCTTTTTCATCTTTTTCTCTTTTCACACTACGATGGCGTGTAGCGTACGGCGAGCATAGTGAGGTCATCGCACGAAAGCGGACAGACGGCTCACCTCGCCCACATCGTTGGTCAGGGCAAGCCGCTGGGAGGATGGCAAACGCTGGTGCACACACATCGGCATCGACAATAGGGATTGGCGCGCAAATATATGCAAAAAATGGCAGTCGGCCAACGCTATGGCCGATTTTTTCGAAAACCGACCCACTTTTCATCGTTTTACCCCATACTACAATGCAAGAGACGGGAACAGGGAGGCGGCACATCAGGAAGCCGTGCATCATCTGCTTGGACTCTTATGGCTTTGCAGGGCTTGCCTCGTCTTCTCGCGGCCTATGGCGATGAGCTTCTCAGATTTGTCGTAGTCGAAGCTTCCGTCTTTTTGTTCCATATCGATGATTCTTTTTTTAATAGACTATTATCGCTCCTGCACCCTCGTTATCTCGTAGAGTTCTCCGTCCACAGGCTTGTGGAGCTGTACGCGGAAGCCTTGCTCTTCAAGTTCGCGGCCTGTGAGGGTGGCCACTTTCCGCCTGTCGGGACCACAGAGGATATCGTATGTGGCATCGGGGTCGAGGTCGCGCACGGTGACGGTTCGTGAGGATTCTGCAGCATGTTCGCGGAAGACGCCAACGAGGCCCCCGCTCTGGGTGTCCACGTTGATGCGGGCGAAGCCATCCCAGAAGCCTGTGGCGGGTTCGCCGAAGCCGGGCAGGTCCTGACGGAAAGACATGAAACGGTGCTGCCGTTCAAGGGCCATAAGCCAGTCGGCATAGCGGCGGAATTCCTTTCGTTCTTCGCTACTCAGCTTTCGGGGGTCGCCGAGCATGATGGGGAGGGTGCCTGCCAGCGACTTGAGGGCAAGAATATGATCATGGCCGTCCATGGTGAGATTGCCGATAACGAGCGAGGTGGCGGGCAGGGCAGGCGACCTCCCCCAGCCGAGGTTGCGCACGCGTAGGTTGGCACTCTGCGCCCATCCCCCTACGTTGCTGAGCCAGTTGCCGTCGGCGTGCTGCCGAAGGGATAATATCATTCTCGTGTTTTATCTGATGGGCTCCTTTCTAAGTAATCAAATAAATCAATCGTGCCAGCTTCTTCTTTGATATCAAGCGCTGGAACATACTCCTCGATCCTTGTCTGGCCACTGGTCTTA
>CAJORF010000138.1 GCA_905236985.1 uncultured Bacteroidaceae bacterium | reverse complement strand
GACCAAGGATCTGGCCGTTGATGAGCTGAAAAAGCTGGTGCCGATGAACCGTTTCGGCAAACCCGAGGAGGTCGCAGACCTCGTTGCGTTCCTCGTCTCAGACAAAGCTGCCTACATCACTGGCGAAGTCATCAGCATCAATGGGGGATTGTACACGTAAGTGAAAAATGAAAAAGTGAAAATAAACAATTGAATAACAAGATATGAGAAGAGTAGTTGTAACGGGCATGGGCATCTGGTCTTGCTTGGGACAGAATCTTAAGGAGGCAACGGAGTCGCTGCGTTTAGGAAGGTCGGGCATTGGCTTGGAACCCGAGCGCATTGGCTATGGCTACCAGAGTGCTTTGACAGGCATCGTGCCGCGTCCAGATTTGAAGAAACTCTTGCATCGTCGCCTGCGTGCTGGTCTGCCCGAAGAGGGAGAATACGCTTTCATGGCTACGCGCGAGGCATTCGAGGGTGCCGGTATTGACGAGGATTATCTGTTGAAGAACGAGGTTGGTGTCATCTTTGGCAACGATTCATCGGCACAGCCCGTCATCGAGAGTGCCAACATCATGGCCGAGAAACACGACTCGCAGCTGTTGGGGTCGGGTCTTATCTTCCAGTCGATGAACTCAACGGTGAACATGAACCTCTCGACCATTTTCCACCTGCGTGGTGTTAACTTCACCGTTAGCGCAGCTTGTGCCAGCGGCAGCCATAGCATTGGCATTGCCTATCTGCTCATCAAGCAGGGTCTGCAGGATGTTATCATCACTGGTGGTGCTCAGGAGACCAACTATTACTCGATGGCTTCCTTCGATGCTCTCGGCACATTTTCGAAACGCATGGACGAGCCCACAAAGGCCAGCCGTCCCTTCGACCGCAATCGTGATGGTCTCATTCCCAGCGGTGGTGCAGCAGCCCTCGTCCTCGAGGACTACGATCATGCCGTGGCACGTGGAGCCACCATCCTTGCTGAGGTCTGCGGCTATGGCTTCTCCTCCAATGGCGGTGGTATCTCCCAGCCTTCCGATGATGGCAGTATGCTGGCTATGCAGCGTGCCATGACAGATGCTGGTGTGACGGCTGATGACATCGACTATGTCAATGCACATGCCACCTCGACACCTCAGGGAGATATGTTCGAGGCCATTGCTTTGACCCGTCTCTTTGGCGGCAAGCGAACCCTCATCAGCTCGACTAAGTCACTGACGGGTCATGAGTGCTGGATGGCAGGTGCCAGCGAGACTGTTTATTGCGTGCTGATGATGCAGAACCGCTTCGTGGCGCCCAACCTCAACCTCGAGAATCCCGATGAACACGCTGCCACACTGAACATCACACCCAAGCCTGTTGAGGACATCGACCTAAATGTCATCCTTTCCAACAGTTTCGGCTTTGGCGGCACCAACTCTGCATTAGTTCTCAAGAAGATATAAATACCAATTACCTTGTCTCAAAAAGACAAGCAATACAAACCATTAAACACAAGCAATTATGAAAAGATTCCTTATGACCGCTATGATGGCTGTAGCAGCTATTGTGGTATTTGCCGCAAATCCGATTAAGGTAAAGGAAGGCAACAAGAAGTTCTTCAAGACCGCTGAAGGCGGAGCCCTTTTGGAAATCACTTATGACGGAGCTTCCTACGACGATAGGATGCCGTTGACGGAGAAGTATGGCGATATGACGAAAAAGACGCAGATCTCCTACGAAGGCTTCGTTGAGGAGTTCAGCGAGCGCAATGAGAAAGTGCCCATCGTCGCTAAGGCCGCAGATGCCAAGTATAAGATTTCCATCAAGGTGACTAAGGTCGATGAATTCATCAACCCGATGGGCTTCGTTGTCGGTCCCTGTATCCGTGTATGGGGAACTTTGACCATCACCGACATCTCTGACGGCTCAAAGCTCTTGGTCGTGGATATCGACGAGATTGATGGCGGTTCAGCTTTCAACACCGACCGTGCTTTCAACGACACTTTCGGTGAACTGGGCAAGCGCATCGCCAAGTTAAAGTAATCAGTCAAGCTTTCATCCATTCCATAGGAAATGAAACTATTCCCTGCCTTGCAGAAGGCATACACTAAAGAACGGCTGTCGGCCCGTGAGGCTCAAGCCAAGGCAGAATTCATCGCGTGGGGGCCTGTTGTCTTTCAGGCTTCCCGCTTGATGATTAAGTTTGGCATCCTCGATATGTTGCGCGACGCTGATGAGGGGCTGACGCGGCAGGAGATATGTCAACGCACAGGTCTCTCCGACTATGCCGTAAAATGTCTGACGGAGGCGGGACTATGCATCGGCACCATCCTCGTTGATACCGAAACCGATCGTTTCACGCTGTCGAAGACGGGATGGTTTCTGCTGAACGACCTTGCCACGCGCGTGAACATTAATTTTAATCACGATGTCAACTACGAAGGTTGGTTCCATTTGGAAGAAGCTCTGAAGGAAGGTCGTCCTGCTGGCCTGGAGCACTTTGGCTCATGGCCCACCATTTATGAGGCATTGAGCGAACTGCCGCCGCAGGTGCAGAAGAGTTGGTTTGGTTTTGACCATTTCTACTCCGATACCTCCTTCCCCGAGGCTCTGGAAATCGTCTTCTGCAAGTACCACACCCGTTCGCTCTACGATGTCGGCGGCAACACCGGCAAATGGGCACTGCAGTGCGTGGGCCACGACGCGGAGGTGGAAGTTACCATCCTCGACCTTCCGCAGCAGATCAAGATGATGCAGGAGAACACCTTTGGCAAGCTTGGTGCCGAGCGCATCAAAGGTTACGGCATTAACCTACTCGACCCTAATGCCCTGTTCCCTCAGCGTGAAGGCGGTTTGGACGCCATTTGGATGAGCCAGTTCCTCGACTGCTTCAGCGGCGAGGAGATTATCAGCATCCTCACGCGTGCCAAGAATGCCATGAACGCCGATACCCGCATCTTCATCATGGAGACACTATGGGATCGTCAGCGTTTCGAGCCCGCAGCTTTCTGCCTCACGATGACCAGCCTCTACTTCACCGCCATCGCCAATGGCAACAGTAAGATGTACAACACCGAGGACATGGAAAACTATGTCCACGAGGCTGGACTCGAAGTGGAGACCATCTACGATGGGTTAGGGCAGGGGCACAGCATTATGGTGTGCAAGTTGAAGGATGAAAGTCCCCTCTTTAGCTCTCCCCTTGGGAGCGAGGGGAATGAAAAATGAAAAATCAATCGTAAATAGTAAATTGTTAATTTGTAAATTATCATCATGTCAAGACAAGAAATTGAAGAAAAGGTGAAGGAATTCCTCATCGAAGACCTGGAGATTGAAGAAGAAAAGATTGCTCCCGAAGCCCGCCTGAAGGAAGATATGGGTGTCGATAGCCTCGACTTCGTGGACATCGTGGTCATCGTGGAGAAAAACTTCGGCTTTAAAATCAAGCCCGAAGAAATGGCTGGTATCATCACCCTGAAGGAGTTCTGCGACTATATCGAGAGCAAGGTCGCATAAAACGGTCGTGAATCAGCCGCAACACACACAGTGGAAAGGCACGACGGACGGTACGCCTTGGATGCATCGAGCCCTCGTGCGCTGCCTCGGATGGATGAATCTGCCATTCTTCTATTCGATTATGGCTCTTGTGGTTCCCTTCTATATGTTGTTCAACCATCAGGGCTACATCAGTCAGTATCATTATTTCCGCCGTCGTGTGGGGCATGATCCGTTGCGGTCATTCTTTGATGTCTATGTCAATCATTTCCGTTTCGGACAGATCATCCTCGATCGTTTTGCTTTTTACGGTGGTGTGCGTTTCAACCTTGTCACCGAGGGTCAGGAGCGCTTCATGGAACTCTGCAAAAAACCTGGCGGTTTCATGCAGATTGGCACTCATGTAGGAAACTTCGAGCTGGCAGGCTATATGCTTTCTCATGAGGACAAGCCTATCAATGCGCTGGTCTTTGGCGGCGAGACAGGTACGGTGATGGAGAACCGAGCCCGTATTTTTGAGCACCAGAACCTGAGGCTCATCCTGACGGACGGCACCATGGATCACGTGTTCGAGATGAATCGTGCACTGGCCGATGGTGAGATAGTCTCGATGCACGGCGACCGCACCTTTGGTTCGCATAAGACGTTTCCTTGCCAGCTGCTGGGAGCAACGGCAGACCTGCCCATGGGACCTTATGTCCTCGCCGCCTCACGTGATGTCCCTGTGTTCTGCACCTTTGTCATGAAGGAAAGCGTTAAGACCTATCACACTTACGTCTATGAGCTGAAGATCCCCGAGGAACTGAAGAATGCAAGCACTCGCGTGAAGGCTGCTGCGCTGGCACAGGCTTACGCAGACCGTCTCACAGACATTCTGCATCGCTATCCCTATCAATGGCTTAATTACTATGAGTTCTGGCGCGAAGAACAATGAAGATAGATATCCCCATATTAGAGCTTTTGCCACAGCGTCCACCCTTTGTGATGGTGGACAGCGTAGTGGATTATGAGCCTGGCTGCACCTCTACACTGTTCACCGTGCGCGAGGACTGCATCTTCGTTGAGGACGGTCATTTGGCCGCTTGCGGTCTGGTGGAAAATGTCGCTCAGACCTGTGCCGTCCGCATGGGCTACATGAACCTCATCGATAAGGAACACGTGAAGCTCGGCTTTATCGGAGCCGTCAAGGATATGTTCTTCCTGCGTCTGCCCAAGGTTGGCGAAACGTTGACCACCAGCATCCGCGTTCGCGAGGAAGTGTTCAAGATGACACTCGTCGATGCAGAAATGCGCTCTGGCGACGAGGTGATTGCCAGGGCAGAGATGAAGATAGCTCTCAGTGACACCGATGCCCAAATCTGACCCCATCACCACGTAACCTCAACACTTATGCAAGAGTTAAAGGCCACCAAAGAGATAGAGATCCGCTTCAGCGAGGTCGATTCCATGGGCGTCGTATGGCATGGCTCCTATCCCCTCTACTTCGAGGATGCCCGTGAAGAATGGGGACGCAAGTTCGGTTTCGGCTATATGGATATGGTGGAGCACGATTTCTATGCGCCACTCGTCGATCTGGAGTTTCACTACAAGCGACCAATTATCTATGGTATGCGCCCGCGCGTGGAGATTACCTACCGTCCCACCGAGGCCGCTAAGATTATCTACGACTATGAGATCTATGACACCCGCGACGAGAGTCTGTTGACGACAGGTCACAGCGTGCAGGTGTTCATGGACAAAGCATACAAGCTCCTGTGGGAGAATCCTCCCTTTTTTGAGCAATGGAAAAAGAAATGGGAACAAGAGTAGTCAAAGTCATCGCCCATCACGCCCTCACCCCGCTTGCCGATGGTAGTCATGCCAACTACCTTCTCGTCAAGGAGGGGCATTCTGCCGTGCATTGCCATTCGGGTAAGGAATGGAATCTGGCAGAGGATTTCATGGCGGGACTGATTGCAACGCCCATCGCATCACCGAGGGCGACGAATATGGCTTTGCACTCCATCCGTTGCGCTATGGCTCAATTGGCGCAGCCGCTCCCATCAGATGATACACTCCTCATCATCAGTACCACCAAGGGTAATGTTGATTTGATCAATGGTGATGACGAGGCAGCAGTGCGCTTAGGCGCTATGGCAGACGATATAGCCCGTCAGTTAGGTCTCACCAAACGCCCCCTCGTGGTTAGCAATGCCTGCACGAGTGGCGTGTGTGCGCAGGTGGTTGCCCAGCGTGCGTTGGCAGCCGGACTCTGCCGTTACGCTATTGTCTGTGGCGTTGAGGCACAGAGCCGTTTCATCGTGAGCGGATTCCAGAGCTTCCACGCCCTTTCGCCCGAACGTTGTCGTCCTTTCAGCAAGAACCGCGAAGGGCTGAACGTTGGCGAAGCAGCAGCCAGCATCATCTTTATGCTGACTGATGAAGTAGCGTCCGATGACTGGACGTTGCAGGCAGGTGCCATCCGCAACGATGCCAATCATATCAGCGGTCCTTCGCGAACAGGCGAAGGCAGCTATCGTGCTTTGCGCGCCGTCATGAGCGAGGCCAAAGCCGATGACTTGGCTTTCGTCAGTGTTCATGGCACAGCCACCCCTTACAACGATGAGATGGAAAGTATCGCCGTCGAGCGAGCTGGTCTCATCGATGTCCCTATCAACAGCCTCAAAGGCTACTACGGTCACACGATGGGTGCTGCCGGTCTTCTTGAAACGATCATGGCAATGGAGGCCACAGCTGATCACACCGTGCTGGCCACCTTAGGCTACGATGACGAGTTGGGCGTAAGCCGACCTGTCTTAGTGGCCTCAACCGACAGAACAACAGACAAGCAGTCGTTCGTGAAGCTCATCAGCGGCTTCGGTGGCTGCAATGCGGCGATTCGCATGAAGCAGGGAGGGGCTTCATCCACTACTGAAGTTACATCCACTACTGGTGCTATAGAGACAATCGCTTCTATCACTGTTACCCCCACCTCTGTTACCCTCAACGGTCAGGTTCTGCCGACGACCAAGACAGGTGATGCGCTTCTCACAGAGTGTTATCGCAACAGCCATGCCGACTATCCCAAGTATTTCAAGATGGATTCGCTCTGTCGCCTGGGATTTGTCGCCTCGGAACTCCTGCTTCAGTCTCTGGTGGAAGAGCGCTTCGAAGTGCGTGAGGATCGGGCTATCGTGCTCGCCTCCTCTCGCGGTTGCCTCTCGACAGACCGTCACTACGAATCGACCATCATGCCGGGCGACAACTTCTTTCCCAGCCCTGCCGTATTCGTCTATACGTTGCCGAATATCGTCACGGGCGAGATCGCTATCCGCAATCAATACGTCGGCGAGACATCGATGTATCTCTTCGAAGAGGATGTCGATGAGAGAGAACGGCTTCACCTATTGGAACACCTTACTTTTCAGGATCCTCAGACCACATCCGCTCTCATCGGCTGGATTGATTATCAGGATGGCGACCACTTCCTGGCCCAGCTCTATGTGATGCGCCAATCATTACGCTAACATACAACTCACAAACCTAATAACTCATTTCATTATGGAAGAATTGATTCAAGATCTCAAAGGAAAAATCATCGAGGTGCTCAACCTCGAAGACGTCACACCTGAAGACATCGAAAACGACGCTCCTCTGTTTGGCGAAGGACTCGGTCTGGACAGCATCGATGCTCTGGAGCTCATCGTCATGATGGAGAAAGAGTACGGCATCAAGCTTAAGAATCCTGCTGAAGGCAAGGAGATCTTCAAGAGCGTCAGCGTGATGGCACAGTTCATCAGCGAGAATCGAACCAAGTAAGCTTTGTCAATCGCGTCTGATTGAGAATAATGTCCCATTGAAAAAACGAAATATTGTCCAATGAATGAGCCGATCCTGATTACAGGCATGGGTATAGTCTCCGCCATAGGTTTGGATTGTTCCGAAACCTTGGCGTCGTTGCGTGCAGGCAAGACGGGCATTGGTGCGCTTCGTTTCCTGAAGACCGACCATTGCGAGTTTCCTGTGGCTGAAGTGCAGATATCTACCGATGAGATGGCCGCTCGCTTAGGTATTCCTGAGGGACAGCCGCGCACACGCACGCAACTCATGGGCATCATGGCTTTAGGACAAGCCTTGGAACAGGCGCAGCTGACAGATGAGGATCGCGCACAGGCTGCTTTCGTCTTCGCGACCACCGTGGGCGGTATGGACATGAGTGAGCAGTACTACCTTGATTTCCTCCACAACGACCTTCACAACGACTATATCTCGCAGCACGACTGTGGCGCATCGACCGAAGGCACAGCCGATTACTATGGCCCCTTTGCCTCTGTTTCGACGCTCTCCACCGCATGTTCGTCGGCAGCCAATGCCATCATCAACGGAGCCAATGTGCTTCGTAGCGGTCTTCATGAGATAGCTGTTGTCGGCGGTAGCGAATGTCTCACCAAGTTCCATCTCAACGGCTTCAACTCATTGATGATTCTCGATGAGGAGCAATGTCGTCCGTTCGACGAGACGCGAGCGGGTCTGAACTTGGGCGAAGGCGCAGCCTTCCTGGTCATCGAGACTGCTGCTTCTGCACAGCGGCGCGGTGTGAAACCCATCGCAGTGCTCGAAGGTTATGGCAATGCCTGCGATGCCTACCACCAGACGGCATCCTCGCCCGATGGCGAAGGAGCGTTTTTGGCGATGAAGGAAGCACTGACAGATGCTGGTCTTCAACCTTCGGACATCAACTACATCAATGCCCACGGCACAGGCACACCCAACAACGACTCCAGCGAGAGTCAGGCAATGATGCGCCTGTTCGGTGATGCACTGCCGCCAGTCAGCAGCACCAAGTCGTTCACAGGACACACCACCAGCGTATCTGGCAGCATCGAGACGGTGATCTGTCTGTTGGCATTGCAGGAGCAGTTCCTGCCCGTGAACCTCGGATGGAAGCATCAGATGCCCGACGGCATCACGCCCGTCATGGATCCTACGCCGCAGCGTCCTCTGCGTCACGTCCTCTGCAACTCGTTCGGCTTCGGCGGCAATGACAGTTCATTAGTCTTAGGTCACCCGCACAACGCGGACGCCCGCTTAACACATTCTGCTCCCTCCCTAGCAGGGAGGGTGGGTGTAGAGGCTCCCATCTTCATCACCGCCGCTACTCAGGTCTCCATTCAGGAAGGACTCAGTGAGGCGTGGATGGAATCGCCCATCCTCTATGAGGAACCCTATGTGCGCTCGCTTGACGTCGATTTCAAGCAGTGGCTCTCTCCAGGTGAGTCGCGTCGTATGGGCAAGCTGCTCAAGCGCGCCTTGGCGACTTCGTTGACGGCAATGAAAGTCAGTGGAGTGGAACATCCCGATGCCATCATCACGGGCACGGGACTCGGATGTATTGAGAACACAGAGATCTTGTTGATGCACCTCTGCACAGAGGGCGAGGAGAACTGTAAGCCCACGCCTTTTATGCAATCGACGCACAACACCATCAGCTCCCTCGTCAGCATCCACACACATTCTCACGGCTACAATGCCACTTACGCCCACAAGGAAGCATCCTTCGACTGCGCTCTGGAGGATGCTTGGATGCAACTCCAGCTTGGGCGCATCCGCACGGCACTTGTCGGTGGACATGACGAGATGACACCCCAGTACTTTGGTCTGCTCCGCAAGGCAGGTTATCTGGGGCAGCCAGGACAAGTGGCAGGTGAGACGGCTGTCAGCCTGATGCTCGATGCCCAACCATCCGTCGATGCGCTTTGTCGTCTGTCGCTCGTTCGCCGTTGTTATCGTCCTTCGGGTGAGACCATTGAGCGTATTGCCAATGAAATCGGTGATGTCGATGCCATCGTGACACCTTTTATATCTAAGGAGACATCACCTGTGGTGGATATCCTCTCGCGTTCAGGTCGGCCCACCCTGTTGCAGTACAAAAATATCTTTGGCGAGAGCTACAGTGCCTACGGACTCGGTGTCTATGCAGCAGCTCATCTGCTTCATCGTCAGATGGTTCCTGAGACGATGCTCGTCCCTGGGTTCAGATGCCCCGATCAGCTCGAACGCCTCTTGGTGATGAATCTGAGCGGCGATAAGGACTACACATTCACCCTCTTGGAAAAAGCTTAAGAATCAGACAAACTGTGCGAAGACATATTCTTTGGATCATCCTCTGCCTCTGTAGTGGCATACTGCCGCTTAAGGCGCAACAAACACACCCGTTCCTGCTCTCCGGCAACGAACGGGCGCAGTGGAGTATGACCCTGGAGCGCGGCTCCATGACGCTGACAGCCATCTGTATCGTACGCAAGACCGATGCTGGGTTGGTTGGCACAGTCGTGAACGAGTTTGGACTTCGCGCCTTCGATTTCGAGTGTAAAAACAACAAGGTGAAAGTGTTCAACGTCATGAAACCCATGGATCGCTGGTACATCCGCAAGGTGCTGCGCGCTGACCTGAAAGTGCTGGCGGCTGACAAGGATGTCAAGCTCGGCAGGAAACGGTCGCTCGACCTTCATCTGCCAGACTCCATGACTCTGCACGACCGTAGATACGGCATCACTTATTCCTTCGAACAACTCCCTGAACAGACAGCACCATGAAACTCTTGGACGAATTTTTCCGCGTGATGGCTTCACAGATAAGCGACACGGCGGCAACATATACGGTCACGCTGAATCCTGACCATTACATTTTTAAGGCTCACTTCCCAGGCAATCCCATCACGCCTGGAGTCTGCCAGATGAGAATGATTGAGGAACTGATGTCCAGTATGAAGGGTGAGCCGCTGCGTGTCTCGCATATCAATAACATCAAATATATGAATATCATCTCGCCCATCGACAATGCCACGATAGACATTCAGCTCTCACGCATCCAGGCGACCGACAGCGGCTACAGCGTGCATTGTATGCTGAAGGGAGGGGATGTCTCGTTCACGAAGATGAACCTCGTTCTGTCATCCAAACAATAGCACTGCCCATGAAACTGACCATACTCATCCCCACATACAACAATGCCCATACGGTCTGTGATGTCGTACGTCGCAGTGCAGCGGTGTGGCCGGATGTCATAGTGGTCAACGACGGCAGCACTGACGATACACTTGCTCGTCTTCAGGCACTTAGCAAAGAGGTGAGCTTCCAAATGGTGAGCTATGCTGACAACCGTGGTAAGGGAGGAGCACTCAAGGCGGGTTTTTTGTACGCGCGGGCGCACGGGTGTACGCACGTACTAACACTCGATGCCGATGGTCAGCACTTCCCCGAGGATGCCCCTCTGCTGATTGAAGCCTCGCGCCGGCAGCCTGATGCGCTGATTGTGGGTAGTCGCGGGTTCGATGACGAGAATATGCCTGGTGGTAGTGTCTTTGCCAATAAGTTCAGCAACTTCTGGTTCACGGTGCAGACGCTGCGTCGCATACCTGACACCCAGACAGGCTTCCGTCTCTATCCGCTCAACGGTATTGGTGGCCTGCGTATCCTCACAGCCCGCTACGAGGCTGAACTGGAACTCTTGGTGTTCACCGCTTGGCGTGGCACACCTATCGTTCCCGTTCCAGTCCGCGTCTATTATCCCTCACCTGAGGAACGTGTCACGCATTTCCGTCCTACGCTGGACTTCCTGCGCATCACCTGCCTGAACACCATCCTCTGTTTCCTCGCCATCCTCTATGGCGGCCCCCGTATGCTCCTCCACAAGCTCTTCAGCCTCTAATTTTCACTTTTCATTCAATATAATGTCCCCGTTCCTCTGGATTTACGACAAGTTCTCACACCGCCGCTGGCCGATGCTTATCCTATGGATAGGCTTGCTGTTGGTGTCTGCTTTCCTTGCCTCACGCATCCAGTTGAAGGAGGACATTGGTGATTTCCTCACTTCCGACGAACTATCTGCACGCTACAGCTCCGTCTATCAGAGCATCAGCGAGCAGAACCGCATTGTCATCATCACCTCGGCACCTGCAGTAAGCGATGAGGAGCGCATGGATTCCATCATCGCTGCTATGGCTGACTTCGAAAGCGTCCTTCATCAGGTCGATACCGCAGGTGTCATCCAGGAACTGCAGATGCAAACTGACGAGTCGCTTGTGGCAGACATGATCTCCTTCATCCATGTTAATGCTCCATTGCTCCTGACCGACGATGACTACCGTCGTGCCGATAGCCTGCTCTCGATGCCCGGCTACATTGCTACTGCTATGGAGGACAACCATCAGGCGCTGCTGCTGCCATCAGCTGGCTTCATCGCTTCGACCATCCAGCAAGACCCGCTACATCTGTTTTCTCCCATCTTAGGGCGGTTGCAAACGTTGCGCGACAATGTGAGCTATGTCATCGAGGACGGTTATATCTTCACTCCCGATCATCAGGCGGGCATTGGTTTCGTGGTGAGCCCCTATGGCTATAGCGAGAGCGGCAACAACCGTCATCTGAACACCCTTCTCGAACGAACCTTTGAGCAACTGCAAGCGCAGCATCCGTCAGTGCGTATGGCGGCCATCGGCGGCCCGCTGATCGCGGTGAGCAATGCCGACCGCATCCGCAACGACGGCGTTATGGCAGGCATCTTGAGCATCATCCTCATCAGCCTTCTCCTTTGGTATGTCTTCCGCCGCATAGGTGATATCTTCTGGATGGTGGTGTCCATTGCCACAGGCTATGCCATCGCCATCGCCATCATGGGCTTCTACCACCACCAGCTCTCTGTGATTGTGCTCGGCACAGGATCGGTGCTGATCGGCATCGCAGCCAACTATCCCCTCCACTTCTTCGACCACCTGCGCCATGAGCCTGACCGCCGCAAGGCTCTCTCCGACATGGTGCCGCCATTGCTCACGGGCAACATCACCACCGTCAGTGCCTTCGCATGTCTGGCTTGGATGGATGCTGAGGCGATGAAGGATCTCGGCATGATGGGTGCTCTGGTGCTTTTCTGCACCATTCTCTTCGTGCTTGTGTTCCTGCCTGTGCTCATCGGACATCGCAGTCCCCGTGCTGCTCATGGCCCTTCGCGTGACCTCCTGTCGATGATGCCGTTGCACCGTGTGCCTTGTCTCGCTATCTGGACGCGCTCCGGCTGGTTCTTCTTGGCGATGACCCTCATCACCTGCATCCTCTTCTGGTTCAGCCTTCACACCACCTTTGACACCAATCTCCAGCACATCAACTACATGACTCCTGCCCAGCGGGAGAATGTCTCGCTGCTGGGTATCGGATTGGAGTCGGCGTCAGGATCGGGCGTGTTAGCTGTCGCTGAGGCTGCTGAGATGGACAGTGCCCTCTATCGTGCAGAGCAGATGGCAGACAGTTTCCGCAGCGAGGGACTGCGCGTGAAGGGTTTGCAGCACATCGTACCCTCCACGAATAGCCAGCGTCATTCCATAGCCCTTTGGCAGAAATTGATGGAGCGTCATGGTGTGCTGATCCGTCAGTCCTTAGTGAGCGAGGGAGCACGCTATGGCTTTTCCGCTCAGGCTTTTGCACCTTTCCTTGCGCTGATAGAAACGGAGCTGACTCCTCAGCCCTACGACCATTTCGCTCCCCTCACCGACATTGTGGGAGGTCAGTATGTCCTTGCCGCTGCCGATGGCACCGGGCAGCGCGTTGTCAACTATGTCAGCTGCGACGAGCCGATGACCACAGTCGAGAAAGACAGCTGGCGCGAGCGGCTGAAGGGACAAGGCTTCCTCTTTGACAGCAGCGACGTGCAGAGCACCTTGGCCACGACCCTTTCCGATGACTTCAACTACATTGGCTTCGTTTGTGGATTCGTGGTCTTCTTCTTCCTGTGGCTCTCTTTCGGTAGCATGGAGCTGAGCCTCCTCTCCTTCTTACCTTTGGCTGTGGGTTGGGTGTGGATCTTAGGTCTCATGCAGCTGCTCGGCATCCAGTTCAACATCGTCAACATCATCCTCGCCACCTTCATCTTTGGTCAAGGCGATGACTACACCATCTTCATCACCGACGGTCTTATCTATGAGCACACCTATGGTCGCCCCGTTCTGCGCAGCTACAAGAACAGCGTTGCGCTGTCCGCACTGATCATGTTCATCGGCATCGGTACACTCATCTTTGCACGTCATCCTGCTATGCGTTCGCTGGCCGAGGTGGTCATTGTGGGCATGTTCACGGTTGTGCTGATGGCTTTCTATCTACCACCGTTGGTCTATCGTTGGATTACTCGCGAGGGCGACAAGCTGCGTCGTGTTCCACTGACGTTGGAGCGTTTTCTCTTCTCGTTGGCAATTGGCATTTATTTTCTCGTCGTTTCTTTCTTCTATCAGATTTTTGCCTTCCTGTGGAGCCACCTCGGACGTTACACCGAGTCGAAGAAACTCTTCTTCCATCGCACGCTCTGCGGCATAGCCCGTTTCAATATCCACCACGTCCCTGGCACATCATTCTCCGTCAGCAACCCCTACGGCGAGAAGTTGGAGCGTCCGGCCATCATTATAGCCAACCATCAGTCGCAGCTCGACCTGATGGCTGTGCTGAGCATTGCGCCGAAGGTCGTCATCCTCACCAAGGAATGGGTTTGGAAGAATCCCTTGTACGGCCTCATCCTGCGTGCGGCAGAGTTTTATCCGGTCAGCGAAGGCATGGATCATATCCATGATCATGTCTCAGACCTCTTGCGTCGTGGCTACAGCATCGTCACCTTCCCTGAGGGCACGCGCTCCGTGGATTTCAAGGTTCATCGTTTCCATCAGGGGGCTTTCCACATGGCTAAGGCATATGGTGTCGATATCCTGCCCGTGTTCCTGACGGGTCTTGGACCTGTGTTGTCCAAGGGTAGCTTCATGTTGGCTCGTGGTCACATGCACATGGAGATCGGCAAGCGCATCACGCCAGAGGAATATGCCGCGACGGAGACACTCGCCCTGACCAATCAGCTGCGTCGCTTCTTCATCGACCACATCGCCGAACTGCGTCGGGAGCAGGAGAAAACAGCTGCCGTCGTGCCCTACGTCCGCTACCAGTATCTCTATAAAGTACGTAGCGTGACGAGTGAGGCCAAGCGTCGTCTCAAGGACATCCTGACCCATGCCGAAGAAATCGACAACTGGAACGGCGGCACAGAGCATCGCATCACGAACTGTGGACAGGGCGAGCTGGCCTACGTCTTTGCCCTCGTGCATCCTGATGTGCAGGTCGTGGCCACAGATCCCGATCCTGAGAAGATCGACGTGGCACGCCATATCAACATTCAATGTCCCAACCTCACCTTCGAGGTCAAATCGTAGAATCGTCCCATCATGAAACGTTGTCTGATCATAGGCAGTGGCCTTGGAGGCCTTTCGACGGGCGTTGTACTCGCTCGCGAGGGCTTCGATGTAACCCTCCTCGAACAGGAGGCACAGATAGGTGGCTGTCTGCAGTGCTTCTCGCGTCGCGGCGTGAAGTTCGAGACGGGAATGCACTTCATCGGCAGTGCCAAGCCGGGTCAGACGCTCCACCGCCTGCTCCGCTTCTTGGACATCGATGACATTACTCTGGGCGAACTCGACCACGAGGCTTACGACATCGTGCGTTTGGGCGACGAGGAATACCGTTTCCCCAATGGCAAGGACGCCTTCATCGCTCAGATGACGCACTACTTTCCCCATGAGGCAGAGGGCATACGTCGCTACGTGGAGTGTGTGGAACGCGTGGCACAGGCCTCCAGCCTGCATACTCTCGACACCCGCAATGCGGACAACGCCATCAACACCGAATACCAGCTGCGCAGCATCAACGAGGTCATCGAGAGTCACATCAGCGATCCTAAGCTGCGCGACGTTCTCGTGGGTAATCTCCCGCTCTATGCCGCCCAGCGCGACAAGACGCCCTTCTCGACGCATGCTTTCATCGTCGATTTCTACAACCAGAGCAGTTTCCGCGTCGTAGGCGGCAGCGACCACATCGGAAAAGCCTTGCAGCGCAAGCTGGAGCAGTTCGGTGGCAAGGTGCTGACACGGCAGAAGGTGGTTAAGATCCTGTCCAACGACGCTGGAGTCACGGGAGTTGAGACAGCTGACGGCAACCGCTACGACGCAGACATCGTCATCAGCGCCATCCATCCTGTGCCGACGCTGGCCATGACCGACACCCCGCTCATCCGTCCTGCCTTCCGCAAGCGTATGGCTTCGTTGCCCAACACCATCGGCATCTTCTCTGTCTATCTCGACTTCAAGGAGGGTGCCATGCCGTACATGAACAGCAACTACTACGGCTACCGTCAGGACATTTCACCTTGGGACTGCGAGGACTACACCGCTGAGGACTGGCCGCGCGGCTATCTCTATATGCATTTCAGGCATGAGGAAAAAACCGATGAAGAACTGTCGGGAACAGCACTTCCCCGTTTTGCCCGTGCCGGCGTCATCCTCAGCTATATGCGCTTCGAGGAGATGGAGCCGTGGATGGGCACAAGCGTCGGGCATCGCGGCGAGGACTACGAACACTTCAAGTGTCAGCGTGCCGAGCGTCTCATCGACAGCGTCGAACAGGCTTTCCCCAACATTCGTCAAACCATTCATCACTACTATACCTCGACCCCCCTCACCTATCTCGACTATACAGGCACCCCGGCAGGCAGTGCTTACGGCATCGCCCGCGACATCACACTCGGCGTCTCGTGCCACGTGCCACAGCGCACGAAGCTGCCCGGTTTGTTCCTGACGGGTCAGAACATCAACTCGCACGGCATACTTGGCGTGCTGGTGGGGACAGTGGTCACATGCTCCGACCTGCTTGGCACGGAGTACCTTTATCAGCAGATCATCAAGGCTAATCAATGAAAAGTGCATTAATCATAGGAGGCGGCTTCGGAGGCTTGGTCACAGGTGCCCTGCTGGCACGTGAAGGCTTCCGTGTGCGTGTCTTGGAGAAGAATCAAAACATAGGCGGTGGCCTGCAGAGCTTCACCCGCCAAGGCAGATACTACGAGACGGGTATGCACATCCTCGGCGGCTTGTCCGAGGGCGGTTCCGTGCGACGTATCTTCGAGTATTTGGGTATCATGGATCAGCTGCGCATCGAGCGTTGCGACATGGATTGCATGGACGAAGTCACCTACCTCTCCACTGGCGACAACTACCGTCTGCCGCAAGGTCGCGAGGCGTTCACCGCTGCGCTCTGCCGTTATTTTCCTGCCGAAGCGGAGAACATCCACCGCTATCTGCAGGCCTGCTACGACCTCACTGAGGAGGTCGATATCTTCTACCTGCGTCCCACGGCCAGCGTGTTCACCGTCCACAGCGAACGCTTCATGCAGCCTGCCAATGAGTTCATCGCAGATTTCATCACAGATCCTCGTCTGCGCGATCTCTTAGCGTACATGAATCCCATGTATGGTGGCGTTCCCGGACATACGCCTGCTTACATCCATGCTCTCATCAATGTGCTCTACATCAATGGACAATATCATTTCCGTGGGCGCAGTCAGCACATGGCAGAGCTATTGTCCAGCGTCATCTACGAGCACGGCGGCGAGGTGCTGACCAATCAATCTGTCAGTGCTATCCGTGTCGTGGATAAGCAGATTGAGAGCGTCGAGACGGCTGCGGGCTCTGTCTTCCGTGCCGACTACTATATCTCCACGATCCACCTGAAGACGCTCCTGCCACTGCTGCCCGAGGGTGCGCTGCCTCGCGGCTATGTCACCCGCCTCACCGAAGCCCCTGTCACCTATTCGGCATTCATCCTCTACCTGACCTTCAAGCCAGACAGCTTCCCCTACATCAACCACACGGGATACATTCAGGATGACTACGGTCAGATCTGGAACCACGATGAGTACGACCCTGATACTTGGCCACGCGGTCTTATGTACCTCACGCCACCCACTGAGAATCAAGGGCCGTGGGCGGTGCGCATGACCATCAACTGCCTCATGCGCTACGATCAGGTGCGCAAGTGGGAAAACACCACCGTTGGTCGTCGTGGTGCCGACTACGAGGCTTGGAAGCGCGAGCAGGCAGAGCGCATCATCGGCAAGCTGGAGCGCATCTTCCCCGACATCCGCAGCTGTATCAAGAACTACTACACTGCCTCGCCCCTCACCATCCGCGATTACTACGCCTCGCCCGAGGGAGCACTCTACGGCTACAGCAAGGACGGCCTCGATCCAGCTCGCACGCTCATCGCTCCCGTCACCCGTTTGCACAACCTGTTGCTCTCAGGGCAGTGCGTCAACCTCCACGGTATCTGCGGTGTACCCCTCACGGCCATCAACACTGCCGAGTGCATCTTTGGTCTAAACACTATTGTGAATAAGATCAATGACTTCTGCAACACAAAAAATGTAAATTGTAAATCGTAAAATAGTAAATCAACGAGATGGAAACCATCAAAATGAAGCTCATCTACCCGAAGTGGCAGAAGCTGCGCGGGCAGACGACTTTCAACCTTCCGCCTCACGGACCTGTGGCCTTCGCCGCCACACTGCCGGAGTATGTCGATGTCTCGTTCACGGATGAGAATGTCGAGGAGATCAACTTCGACGAGCCCTGTGACATCGTAGCCCTCTCGATGATGCTCTCCACGCAGGTCAAGCGCGGCTGGGAGATTGCCGACGAATACCACCGTCGTGGCAAGCAGGTCATGGCAGGCGGTATCTCATCGATGCTCCACGCCGAGGACATGGTGAAGCACGTCGATAGTCTCTTCCTTGGGGAGAGCGAAGGGCGCATGGAACAGGTTATGCAGGACTTCCTGCGCGGTGAGCTCAAGAAGGTTTATAACTACATGGGTCAGATGCCGCCCATCGAGGACGTAGGCCCCTGCCGTCGCGATCTCTACAAGCGTGATCTCTACAATCATAAGGGCGTGCCTATGGTGGATCTCTTCCATGCCAGTCGCGGCTGCCGCTTCAGCTGCTATCCCTGTGCCGTCTCGTATCTCGGTGGTCGTAAGTTCCGTCCGCGTCCCATCGACAAGGTGGTCGAGGATATGGCGGGCATCGACAACAACCGTCTTTTCATCGTCGATAACTCACTGGCGCAGAATAAGGAATGGGAGCGCGAGCTCTTCAAGGCCATAGCACCCCTGAAGAAGAAATGGATCAGCCACACCATCGAGGACGACCCCGAGATCCTCGACCTTGCCGCTAAGGCGGGGGCGTGGTATGTCTATCAGGCGGTCTATGACACCAGCGATTATATTAAGGAACGCGTGAAGCGCTACCACGACCACGGCATAGGCGTCGAAGGCACCATCCTGCTCGGCCTCGACAACCAGACGGAGGATGACATCAAACGCCTCATCGACTTCCTCGGAGAGATCGACCTCGACCTCGCGGAGTTCACCGTCATGACACCCTTCCCCCACACCAAGGGCTATGACGACCTCCTGCGTCAGGGCCGTATCTTTGACTTCGACTGGAACCACTACAATGCCGGACAGGTCGTGTTCCAACCCAAGCACATGTCGCCCGAACGCCTGCAAGAGCTCTACGACTACGCCTGGGCAAGCTTCTACAAGGACGAGTCGCAGGAGGCTAAGATGTTCAACCTCTTCTGCCAAGTCGCTCTGCGCGAGATGAATGAAGGCACCTATCGCCCACGTGACCGCCGTCTCATCAACCAGAGTTTCGGGCGCATTGTCGATCGCTCCAAACGCAACGTAAATGTATAAATTATGAAAGTTCCAAAAGAGTATTACGATGAGATCTTTGAGTTCCTTGGACAGTGGGATATGCCCTCTGCCTGTGGACTGAAGATCCGCCATATCGAAGGCCAGACCTATGTCATCGTCACTGAGATGTACCAGGAGAACCCTGGCACCAGCGTCACCTACGCCGGTCGCAGCCTCGCCGAGCAGATTTGCAAGGCCAAAGGTCTCAACCTCAATGACATCATCTACCTTGAGTGTACCCCCAACACCAACTCGAAGCTCTCCTTCTACGACGAAGAATACTTCCGTGTCGATTTCAGTGGCGAGCGTCCGGCCTACACGCAGCTCCCCACCGAAGAAGTCCACCGCATCCTCAAATAACCCTACTGCCCCTTGAAAACCTTCCTCGCACTCCTCGTCGCTTCTATAGCTTCTTTAGCCTCTATAGCCGCTCCTCCTCCCATCCGCATCTGGGAAGGCACGCCCGTCCGCGCCAAAAGCGTCACCCTCGTCCCCTATCTCCCCTCCAACGCGTCAGCTCTCCCCTCCGTTACTGTTTCCGAGGGCTCTCCCGAAGGTTCCGGCGGTGGGTCTTCCGCCATCATCGTCTGCCCAGGCGGCAGCTACTGTTGGCACGACTACGAATCTGAAGGCACACTTGTTGCCGAGTGGTTGCAGTCGCAGGGTATCGCTGCATTCGTTCTGAAGTACCGCGTGCAGGGCATAGGCCCCTACATCTTCCACACCCGCCTCATCTCGCGCGGCCATCGCCATCCCGATGCCATCAGCGACCTGCAGCGCGCCATACAGCTCGTCCGCGAGAATGCCGCTGATTTCGGCATCAACCCCCATCGCGTTGGAGCTATGGGCTTCTCCGCTGGCGGACACCTCGTCATGAGTGCCGCCTCCTACGCTGCCACGGATTTTCTTGCGCCTCTTGGCATCGAGCACAGCGTCAGCCTGCGTCCAGACTTCGTGGCTCCCATCTACCCTGTCGTGACGATGCACAAGCCCTACGTCCACAAGCGCAGCCGTCGTGCCTTGCTCGGCGAATACCGCAAGCGCAGCCAGGTGATGCGTGACTCCATGTCCTTGGAGATGCACATCCCTGCCGACTGCCCCCCCGTCTTCCTGCTCAACTGCGTGGATGATCCCATCGTCAAATACCAGAACAGCGAGCTCCTCGACAGTGCCCTCACCGCCGCCCATATCCCCCATCTCTATACTCAGTATCGCGTTGGCGGTCATGGCTTTGGCGGCAACCCCTCCAAGTTCTCGTCGGAGACCAAGCATTGGCTGGCGACGTTCATGGAGTGGCTGAAAAATACGCTCCCATAACCTCGAAATATCGAAATAACGAAAAATATGTCATCATCAATACAAGACAACAACACGATTGTATCTGCTCCCTCTCTAATAGGGAGGGTGGGGGCAGAGGCTTCCCTCGATATCGAGTTTCGCCTCCCATCAGAGATAAAAGCCTTTCAGGAGGAGAAGCTGCGCACGGCTATCGAATACCTTGCCAACCACTCGCCCTACTACCAGCGTATGTTCGAGCACGAGCACATCGACCCAGCCACCATCCGCACGCTGGAGGACTTGCAGCAACTGCCCTTCACGGAGAAGCGCGACCTGCAGCTCTACAACAAAGACTTCCTCTGCTGCCCCAAGGAGAAGATCGTGGATTACATCACCACCAGCGGTACGCTCGGCGAACCCGTCACCTTCGGCTGTACGGATGCCGACCTCGACCGTCTCGCCTACAACGAGCGGAAATCCTTCGCCTGCGCTGGCCTGCGACCGGGTAACATCCTGCAACTCATGACCACTATCGACAAGCGGTTCATGGCGGGGCTCGCCTATTTCCTTGGCATACGCAAGCTCGGAGCCAGCATCATACGCGTCGGTAACGGCATTCCTGAACTCCAGTGGGACACCATCCAGCGTCTCCATCCCGACACCATCATGTGTGTGCCATCGTTCATCCTCCACCTCATCGAATATGCTGAGGAACACGGCATTGACTATCGCAACAGCAGTGTGCGGCGCATCATAGGCATCGGCGAGGGGCTGCGCGATCAGGACTTCAACCTCAACCTCCTCGGTCGCCGCATCAAGGATAAATGGGATGTGGAGCTCTTCGCCACCTACTCCAGCACGGAGATGGGTGCTACCTTCTCGGAGTGCGAGTACGGGCAGGGAGGACACGTCCATCCGGAGCTTATCATTGTGGAGATCATCGGTGAGGATGATCAACCTGTGCCCGACGGACAAGCGGGCGAGATTGTCATCACCACCCTCGGCGTGGAGGCTATGCCACTGCTGCGCTTCCGCACGGGTGACATCGCTGCCAAGCGCACTGAGCAGTGTCAGTGTGGCCGCTGGAGCTACCGTCTCACCCCGCTCGTGGGGCGCAAGAACAATATGATCAAGCTCAAGGGCACCACCCTCTATCCACCTGCCATCAACGATGTCCTCGACAACACCGATTACGTGCAGAACTACATCGTCTATGTCCGCACCTCAGCAGCAGGCACCGATCAGGTGGATGTCTGCGTGGGCCTTAAGTACGTTCCCTCTTTCGACACCATCAAGGATCTCAAAGACCGCTTCCGCTCCCGCATCCGCGTAGCCCCTAACATCGAGCTCCTTGCAGCCGACGAGATTCAGCGCCGCAACTTTCCCGCCAAGAGCCGCAAGCCCGTCAAATTTGTGGACCTAAGATAGAGTTTTCATTTTTCAGCGATGAAGTTCGACACCCTCCGCAACATCCTCTGGGGCATCAACGCGAACCCTGTGGAGCAGAAGCTCTGCACCGACCTATAGGGGTGCCGTTTGTTTAGAGGCTATGCACCCGTGTTCACGATGGGCTGGGCATTGTCTTCGCCGCAGAGCACGACGAGGAGGTTGGACACCATCTGCGCCTTGCGGTCGTCGTCGAGGCGGACGATGTCCTGACTTGAGAGCTGGTCGAGCGCCATCTTGACCATTGATACGGCACCCTCGACAATCTTCTCGCGGGCAGCGATGATGGCGGTGGCCTGCTGGCGACGTAGCATCACGGCAGCAATCTCGGGAGCATAGGCCAGGTAGTTGATGCGTGCCTCCACGACCTCGATGCCGGCCATAGCCAGACGATCTGTCAGCTTGGCTTCCAGCTGGTCGTTGATTTCCTCACCGCCGCTGCGAAGCGTGATATCATCGGAGCGCGACTCGGTGTCGTCGTAGGCGTACTGCCCAGCCACCTGACGCAAAGCAGCGTCGCTCTGCACACGCACGAAGCGTTCGAAGGCGGCCATCATCGACTTCACATCCATACCTGCGGCCTGAGTACCGCCACTGGCTGCCATCGTCTGAGAGTCAATCTCGAACAAGGCCTTATACGTGTCCTTCAAGCGCCAGACGAGCACGAGGCCGATCATCACGGGATTACCCTCCTTGTCGTTCACCTTGATGGGTTCGGCATCCAGATTGCGGGCGCGCAGCGACAGCTTCTTGGTCGTCGTGAAGGGGTTAATCCAATAGTAGCCTGTGCGCGTGAACGTGCCGACATACTTGCCGAAGAACATCACCACGCGTGCCTCGCCCGGCTCCAACATCATGAAGCCAGCCCAGAGGAACAGCGAGACCAGCAACGTCACGCCGCTGCACACGCCCAACTGCCACGAAGCATTCTCGACAGCAAGGACAAACATTACAATAGCACCGATGGACAGTGCCAGGTTCAGGAACAGCATGGCAAAACCGCTCAGCGTCGTTCCCTGATAGACAAATTCTTTGTTTTCCATATCTTTTGTTATTTTAGGGTTGAACTTACTTTTATCTTTTTATGCTGCAAAAGTACTATTTTTCCCGCACATACACCCTTTTTCTTTCAAAACTTTTCGTCTTGCTCACGAAAAAGCGAAGAAAACGACCGCTCGTGGCGGCTCACACGTATAGACGTAACGGCTTGAACGTATGGTCGTATGAAATACACGTGATGATTATGCTAACAAGCCCTTTATGGCGTATCTTTTACACTCTTTATGCCTTTTTTTGTACTTAATCATCACTTTTTAAGGCAAATATAGTGCTTGAATCAAAAAAAAGCTGTACCTTTGCGCCCGAAATATGCGTGTAAAACCTTATAAAGGTACGCACGCGCAAGACTTACGCAAACCTCGTTCATCATCTAAGAACGTCATTTCAGAGATTTAGAAACAATTCAAATTTTATTAACTCAACTACTTAACATTTTCAAAATGAGAAAATTTCTACTTCTTTTATGCGCCCTGCTGGGTACAGTGGGGGCTATGGCTACGGATGTGAAGATTGCTAATACTTCTGATGGCCTTCCAACCGCTGCTGGTTTTGGCACCTTCTCAGGTCAAGTTTTCACCACAGCCGCAGGTTCTGGTCTTGCTGGCGTGACCGTCACTGCAGCCTCTGGTGTTACCATCGGCGAACAATATGTCAGTGCAACAAACTATGGTAACTGTTTCAAATTGGTTACAGCTGCTGCCACTCCTTATAGTGTTACTTTATCAGCTCCAGATGGGTATATAATTACTGGTTATTCTATCAGTGGTTGCGCACATACTTACAATGCTCCTCATACACTTACTTCAGAAGATGGGACTGTTTCTGTAACTGTGAGTGCACCGCCATATAATAATCCAACAGGTCCAAAGGCGTTTAATGTGACAGGATTGGAAGCACAATCCACCTATTTCACAATTAGTACAGCAAATAGTGGGAACACCCTCTATCTGCCAAGTTTCTTAATCAGTGTTGTCCCACAGGGTACAAAGTTTGTCAATGTTACTTATAACCTCTATGATGGTGATAGTGAAACCCCTATTGCTACTCAAGTAGAAGAGAATGTTGAAGAAGGAAGTGATATCAATATACCTTCATCTTGGTTGAACTATGTTGCATATTCAGACATTCAAGCTGAAGGAACTATAGGTTCTACAGATTGTACAATTTCCGTCAGGCGCACACCTCGTACGGCCATTACAGACCTCAATAATCTAAGTAATAATAAAGCATATTACATAAGGAACGAACGTGGTACGTGGGCTATATCTAGTTCTCAGATGAGTGCAACACAGACAGCCAACTACAATGTTAATGATGCTAACAAATTTGTTCTCTATAATACAGGTGAGGAGTATTATTTATACAGCGTCAGCGAAGGTAGATTTGTTAGATCAGATAAGTCACTCTCACGTACTCCAGAGGCTATTACGATAACCGCAACAGGTAATGCTACATACCCATGGTGGTTCAAGTTTGATAATAGCCATATATTCAATGGCGGTAATGGCTTTATGGTAATTGATGGTTGGAGTACATTAGATGGCGGAAATCGCAACTACATTGTTGAGGCTGCTGATTTCGATGGTTCTATCATCGCAGACCTGCTCTCTGGACAAGGTCAATTTGATACAGCAATTGAAAAACTTGAAGCTATAAACTTTGGTACAGGGCTCAACCAGTATGGTTTTACTGGTGATTATGCAGGCTATACCAGTCAGGCTGCTACTATCATTAGCGGTTTGAAGGCTCAGGGCTATTCTGAAGATAATCTTGCTGTTGCTCAAGGATTATTGGCTAATTATGCTTTGAATATGCCTACTGTTGGTTTCTATCGTATCAAGGGTAACACAAGTGGTAAGTATCTTGCTGCAGGTTTTGCCGGCAATAGTAAGTTTGCCATGACTGATGCAACAGATGCAACCACCATTTTCTACTTCGATGGTAGCATCCTCACCAACCTCAGCACAGGCCTCAACAACGGCATGAGCTCTAGTTCATGGGCATGGGTAGTTGGCAATCCTTCTGAAGTTACTTTCTATGATGGCAACACCAACGGTGGCTATGGCATTCTCTCCACGAATGCTTACTTCTATGACAATGGTGATGGCGCCTCCAGTGCAGACCGTGGTTCCAGTGCCAGTATGACAACCGGTAACCTCCGCTATCGCAGTTGGGCTCTCGAAGAAGTAACCACTCTTCCCGTTACTATCTCAGAGGCTGGTTATGCTACCCTTTGCGCTCCTGTCGCTCTGACTATTCCCGAAGGTGTAACTGCCAACACTGTTACCATCAATGCTGAAGGAGAACATCTTGATTTGGCTCCTGTTAGCACTACCATTCCCGCTGGCACACCCGTCATCCTCTCAGGTGAAAATGGTGAAGCTGCTGCTCCTGGTTCATATAACTTTGCGATTACAGCTGATGTTGATCCTTCCAATGCAGCCAACGTCCTTACTGGTGTCTATGCAGCTATCGAAGCTCCCAACAACAGCTATATCCTCCAGAATCAGAGTGGCAAGGTTGGCTTCTATCAGGTAGATATCTCAACAGCTACTCCCAAGGTTCCTGGCTTCCGCGCTTATTACATCCCCGCTCAGGTTGGTGGTGTTAAGGCCTTCTTCTTCGGCGACACTACGGATGCCATCCAGAGCGTCAAGGGTAGCGCAGCTGCTGGTGAGATCTACAACCTCGCAGGTCAGCGTCTGAGCACGTTGCAGAAGGGAGTGAACATTGTCAATGGCAAGAAAGTTCTCGTGAAGTAAAAAGACCCACCCCGCCCTACGGGCACCCCTCCCGTGATGGAGGGGGCCTTCGGGTGGAAACGAATCATTTTAAAATACTAACATTAAAGAAATGACCCTATAGACTCCCTCAAGCGCCAGCCGCCCCCTCCATTACGGGAGGGGTATGGGGGTGGGTCTTAAAGTTATGAAAAAGACATATATTGCACCCGAGCTCAAAGAGCAGCTCATGGAGACACAGAACATCATCGCCCTCTCGCTACGTGGCACAGCAGACGATTCCGATGCCCTTGTCAAAGGCAGTGACAACTGGGACATCTGGGGCGAAGACGCTAACGATATAGACGAATAGTAATACGCTAAACACATGAAACAAAAGTGAGGGGTGGGTCGAGAAACGACTCACCCCTCACTATCCGAAATCATAGACTAACATGAACAATTTTAGAATTTTCATCACTACATTCGTTGGCTTTGTATGTAGCATTGGAAGTAGCGTGGCTCAAGTCGATTTGAAACAATGGATGGCAGACCTCAATGACAACATTTTCGTAGCCCAAATGTCATTGCCTGGAGCACACGATGCAGCAGCAAAGGGTATTCTTTCAGGTGTATGTCAAGACAAAGATATTGCAGGATTATGGGATGCTGGTGTCCGTGTCTTTGACCTTCGCCCGACGGATAACGGCAATGATTGCACCATCTATCATGGTATTTTACCTACTGGGGTCACTTTGAAGGAAGCCCTCACGACCATCAGTGGGAGACTAACTTCCAATTCCAGCGACTTTGCTATCGTCCTGATGCGTAATGAAAATGATGGTTCCAATTGGGCTACCAAGGTAGCTGCCGTCATCAATCAATTCTCCAACATCATCCCCTTCAGTAAGGACCTACGTCTGGGCGACGTTCGCGGAAAAATCATCGTTCTCAGCCGCGACTATTTTGCTGAAGGTTATAAAATTGATTATTGGAGCGACAATACAACTCGTGATGTCAAGTCTGCCAATGGCGTAGATTTTGTGGTTCAGGACGATTATCAAGTGGAAGATGCTACCGCCAAGTCAACAGCTATCACTAATCTCCTTACTGAAGCGCGTACCAACAATAGCACCAACCGTATGTTCATCAATCATACATCTGGCTATACAGGTTCCACAGGCACCAGTTCGAACATCACTTCCAATGCAAACACATGCAACACCCACGCCCTGAATACCATCAATGCTAATCCCGGTCCTACGGGCATCATTATGATGGACTTTGCAGGTTCCAGCAATTACAAAGGTGCTACCCTCGTCAGTGCTATCATCAATCAGAACAGCAATATTGCTACTGCATCGGTCAGCGAACCTGTGACGGGGCAGTACTATGTCTATAATGTAGAACGAGACATGTACATCACCCGTAGCAACAACTATGGCACCCGTGCTGGTTTTGACAAAGGTGGAATGCCCATTGCGGTGCATAATGCCGGCGATGGCACCCTCACTCTTGTCACGAACGTCAATGGCATAGGCAGGGGCATTTTCATCGCCGATGGGAATGGCGAGACGGTCTATGTGGATAACACACCTACCTCATGGACTTTCGAATGTATTGACAACACCAACCAAATCTATACTTTGAAGAATGGCAGCAACTACCTTCAGGCGAAGGATGGACAGACACGTCTGGAAGCAGGTGCGATGCCTTCCAACAGGAGTGCTCAATGGCAGTTCGTACCTCGAAACGTACGCGAGGATCTTTCCGTAGCATCGTCCTCTAATCCTGTAGATGTTACCTATCTCATAGAGAATCAAGGCTTCGACCGCTATAATGGCGAGCAGAACTCCTGGAAGAATGTAGATAACTCCAATTGGCGTCCAGGAGATGATTGGTGTCGCAATGCCGACGCCTCCAACAACTGCGCAGAAGTGTGGAATGCCAATTTCAATATCCATCAATCGTTCACAGGGCTGAAAGACGGTGTTTACGAGCTGCGCGTGCAAGGCTACTATCGCATCAGTGAAGGCAACAACAGCGATTATCTCATCACCCAAATGAGAGCGGGTAACACGGACATACAACGTACGAAGTACTACATCAATGACACTGAAGCCTACTTGTTGCCTCAACTTTCTTCAACCCTGCCAGCCGCGTGTGCTGACAACACAGTAGAGATCAATGGAACGACCTATCGTTACCCCAATGGAAAGGGTAAGGCATCCATCGCTTTCCGCGAAGGTTATTATGAGAACACACCTATTCAGGCCATTGTCACAGATGGTAATCTGACAATCGGCATGAAGCTGGACAACAAGAATGGTCAAGACTGGAGCTGCTTCGACAATGTACGTCTCTACTATCTTGGGTTACCTGACTTGGGACAGTTTACCGATGCTCTGGAATCGGCCATAGCCGCAGCTCAGGCTTACAGCGGACATACAACGACCGCTCTGCAAAACGCACTCTCTAATGCGCTCGAAGAAGCCATCGCCGTCCGCGAATCATTGGATAAGGATGTATTGTCAGCCAAGACGAACGCCCTGAACAACGCTCGTGCCAATGCCGAGACGGCAGACGTCACCATTCTCAGTGCTACCATATCTTTTGCTCAGGGTGACGGCGTGGATGTAACAGCGGCTAATGATGTTTTAGAAAATGGAACAACAGCCGCCCAGATCAATGATGCCTTGGCTGCACTGCGTCTTGCCCGTCGTATAGCCAATGCCGAGACACATGCCGATGTGTTCACGGGCAACGAACCGGCAGCAGGCGACTTCTATCTTTATAATGTAGGTACAGGCCGCTTCCTCTGTGGTGGCGCTGACTGGGGCGCTCATGCCGCTCTTGGCTTCCCAGGCATCATCGTGACGTTGGAAGTATCAGGTGATGGTATCTACAAACTGAATACTCACCTCCTCAATGGCAAGGAGGGTGCCAACAACAAAGAATATCTGAACTACAATGGTTATTGCGACACTTGGACGAGCGACAGTTGGAAATTCATCTCTCAAGGCGATGGCAAGTATAACATCGTCCGTAGTGCCAACGAAAGCAATCTGCTGGGTTACGAGGGCGGAACCTACAACAATGTCATCACGAATTGCATTACAGCAACAGGTGCAACAAACCAGTGGAAGCTGGTGACTAAAGCCGATCGTGACGCTTTACTGGCAGCAGCCACCGAGACAGCTCCGCAGGATGCTTCCTACCTCATCAAGTCGCCAAACTTCAGCCAGCGCGAGGATGTCAGTGCCTGGACATTCACCAATGCCAGCATCTGGGGACGGGGCGACAATCATCCCGACTTCGCGATTGAGTCATACAACAACACATCTGCCACAGTCGAACAGATGGTAACAGGTCTGCCCGCCGGAACATACAAACTAAAGGTGCAGGCGTTCTATCGCGACGGTAACTTTACCAATCAGGCTGACATCCTTGCCGGTGGTGGCGAGGTTCGTCAACTGGCAACCTTGTATGCCGGCACAAAGAGCACGCTCATCCAGAATATATCTGTTGGTGCAGACAAAGCACCCGGCATGGGGCGCAGTTCTTCAGTTGGTTATATGCCTGACGGCATTGACGACGCCTGTCTCTATTTCCAGAGCGGCCTCTATTGGCTAACGCTGGATGAAATTGTCGTAGGTCAGGATGGCTCGCTGACCTTTGGTGCCCGCAAGACAGAGAAGCTGAACGACGGCGACTGGATGGTACTCGACAACTTCCGCCTGATCTACCTTGGTAACAAGCAGACCATCAACGTGGAAATCACCGATGCTGGCTATGCTACCTTTGTGGCTCCCTTCACGACCACTGTTCCTGATGGTGTAAAGGCTTCTATTGCTACAATTGAATCCGATGGAAGGAAAATAGCCTTGACTGAGATTCCAAATCCAGTACCTGCTCACACTCCCGTCATCCTCAGTGCAGGAAATGCCACAAGTTTCGAAGTGACTGGTTATGCTCAGGAAGCTCCCGCAGAACTGAAGGCTGGTGTTCTTGTTGGTACATATACAGACATACAGCCTGAGGCTGGTAACTATGTTCTCCAAAACAAGGACAACAAAGTTGGATTCTACCTCATCGGAAACGAAGACGGTGATCCCACGCCTTGGGTTCGTGCCAATCGTGCTTACCTCGTAGCCCCCTCCACTGCTGGTGTCAAGGCATTCTACTTCGATGATGCAGCTGATGGTATCCAGAACATGAATGTCGAAAAGGGCGATGATGTGATCTACAACCTCGCAGGTCAGCGTCTGAGCACGCTGCAGAGGGGGGTGAACATTGTCAATGGAAAGAAAGTGCTTGTGAAGTAAAAAGGAACAAGCGAAAATAAGGAAAAACGGGTATAATCAGTGTGGAATGTACACTTATTACCCGTTTTTTTCGTTGTTATTTGTAAATTTTTTACAAAATCTTATCTCCCAATAAAGAGAAAATCCGTACTTTTGCCCAAAGGAATAGGAAAAACTGAATAATATAAAAGCTTTAATTAGCGAACCCTAAATAGAACAACAACCGTTGACGGCGACGAAGCCCTCGTCAAAGGCAGTGACGACTGGGATATCTGGGATGAGGACGACGAACTTGACAAGGAATAAGCTCACGTTCTACCTCAGGTAACTAAACCTAATTTTATTATAGCAACAGCAGCTACAGTCACCAAGGATTGTAGTTGCTGTTGTGGCTTTAGCCGTTTTGTCCAACAAGGTTCATCTTTTGGGGATAAAAATGTGTGGGCTGAAACCCTAAAAACTGCTAACAGCATAAAATTATTGGAAAAAAGGGAAGGTGTTTCGCGGAAAAGTATTACTTTTGTCGGCGAAACACATGAAAAGCGGTTGCTACCGCACAATATTCACCTTCAAAATAACAATTACGACTATGAAAAAGTATGTTTGCGACCCCTGTGGTTACGTCTATGATCCCGAACTGGGCGATCCCGACAACGGCATTGCTCCTGGCACCGCTTTCGAAGACCTTCCCGAAGATTGGGTATGCCCCATCTGTGGCGTAGGCAAGGAAGACTTCTCCGCCGAAGAATAAGGAAATTTACAATCTGACGATTTACAATTTCCCTTTTCTTCCCAAGATGAAAAAGACTAAATTGTCTAAATAGTAAATTGTAAATCGTCAAATAGTAAATATATTATCGTCAATCCAAGGGATTTCCGAAACAATGGAATTGGAATTGGCCTTGAACCGCATGGCAGCCCTCTGCAGCGCAAGCGAACATTGCGAGAGTGAGATTCGCGAGAAGCTGAAGAGGGCTGCCTTGCCTGCGGACGATATCGATGCAGTCATAGACCGTCTCTATGATGGGGGTTTCTTGGATACCGCCCGCTATTGCCGTGCGTTCGCGAATGACAAGCTGCACTTCGCACATTGGGGACGCCTGAAGATTCAGCAGGGGTTACGCTTGAAGGGATTACCGTCAAGCGACATCAGCGAAGCACTCAATGAACTTCCTGAGGATGAATACCGTGAAGTGCTGGAAAAACTCCTGGAACAGAAGGCACGCACGCTGACCGACGAGGATGACTACACGCGGCGAGGCAAGCTTTTCCGCTTCGCAGCTGGTAGGGGCTTCACGCCGGGTGAGATATACAATGCGCTATAGGGCGAATGTTGATTATCCGTATATCTCCTTGGCAATCTGACAGATGCTGTCCACGGCACTGAGCGTGTAGAAGTGGAGAGAGGTGATACCGTGGTCGATGAGGTCGCGGCATTGTCGGACGCACCATTCGATGCCCACCTGCTTCACCTCGTCGTCACTCTGACAACGCCGCAATTGTTCAGATAGCGGCAGCGGGAGGTCGCAGCGGAAGGTCTTGGGAACAGTGGTGAGCTGGGTGAGTTTCGTCAGCGGTTTCAGACCTGGGATGATAGGGATGGTGACGCCAGCAGTGCGTGCCATCGCAAGGAAATGATAGAACTTTTCGTTGTCGTAGAAGAGCTGAGTGATGGCTAACTTAGCCCCACGACGTTGTTTTTCCAAGAGCACGTTGATGTCACTCTCGATGTTGGGTGCCTCCTCGTGTTTCTCTGGGTAGGCAGCTACGCCGAAGTCGAAGGGTTCGCCCTTGACCTTCATGGGTGTGCCGTCGGCAAAGAAGCCGTCGTTGAAGCGGTTCACCTGGTCGATGAGCTCCAGCGCGTGGGTGTAGCCGCCTGGCGTGGGTTGGTACATCGACTCCTCCTTGGCCTTGTCGCCACGCAACAGGAAGATATCCGAGATGCCGAGGAACTGCAGGTCAAGCAGGGCGTACTCGATGTCCTGCTTCGTGGAACCCGAACAGACGAGGTGGGGAATCACGGGGATGCCCCATCGTTGCTGAATGGCGGCGGCGATGGCGATGGTGCCTGGACGGCGACGCACACGCTCCCGCTGCACCAAGCCTCCTTCCACCTCGCGATAGACGTATTCGGCACGGTGCGTGGTGATGTTGATGTGGCGCGGACGGAAGGGAGCCAGTGCCTCGATGGTCTGGAAGAGGGAGGCTGTGCCCGTGCCCTTCAGCGGTGGCAGGACTTCGAAGCTGAAGCCGACGGAAGCCGGCGGAGCAGCGGAATAGAGTTGGCCTAATGACATACCTTTTATAATTTGGTGCAAAAATAGACATAATTATTCAAAAATTCGTTCTTTCTATCACTTTTTTCGCAAAAACGATGGACAATTGATGGAAAATGCCTACCTTTGCCGAAATAATAGTCAGACATAAAAGCAAGAAACACTTAAATAATTCATACAATGATTAAGCTGGATATTACAAAGGTGGCTCCGCTGGTGAGCACCGCAGACATTCAAGCTCTGGCGCCGCGTGTGGCAGAGGCACAACAAGCATTAGAGGCAGGCACTTGCCCCGGCAACGATTTCTTAGGCTGGATGCACTTGCCGTCGAGCATCACCCCCGAGTTTATCGATGAGATCAAGGCAACGGCTGACGTGTTGCGCAAGGAGTGTGATGCTGTGGTCGTGGCTGGTATCGGCGGTTCCTATTTGGGTGCCAAGGCCGTTATTGAAGCCCTGTCGAACAGCTTCCAGTGGCTGGTGAACGATGGCTCGAACCCCACCATCCTTTTTGCTGGCAACAATATCGGTGAGGACTACCTCTTTGAGCTGACAGCCTATCTGCGCAACAAGCGCTTCGGCGTGATCAATATCTCCAAGAGCGGCACGACGACCGAGACGGCTCTGGCTTTCCGTCTGCTGAAGAAGCAGTGCGAGGAGCAGCGCGGCAAGGACGAGGCTCGCAAGGTGATCGTGGCCATCACGGATGCCAAGCGCGGTGCTGCCCGCACGTGTGCTGACAAAGAGGGTTACAAGAGCTTCATCATCCCTGACAACGTAGGCGGTCGCTTCAGCGTGCTGACCCCTGTGGGCCTGTTGCCCATCGCCGTGGCTGGCTTCGACATCGCACAGCTCGTGAAGGGTGCTCAGGACATGGAGAAGACTGCAGCTCAGCCGCTCGAAGAGAATCCCGCTGCACAGTATGCGGCCACACGCTATGCCCTCTATACCGCAGGCAAGAAGATTGAGATCTTGGCCAACTATCAGCCGAAGCTGCACTTCATCGCTGAATGGTGGAAGCAGCTCTACGGCGAGAGCGAGGGTAAGGACGGCAAGGGTATCTTCCCTGCCAGCGTGGATCTCACCACGGACCTTCACTCCATGGGTCAGTGGATTCAGGAGGGTGAACGCTCAATCTTCGAGACGGTCATCAGTGTGGAGAACTCCGAGCATAACCTGCTCTTCCCCAGCGATGAGGAGAACCTCGACGGTCTGAACTTCCTCGCCGGCAAGCGTGTGGATGAGGTGAATAAGATGGCTGAACTGGGAACACAGCTGGCTCACGTCGATGGCGGCGTTCCCAACATCCGCATTGCCATTGATCGTCTCGATGCCTACCATCTGGGCCAACTCATCTACTTCTTCGAGCGTGCCTGCGGCATCCACTGCCAGCTCCTCGGCGTCAATGCCTTCAATCAGCCCGGTGTGGAAGCCTACAAGAAGAATATGTTCGCCTTGCTGGGTAAGCCGGGATATGAGAAGGAGACCGAAGCAATAAAGGCAAGACTCGGATAAGTCCCAACCCCTCCCGTTGGGGAGGGGAGTTAATCCCTTCAGGAAATAAAATACAATGAATAGCTCTCCATCTGCAAAACATCATACTCCCCTCTTTAGGGAGGGGCAGCGGGGAAAGTCTTCCATTAAGGCTTTCCTCTTCGACATGGATGGTGTGCTGTTCGACAGTATGCCAGGTCATGCGTATGCGTGGGCGAAGGTGATGACGAAGTATGGGTTGCCGATGCGTGAGGAGGATGCCTTTGAGAACGAAGGACGCACGGGCATTGGCACCATCAGCATCTTCACGCAACGCTACTGGGGGCGTGATGCCACTGTAGAGGAGGCTGAGGAGCTGTATCGGCGCAAGACCGTGGTGTTCAATGAATACCAGGCGATGCACGGTGGAGAGGCTCCTGAGATACCAGGTGTTGCGGAGGTCTTAAATAGGGTACGAGAAGCAGGCCTGATACGTGTACTTGTGACAGGGTCGGCACAGCAGTCGCTGCTCACACGCTTAGAGAAGCACTACCCCGGGCATTTCACGCCGGAATTGATGGTCACGGGGGATGATGTGCGCTATGGCAAGCCTAACCCTGAACCCTATCTGATGGGACTGCAGAAAGCGGGAGTGACGGCTGACGAAGCTATCGTGGTGGAGAACGCTCCACTCGGCGTTCGAGCTGCCGTGGCGGCAGGCATCAAGACAATAGCCGTCAACACTGGTCCACTCGATGCCAAGCTGCTGGCTGACGAAGGTGCCGCCCTTGTGCTGAATGATATGTGGGAGCTTATTGAGCGACTGCCAGAGATCATAGAGAATCAAATCTGATCGTTGAAATAACGAAATAACGCTAAATCTTTAAATTATCGAGATGAAAATAGCAATTGTGGGCGCCAGTGGTGCCGTAGGTCAGGAATTCCTGCGCGTTCTCGATGAGCGCCAGTTCCCCATCGATGAGTTGTTGCTCTTCGGCAGCCAGCGTAGTGCTGGACGCAAGTATATGTTTCGTGGTCAGGAGCATGAGGTGAAGCTCCTGCAACACAACGATGACTTCAAAGGTGTGGATTATGCCTTCGTCTCAGCAGGCGGTGGCACATCGAAGGAGTTTGCAGAGACCATCACCAAGCACGGTGCCGTGATGATCGACAACAGTTCTGCCTTCCGTATGGATGCTGACGTGCCTCTCGTGGTGCCTGAGTGCAATGCCGAAGATGCCCTTGTGCGTCCGCGTGGCATCATCGCCAATCCCAACTGCACGACCATCATGATGGTGGTCTGCCTGCAGCCTCTCGAGAAGCTTAGCCACATCAAGCGCATCCACATAGCCAGCTATCAGGCGGCCAGCGGTGCCGGAGCAGCGGCGATGGCAGAGCTCGAACAGCAGTATCGCGAGGTGCTCGACGGCAAGCCTGTCACAGTCGATAAGTTCGCCTATCAGCTGGCTTACAACGTGATTCCGCAGATCGATGTCTTTACCGACAATGGTTACACGAAGGAGGAAATGAAGATGTTCAACGAGACGCGCAAGATCATGCACACTGATGCTGCCTGCTCGGCGATGTGCGTGCGCGTGCCGTCGTTGCGTAGTCACTCCGAGGCTGTCTGGATTGAGACGGAGCGTCCCATCACGCCCGATGAGGCTCGTGAAGCATTTCGTAACGCACAGGGAATCACCGTCATCGACGATCCCGCCACCAAGCAATATCCGATGCCTCTCTTCACCGCAGGCAAGGATGATGTCTTCGTCGGTCGCATCCGTCAGGATCTGGCCAACGAGAACGGCCTCACCTTCTGGCTCTGTGGAGACCAGATCAAGAAGGGTGCCGCACTCAATGCGGTGCAGATTGCGGAATGGCTAATAAGGAATGAAAAATGAAAGAATGAAAAGTGCATTTATTTATTAACCCACTTATAAACTTACAACTATGAAAAAACTTATTGTTACTCTCATGACACTGGTAGCCATCAGTGCTACTGGTATGGCTCAGAAGCGTGTGAAACACCTTTCCACTTCCTTAGAGAAATTGAATGTCAGCGAACTGCAGGTCGCTGATCAACCCGTTCAGATCAGCCGCATCCTCTTTGCCGGCTACAATACCATTTGTCTGCCGATGACACTTAGCGCAGAACAGTTGCAGGCTGCTGCCAAGGACGTTCGCGTAGAGCGTCTCGTGGCTATCCAGCAGGAAGGTGCTGCCCTCAACCTCTACTTCCTTGACTGCACCGCCGAGGGTATTCAGGCTGGCGTGCCTTATCTCATCTTCTCACCTAAGATGCAGTACCTGTATGCCAAGAGCGCAGAGGCTCTCGAAGTGAACAGTGAGCTGCAGACTGTACGTCTGAGCGACGCTAACGGCAACTGTATCAGCTTCAGCAGCAGCTATGAGAGCCTGACTGGTGAAGCCAAACGCTATGGCATCCCTGCCAAGCAGGATGTTGAAGTGCTTGAGAGCGTGCTTCTGCCCACAGATCCTGACAAGACTTTCCTGCCCACCCGCTGCGGCATCACTTGGGAACAGCAGAACGCCGCCGCTTCTGCACTCGTCGTGAAGCATGCTGCCAACACGGATGCGATCCGCTCTATCACGTCTGTAGGCGAGAAGGGCACTTCAGCTGTCTATGACCTTTCCGGTCGCCGCGTCAACAACACGAATCAGAAGGGCATCTATGTCATCGATGGAAAGAAAACAGCAGTGAAATAACCATGAAGAATACACGAACACTTCTCGCGGTGGTTGCCTGCTGTGTACTTCTTTGCGTCAAGGCGACCACTGCCGTACAGGCACAATCGACGCGTATGGCTCGCGGTGCCGACATCAGTTGGTGTACAGAGATGGAGGCCGATGGGCGTAAGTTCTATAACGCTGAAGGCACAGAGACCGAACTCTTTGCACTGATGAAGGAAATCGGTATGACGGCCATCCGTCTGCGCGTGTGGGTGAATCCGCAACGCTTTGGCTACGGTGCCTGGTGTGATAAGGCTGATCTTCTGGCTAAGGCCAGGCGTGCTCAGGCACAGGGCCTGGACTTGATGATTGACTTCCACTACAGCGACTGCTTTGCTGACCCCGGAAGACAGACGATGCCCTTGGACTGGGAAGGCTTTTCGCTGGATCATCTCAAGTTGGCTATCGCCGCCTACACAAAGGATATCCTACATGCACTGAAGGAAGAAGGCATCACACCGCGATGGGTGCAGGTGGGCAACGAGACCAACAACGGTATGATCTGGGACGTCGGTAAGATTGACTGGACCAAGACGGGCAATGCGCGCTACTTGAACTACGTCGCCCTGAGCAATGCGGCTTATGATGCCATCAAGGAAATATGTCCTTCGGCCAGCGTCATTGTGCATTATGCCGGAGCTTCGAGTGCTGGCGACTGGGACGGTTGGTTCTTCAAGGACTTCAAGGCTGCTGGCGGCAGGTTCGACATGATCGGCCTCTCGCTCTATCCCGACTACAACAAGTGGAACAGTCAGGCAGCTGGTGATGTGAGCAACCTCAATGCCGAGCTGAGCGTCAGGAAGCTCGCGCAGCTGTTTGGAGTGCCTGTCATCATCTGCGAGACAGGCTTTAGCAGCTGGGATGCCTCACGTGCCTCGCAGGTCATGACAGACCTCATCACTCGTCTCAGCAACGTGCCTCAATGTGCTGGCGTGTTCTATTGGGAGCCGCAGGTCGATGGACAATGGAAACCTGCCTATTACGATTCGCAAGGGTGGGGAGCCTACCGCATGGGAGCCTTCACTCCCGATGGCAAACCCACTGCCGCCCTCGATGCTTTCAAGGAGCCCGATGGCATCAGTGGCATCGCTGCTCCCACTGCGACAGACAGCCAATGGTATGATCTCCAAGGCCGCCCTTGCAGTGCTCCCACGAAGGGTACGTACATCGTGAAACGCAACAATGAAAGCCGTAAAGTAACTATTACGAAGTAATAAGATCTTTCGGAACAGCGCTCAGAGAGCCCTTGCCGAGACTATCCTATCAAGCGAGGATAGCATCGGCAAGGGCTTCGAGTTGTGGGATATCAGCATCCTTCATGCAGCCGCGAAGGGTGACAACAGGCTCGACAATCTTCACCTGTTTCATGCCTTCGAGCATGGGACGCATCGTCTTGGCAGCACTTGGAGCCCAGGAACCGTTTTCCACGAGACCTACTCGGCGACGCTGGTAAGCCTTGATGTCCAAGTGATGCAGGAAATCATACATGGGTGGGAAGACACCGGCATCGTAGCTCGAAGCCATACAGATCATCTTGCCATAACGGAAAGCATCCTCGATGGCCTCGCCCAAGTCATCGCGGCAGAGGTCACTGACGGTCACCTTCGGACAACCTTTCTGCTTCAGGATCTCCATGAGACGCTCAGCAGCGGCGGCGGTGTTGCCGTGGATGCTGGCATGAGCGATGAAGACACCCTCCGTCTCCACATCGTAGGCACTCCAGATGGTATATAGGCGAACGGCTTCAGTCATTTTCTCTCCTTCGAGCACAGGACCGTGCAGGGGCAGAATCTTCTGGATATCGAGAGCGGCGGCTTTCTTCAGCAAGGTGCTGACAGGGGTGCCGTATTTGCCGCAGATGTTGAAATAGTAGCGACGACCCTCGCAAGCCCAATCGTCAGCATCAGCGGCATAAACGCCGAATTTGCCGAATCCATCAGCAGAGAAAAGCACGCGGTCTGCCTCATCGTAGCTCACCATCACCTCGGGCCAGTGAACCATAGGAGCCATCACAAAATGGAGCGTGTGGCGACCCAGGGCGAGCGTGTCGCCTTCCTTCACGGTGATGACGCGGTCTTGGCTCTCGGGAGAGCCCTCAGGAACGGTAAAGTACTGCGGCATCATCTGCTTGGCCTTAGCGGAGCAGACTACCTGCATCTGAGGATACTTGGCGCACATCTCAGCGATACCGCTGGCATGGTCGGGTTCGAGATGGTGGACGATGAGGTAGTCAGGCTGACGGTCGCCGAGGGCAGCAGCGAGGTTCGCCTTCCACTGCTCCATCGTGCGGCTGTCGCTGGTGTCCATGACGGCCACCTTCTCGTCGAGAATAAGGTATGAGTTGTAGCACATACCTTCGGGTGTGTGATACTGGCTTTCAAAGAGCTGCATTTCAGCGTCATCAACGCCGATGTATCTGATGTCGGGAGTGATGTTCATGTAAGGTGAAGACTGAAAAGTGAAAAATAAGATAATCTGTTCACGTGTTAATCCGTCAACGTGTCCATGGCCTGCTTCAGGTCGGCGATGATGTCCTCAACATTCTCGAGACCTACGCTGAGGCGGATGAGGTCTGGAGCCACGCCGGCCTCCATGAGCTGCTCGTCGGAGAGCTGACGATGGGTGTGGCTGGCGGGATGCAGCACACAGGTGCGTGCATCGGCTACGTGAGTCACGATGCTGACGAAATCGAGGTTGTCCATGAAGCGGATGGCATCTTCGCGTGTGCCTTTCAGTCCGAAGGCGATGACGCCACAGGAACCATTGGGCAAGTATTTCTGTGCCAATGAATAGTATTTGTTGGAGGGCAGACCGCAGTAGTTGATCCATGCCACACGAGGATTCTGTTCGAGCCACTCGGCTACGCGCTGTGCGTTCTCACAATGGCGAGGCATACGTAGGTGTAGCGTCTCCAGACCTAAGTTGAGCAGGAAACAGTTCTGCGGTGAAGGAATGGAACCTAAGTCACGCATGAGCTGGCTGACGAGTTTCGTTACGTAAGCCTGCTTGCCGAAAGCCTTGGTATAGGTGAGACCGTGGTAGCTCTCATCGGGTGTAGTGAGACCAGGGAACTTGTCTGCATACTTCTCCCAATCGAAGTTGCCACTATCTACGATAGCTCCACCGACCTGTGTGGCGTGACCGTCCATGTATTTCGTTGTGGAATGTGTGACGATGTCTGCACCCCATTCGAAGGGACGGCAGTTGATGGGTGTGGCGAACGTGTTATCTATGATCAGGGGTACTCCGTGCTCATGGGCGATGCGGGCGAAACGCTCGATGTCGAACACATTGCCGCCTGGATTAGAGATGGTCTCGCCGAAGAAGCACTTGGTGTTCGGACGGAAGGCGGCGTGGATGCGTTCATCGTCCCAGTCAGGATCCACGAATGTACATTCGATGCCCAGCTTCTTCATCGTGACACCGAAGAGGTTGTAGGTTCCGCCATAGATGGTGTTGGAGGTGACGAAGTGGTCGCCTGCCTGGCAGATATTGAAGACGGAGTAGAAGCTTGCGGCCTGTCCGGAGCTCGTCAGCATACAGCCGACGCCGCCTTCCAAAGCGTTGATCTTGGCGGCAACAGCGTCGTTGGTAGGGTTGGCCAGACGCGTATAGAAATAGCCTGAGTCCTCGAGATCGAAGAGACGAGCCATCTGCTCGCTGGTCTCGTAGCGGAAAGTGGTACTCTGATAGATGGGCAGCTGCTGAGGCTCACCCTTGGTGGGTTTCCACCCGCCGTGGATACAGAGAGTTTCGAGGTTCTTTTTCATTGTTTATGAGGGATGAAAGAGGTTTCAACAAAGCGGAAAGCGGAAGCTTCAGAAGAAGCCTCCGCCTTGCCTGTACCCAGAGCCGGGGTCGAACCGGCACGGGTTGCCCCACTGGTGTTTGAGACCAGCGCGTCTACCG
>CAJORF010000137.1 GCA_905236985.1 uncultured Bacteroidaceae bacterium | reverse complement strand
GGTGTCATCGGGAATATTCTTCAACTGGTGCGTGTCGAAGTGGCCCTTCTCCTTCGGGCCGTTCTGTTTCCAGAACTTGATGGTAACTGAAATATTCTTAGCCATAATTTTTTTCAGTTGACAAGTAAACAAGTTGACGAGTTGACAAGTTGTTACCCAAACAGGGTTGACAAACAGTTACTCAACGGTTTTTATGAGCGCCGAAAGCATCCTCAATATTTCGGCAATCTGGTTTTGTAATTCTTCCAACTTGTCATCGGCAGCAAAACCAAGATTGCGCGAGATGATAATCTGTGTCTCCAGTTCAGAGGCAGATCCTCTCGCATTACTCAGAAATTTCACGGTCTCTTTTCCATAGAGTCTGCAATAACCTTCAGAAATATTTGATGGGATGGAAACTGCAGCACGACGCATCTGTGAAACAATCCCGAAAATCTCGTCTTTCGGAAAGTCTCGCGTAACCTTATATATATTAGTTACATGCTCCATGCTTTTCTTCCAAACAATCAAATCCTTGTGGTTTTGCATGTCTATTAACGTCTCTTGTTTACTTGAATGTGAATATTTTTTTAGTTGACTAGTAAACGAGTTGACAAGTTGACAAGTTATTTGTTCTTGTCTCATGTCTTAGCTCGTTTACTTTTATTTTTTTATTGTTTGTTTTAACTCGTCAACTTGTCAACCAGCCAACTTGTCAACTCTAAAATGAACCAACTCGTCAACTTGTCAACTCGTTAACTCGTCAACTAATTCTTATAGTTACGGGTTTGTACCTTGATTGCCTCATACTCCAGCGGCTCCTTGATGAGTTCAGGATCCTTGTCGGCACCCTGATATTCCCAGCAGCCGACATAGAAGAAGTTCTCGTCGTCGCGCTTGGCTTCACCTTCCTCGGTCTGGTATTCCTCGCGGAAGTGACCGCCGCAGCTTTCGTTACGGCTGAGGGCATCGTGAGCCACAAGCTCGCCCATGGTGAAGAAGTCGCGGAGGTGGATAGCCTTGTCGAGCTCCACGTTGAGACCTTCCTTGGAACCAGGTACAAAGAGATCTGTATCAAAGACCTTCTGGAGCTCCTTCATCTTCTGGATACCAGTCTTCAGACCTTCAGCGGTGCGACCCATGCCGACATATTCCCACATGATGTGGCCGAGTTCCTTGTGGATGGAATCAACAGAGCGCTTGCCCTTGATGTTGAGCAGACGTGTCAGCTCGTCGTCAACAGCCTTCTCAGCAGCTGCGAACTCGGGCAGGTCGGTGGAGATGCGCGGCCAGATAGCCTGGTCAGCGAGGTAGTTCTGGATGGTGTAAGGCAGCACGAAGTAACCGTCAGCCAAGCCCTGCATGAGAGCGGAAGCACCGAGACGGTTGGCACCGTGGTCGGAGAAATTGCACTCGCCGATAGCGAAGAGGCCGGGGATGGAGGTCTGCAGCTCGTAATCGACCCACACGCCGCCCATCGTGTAGTGGATGGCGGGGTAGATCATCATAGGCTTGTAGTACTTCACACCATTGATCTCATTGGCCACGTCACCGGGGAACACGTCGGTAATCTCTTCATACATCTCGAAGAGGTTGCCGTAGCGCTGCATGATGACGTCAATTCCGAGGCGGTTGATGGACTCGGAGAAGTCGAGGAACACGGCAAGACCCGTGTTGTTCACGCCGAAGCCCTTGTCGCAACGCTCCTTGGCAGCACGTGAAGCCACGTCGCGCGGCACGAGGTTACCGAAAGCGGGATAGCGACGCTCCAGATAGTAGTCGCGGTCCTCTTCAGGAATCTCCCAGCCCTGCAGCGTGCCTTCCTGCAACTTCTTGGCATCCTCTATCTTCTTGGGCACCCAGATACGACCGTCATTACGCAACGACTCGGACATCAGCGTCAGCTTGGACTGCTTATCGCCGTGAACGGGGATACATGTCGGGTGAATCTGTACGTAGGAGGGGTTAGCCATGTAAGCACCCTTACGGTAGCACTGAACGGCAGCCGTGCAGTTACAACCCATGGCGTTCGTGCTGAGGAAGTAAGCGTTACCATAGCCGCCAGTAGCAATCACGACAGCATTGGCGCTGAAGCGCTCCAGCTTACCAGTCACGAGGTTCTTGGCGATGATACCGCGAGCACGGCCATCGACGATGACCACGTCTTCCATCTCATAGCGGGTGAAGAGTTTCACCTTGCCGGCCTGCACCTGTGCAGAGAGCGAGCTGTAGGCGCCCAGCAACAGCTGCTGACCTGTCTGACCCTTGGCGTAGAAGGTACGGCTGACCTGTGCACCACCGAAGGAACGGTTGGCCAACATGCCGCCATATTCACGAGCGAAGGGAACGCCCTGTGCCACGCACTGGTCAATGATATTGTTGGACACCTCAGCCAGACGATAGACGTTGGCTTCACGAGCGCGATAATCGCCGCCCTTCACGGTGTCATAGAACAAACGATAGATGCTGTCACCGTCGTTCTGGTAGTTCTTGGCAGCATTGATACCGCCCTGTGCTGCGATGGAGTGAGCACGACGGGGACTGTCCTGAATGCAGAAATTATAGACATTGAAGCCCATCTCGCCGAGCGATGCTGCGGCGCTGGCACCAGCCAGACCCGTACCTACGACGATAACGTCGAGCTTCAATTTGTTCTTCGGGTTGACGAGACGCTGGTGAGCCTTATATTCCTTCCATTTTTCAGGTACTGGACCTGCGGGAATCTTTGAATCTATTTTCTTAACTTTATCTGACATAGTTGTATAGGTTTTGAGGTTATTAGGTTATGAAGTTAACCACAAATGGGTGCACCGCCCCAAATGGCGAATTTGATGAGTACGGCGAAGAACATCAGGATGACGATCGTGGACCACCAGAAACCGATGCACTGCCAACGATTCAGCCAGATCTTACCACTCCAGCCAATGGTTTGGATAGCGCTCCAGAAACCATGGTTGATGTGGAACCAGATGGCACAAAGCCAAATGACATACAACACCACGAAGACGGGTTGGGCGAAGGTCTGCTCAATCCAAGCATAACCATCGCTGGGCGAGGGCAGCTGGGTATAAGCGTTGCCCATGAGCTCGCTCCACATCATGTTGTACCAGAAGTTGTACAGGTGAAGGCAGAGTCCGAGGATGACGATGATGCCGAGCACCAGCATGTTCTGGCTGGCCCATTCCACCTTTTCGGGCTTGTTGGTGACGGCATAGCTGTCGGCACCACGCGCCTTCTTGTTCTGTAATGTCAGCCAGAAAGCAAACACAAAGTGCAGGCACATCAGGGCTGCCAAACCAACGGTTGCGACCACAGCATACCAGTTGGCGCCGAGGAATTCGCAGATCATGTTGTAGCCTTCTGCGCTAAACAGAGCTACGACGTTCATGCACGCATGAAACGTCAGGAAGAGAATCAAGGCCAGACCTGTGACGGACATAACCACTTTTCTTCCGATAGATGAATCAATTAACCACATAAAGGATAAAAATTAAAATGTTTGATGATGATGTGATGTTTTTATGAGATGGCGCAAAAATAAAGCTTTTTAACGATTTAACAAAGAAAACAGCACATTTTATGAGTATTTTCTGTAAAAATTACTGTATCTTCGCGCCGTGAAACCTTAAAAAGACGCTTTTTGCGTCTCAATTATCAAAGATTGACGCCTTTTGGAAAGAAATTTTGATGTCATAGTGATTGGTGCTGGCCACGCAGGATGCGAGGCGGCTCATGCTGCGGCGAGTATAGGTGCTCGCACGCTCCTCATCACTATGGATATGAACAAGATAGCACAGATGTCCTGTAATCCGGCTGTAGGCGGTATTGCAAAAGGACAGATCGTCAGAGAAATCGATGCCTTAGGAGGTGCTATGGGACTCGTCACGGATGCTACTACGATTCAGTTCCGTATGCTGAACCGATCAAAGGGACCAGCCATGTGGAGCCCCCGTGCCCAATGTGATCGTGCAAAATTCATCTGGGCATGGCGCGAAGTCCTCGAAAACACCCCCAACCTTCACATCTGGCAAGATCAAGTCCGTCGCCTCATCGTAGAGGATCTTCCTGATGGCGCTGTGTCTGGTGCGGAGCGTGCTCGCTCTGAGAAAGTAGCCACTGGCGTTGAAACCTATCTCGGCATGACTTTTCATGCCAAGAGCATCATCCTCACCGCCGGTACCTTCTTGAATGGTTTGATGCATATCGGTCGCGTCAAGCTACCCGGCGGTCGCTGTGCAGAACCACCCTCACTCGAGCTTGCCGAAAGCATCGCAGTTCACGGCATCCGCGTTGCCCGAATGAAGACTGGCACTCCCGTCCGCATCGATGCCCGTTCCGTCGATTTCTCCCTCATGACCGAACAGCCCGGCGACACAGAAGGAAGGAAATTTTCCTTCACAGACCCACCCCTGACCCCTCCCGTAATGGAGGGGAGACCTCCGGTTGGAAAACAGGATGGATCGCGCCAGCCTCTCCCCTCCATTACGGATAAGGTCGGGGGTGGGTCTTTTTTGCCCTGTTGGATCACCTACACCAACGAAGCTGTCCACGACCGTCTCCGAGCTGGACTCCCTGACTCTCCACTCTACAACGGTCAGATCCAAAGCATCGGCCCTCGCTATTGCCCCTCTATTGAGACGAAGCTCGTGACCTTCCCCGATAAGGATCAGCACCAGCTCTTCCTTGAACCCGAAGGCACGAATACCAATGAGTATTACCTTAACGGCTTCTCGTCGTCTCTCCCTATCGACGTACAGATAGAAGCCCTAAAACTCATCCCTGCCTTCCGCAATCTGGAGATCTTCCGTCCGGGCTATGCCATTGAATATGACTTCTTTGACCCCACTCAGCTACATCATTCGCTAGAGTCTCGTGTTATCAGCGGCCTTTATCTCGCAGGTCAGGTCAATGGTACAACAGGCTACGAAGAGGCTGCAGGTCAAGGACTTATAGCTGGAATCAACGCTGCCCGACGTTGCACGAACGAGGAGCCGCTCGTCCTTCATCGCGACGAAGCCTATATCGGTGTCCTCATCGATGATCTGGTCTGTAAGGGAGTCGATGAACCTTATCGGATGTTCACCTCACGTGCCGAGTACCGCATATTGCTGCGTCAGGATAATGCTGACGCCCGCCTCACCGAGACGGGTCATCGCATTGGCGTTGCCAGCACCGAGCGTCTCCAGCATTACCTCAAAAAGAAGGAAGAGGTCGAGCGCATCATCCGTTTCGCCGAGAACTATTCCGTTAAGATGAATGATGTCAACGGCCTCCTCGAACAGCTCGGAACAGCTCCTCTCACCCGAGGCTGCAAACTGATGGAACTCCTCGGACGCCCACAGCTCACCTTCGATCACCTCTACCCTACCCTACCCCAACTTGCCTCCTTCCTCGACAGCATCACCGATGTTCGCCACGCCGAGATCATCGAAGAAGCCGAGATTGAGATCAAGTACAAAGGATATATCCAGCGCGAGGTGGAACAGGCACAGAAGATGCACCGTCTTGAAGACATCCGCATACGTGGTCGCTTCGACTACAGTACGCTCCAATCCATCTCCACTGAGGGCCGGCAAAAGCTCGTCCGCCACGACCCCGAGACGCTTGCACAAGCCTCGCGTATCCCTGGCGTATCCCCCTCCGACATCAACGTCCTTCTCGTCCTTTTAGGGCGATAGTTCCACGTGAAACATCAACTTGTCAACTTGCCAACTCGTCAACTATAAACTAAACAACCATAAACAATGAACAACGAGTATCTTCTCAAACATCTCCGCAACGTACCTGATTTCCCTATTCCCGGCATCCAATTCAAGGATGTAAGCACACTCTACAAGAACAGCAAATGTCTTCGCATCATGGTCAATGAACTCTATGAACTCTATAAAGACAAAGGCATTACAAAGGTCGTAGGAATCGAAAGCCGCGGTTTCGTCGTCGGCGCTGCGCTTGCCTTTAAGCTCGGTGCAGGCTTCGTCATGTGCCGTAAGCCTGGTAAACTGCCTGCTGAGACACGTAAGGAAAGCTATATGAAGGAATACGGCAAGGACACCATAGAAATCCATACAGATGCCATCACAGAGAAAGATGTTGTCCTCCTGCATGACGATCTTCTCGCTACAGGCGGTTCTATGCTCGCTGCATATAACCTCGTCAAGCAGTTTAACCCCAAGGAAACCTACATCAATTTCATCATTGAGCTGACCATCGAAGGGCTTCATGGCCGGGCTATGTTCCCAAAAGAGGTTGACATTACCACGCTCATCAAGATATAAAACGCTCGCCTCGCCCTTCCTGTTAGGGAGGGAACTCATACCTAAAACTATGGATAATCAAAACAACAGCAGAGGTAACCACTCCCTCCCTAACAGGAAGGGCGAGGCGAGAGTATTATATTTGCTGACGATTATCCAACGTTTACCAGAATCGCCTGGTAGTTATCAGTATTTCGACGAACATGGGACAGTGATCTATGTGGGTAAGGCCAAGAACCTCAAGCGGCGCGTTTCGAGTTATTTCAATCGTGATCACGATAGCCGCAAGACTGCTATCCTGGTCTCCAAGATTTATGATATTCACTACACCGTCGTCAAGACAGAGGCCGAAGCATTACTCTTAGAGAACCAGCTCATCAAACAATTCCAGCCGAGATATAACGTACTTCTGAAAGACGGCAAGAGCTATCCGTATATCGCCGTCACAAAGGAATATTTGCCCCGAATCTTCAAGACGAGGCATGTCGATCGAAAGGGTGCAATCTACTTTGGACCCTACAGCCATGTACCCACAGTTTATGCGCTCTTGGACCTATTCAAGAACCTATATCCTATTCGTCGTTGTCATCAGCCCATGAGCAAGGACGGCGTAGAAAATGGCAAGTACAAACTGTGTCTGGAATACCACATGAAGAACTGTTTGGGACCCTGCGTCGGTTACCAAAACCATGAGCAATACATGCAATACATCGATGCTTCCGTTCGAATACTGAAAGGAGACACTGCAGCTCTGCGGCGAGAGATGTTAACGCAGATGCAGGAGTTAGCGGCAGAAATGAGGTTCGAAGAAGCGCAAGTGTTGAAGCGGCGTTATGACCTCATCACTGCTCATCAAGAGAAAAGTCAGGTCATCACGCCCACAGGCCATAACATCGATGTTTTCTCCATAGAAGATGATGAACACATTGCCTACATTAATTTTCTTCATGTTGTAGAAGGTGCCATTAATCAGGCATTCACTTTTGAATACAAGAAAAAGCTCGATGAATCCAAGGAAGAACTACTGGTGCGCGGTATCATGGATATGCGTGACCGTTGGGGCTCCGAAGCAAAGGAAATTGTGCTTCCGTTCCACGTGGAACTTCCGCTGGAGGATATTGAAATAACCATTCCTCAACGGGGAGACAAGAAACAGCTATTGGCACTGTCAGAACTGAACGTGAAGCAATATAAGGTGGATCGGTTGAAACAGCAGGAGAAACTAAATCCCGAACAAAAGGCGGTGCGATTAATGAAGGAGATACAAGATCATCTGCAACTGCCCTCCCTACCCTATCAAATCGAGTGTTTCGATAACTCCAATATCTCAGGTAGCGATGCAGTGGCAGCATGTGTGGTATTTAAGAAATGTAAACCAAGCAAAGCTGATTATCGTAAATATAACATCAAAACCGTCGTTGGACCCGATGATTATGCTTCAATGCAAGAAGTGGTAAGACGTCGCTACAGTCGCATGATAGAGGAAGAGTCTCCCCTACCCCACCTCATCATTACTGACGGTGGAATCGGTCAAATGAATGTAGTACGTGCTGTCGTGGAAGGAGAATTGGGACTAAAGATACCGATTGCCGGTCTTGCCAAGGATGATCGACATCGCACACACGAACTACTATATGGTAATCCACCCATGACTGTTGCCCTCAAACAGGATAGTGCCCTCTTCCGCTTACTCACGCAGATACAGGACGAAGTACACCGCTACGCTATCACATTCCATCGGGATAAGCGAAGCAAAAGCCAACTGCGCTCGGAACTTGACACCATTCCTGGTGTAGGACCCAAAACCAAACAAGCGCTGCTGAAAGCATTCAAAAGCGTTAAACGTATTCGCGAAGCAAGCTTAGAAGAGCTAACCCAAGTGGTGGGTGAAGCGAAGGCAAAAGCAATATGGAATCAATTAAACTCATAAGCTTCTTGAGGCAAATGAGGAGCAAAAGCTAAATAATCCAAATGAGAATAGTAATTCAACGAGCAAAAGGAGCAAGTGTTGTCATCAACGGGCACATCAACGCCGAGTTCCAAGGATTGGGATTCGTTATACTGTTAGGTGTAGAAGCCACTGATACCCTTGAGGATGTGGAGTGGTTGGTGCGAAAGGTGGCAGCGTTGCGCGTGTTCGATGACGAGAATGGCGTGATGAACCGAAGTATCATGGATATTGCAGGAGAGCATGATGGAACAGATGGTAACATCATCGTAGTCAGTCAGTTCACGCTCTTCGCCTCAACCAAGAAAGGTAATCGACCATCGTGGTTGCGAGCAGCACCTCACGATATCAGCGTTCCACTATATCATGCTTTTGTTCAGCAACTTAGCAATGCTATCGGACGACCAGTCGGACACGGGGAGTTTGGTGCAGACATGAAGGTCAGTTTGACAAACGATGGTCCCGTAACCATCATCATGGACACACACCAGAAGGAGTGAAGAGTGAAAAATGTAAAATGAAGAATCCGTCACAACGAAATATCGTAATAACGTCTAATAAAATTATCATTATGGAACAGAGTAAAATTGATCAGGCTTTGAGCCAGTACAACCTGAACATCACGGAAGCCGAAGTGGCTGCCGCTGTGAAACGTATCATCGAGGATAAAGTACCTGAGAATGATACACTTGAAGTGAAGAAATTCCTCATGGGTAGCGTGGAGCTCACCACCCTGAAGACCACCGACTCCGACGAGAGCGTACTGAAGTTCACAGAGAAGGTGAACCAGTTCGAGGAAGCATATCCTGATCTGCCACACGTCGCAACGATCTGTGTATATCCCTGTTTCGCCCAGATTGTCTCTCAGAGCCTCGAAGTAGAAGGCGTTGAGGTAGCGTGCGTCAGTGGCAGTTTCCCAAGCTCACAGGCCGTATTAGAGGTTAAAGTGGCTGAAACAGCACTGGCCCTTAGAGACGGTGCTACAGAGATTGATATCGTCATGAGCGTAGGCAAGTACTTGAGCGGCGACTACGAGACGGTCTGCGACGAGATCAACGAGCTGAAGTGCGTCTGCGGTGATAAAAAGATGAAGGTGATCCTCGAGAGTGGACTCCTCCCCTCCCCTACCGACATCAAGCGCGCCTCCCTTCTTGCTATGTACGCCGGTGCCGACTACATCAAGACATCGACGGGTAAGGAGAAGCCTGCCGCCACCCCTGAAGCTGCCTACGTGATGTGCCAGGCCATCAAGGAGTACTACGAGAAGACGGGCATACAGATCGGCTTCAAACCTGCCGGTGGTCTCAACACGGTTCACGATGCCCTCGTCTATTACACCATCGTCAAGGAAGTGCTCGGTGAACAGTGGCTGACGAACCAATGGATTCGTCTCGGTACCTCGCGCCTCGCCAACCTCCTCCTCTCGGAAGTCCTCGGCAAGGAAACGAAATTTTTCTAAGGAACTTTAATCAGGCAGTTATCTGAACTTAAATTATATGGAACTCAAATATCACTTAAATCTGAACTTAAATATTCGATTATAAGGAACTTAAATTGGACTTAAATCTGGACTTAAATTATAAGGAACTTAGATATCACTTAAATCCGGACTTAAATATAAAATGAGCGATTACGATAAGATGTATTCCATTGTAGGGATTGCTATGCAGCTTTACAATGAGTTGGGCTACGGGTTAGCCGAACCCATCTATCAAGAGTGCTTGTCGATACTCTGTATAGAGGAAGGTATTCCATGGCAACGTGAGAAACCTTTGGACATGTTTTTCCACGGTCAGCTCTTAAAGAAAAAATACATAGCAGACTTTGTT
>CAJORF010000136.1 GCA_905236985.1 uncultured Bacteroidaceae bacterium | reverse complement strand
TTGCTATGCTATGGAGTAAGTCTTTCATTAATTATGAATTGTGAATTATGACTTATAAATGTTTTCTGCCTTCCTCTCCCCTCCCTTGCGGGAGGGATCGGGGGTGGGTCTTTCAATTTCCTACCAGCGTCGGATTATCCAGGTCGGGTTCCGACATCATATAGAGATAGGTGGGTTGGATCGTCAGGCTGAGGTTATATTTCCAGCCGCGTCTGGCTTGGTCCATGGTTGTGAACAGCTCGGTGAACTTGATGGTGTTCGTGGCCGTGCAGTTCTGGCGGATGAGGTTGCCCTCGGGGTGTTCGAGTGTCACGTTCTTGTCATAGACATCGTAGGTGCTGGTTAGAATCAGGTGAGTGACGCCCTCGGGGATGAAGTGTCCCATGAACATACAGTAGTCGGTGGTCAGTGTCAGGCCGTCGGTGTTCTGATAGACGATTCCGTTGCAGCTCTCGGTGCCCCTCGGCGTAAAGGTGATGTTCTTGATGGGGTTGCTGCCGCTGCTATTCTGTTCCAGTGTGATGGTTACGTCCATCTTCTTTTTCGTGAGATCAACGCCGTCACTCGTCTGTAGGCGGAGTTCCTTCAGTTTGATGGTGCGCAGGGTGTTATACAGTCCATCGACTCTTATGCTGATGCTCAGAGCAGAACAAAGGTGGTCGAAGAGGAAATACAAGTAGTTGGTGGTGCTTTCGCCAGTGTTGAGGTGGAACGTGAAGTCTCCAGCTTGAACAAGGTGGGTCTTGATGTCACCATCATTGTATGTATTGTCATCATTCAGGTCGTCGTAACTACCGCTGTAGCCGGCAGAGAAGGTTGGATCTCCATGCTTGGCACCGATGATGACGCACGCATCGTAGGCTACAGTTTCCAAACCCTGAATCGTCAGCTTGGCACCGTCATAGTAGGTTGATGAACCGTCGAGCATAGATATCGTAGCTTCATCAGCTGCTTCGCGCGGGATGAAGCCATAGGCGTAGTAGTCGCCTGATCCGATATCCTTGGGATCTATCGTGCGGGGAGGAGTAAACTTCCATTTATTAGTGCTTGGGGAGTAACTCAGGCGACCGTGCAAATCGTCAGACGACGGTTGAGTGAAGAAGACGTCGATGGTCGCATTCGACAGCGAATGATAAATATGTGTGCCGCTCGCATAGAGGGATTCGTAGAGGTAGTAGTCGGTGGGGGGAATCCAAGCGCGGGTTGACTTGCTCTCCCCAGCCTCCTGATGAACCTCTGCCTCCTCGAACTCCGAAGCGGATGCCACCGCCTCAATCGTAATCCCTGCCTTCCGCCAATCCTCCTCGGTGAAGTCGGTGGAGCAGGAGGAGAGAGTGAAAAATGAAAAAATGGAAAAATATAAAATTATAAGATGATAAGAAGCGGAGTGATTTCCATGGAAGGCACGGAGCAGGTGCGCAGCCTCAGCGCCTGCGTACCACGTCTGCTTGATGTCCTTCATTATCCAGCTCATATCATTATCTAATTTTATATTTTTCTAATTTTCTATTTTTATATTTTTCTAATTTTTTAATTTCCCCCTTTCCTACCAATTATGTACCCAGTGATCTCCCGAACCACCTTCTACCCACGGCGTGAAGGCCGACTGCACCAGTGTGATCTCCATGCCCGAGGTCGAGGGTGTCAGGGACAGGTTCAATGTGTAGGCGGTGTTGCCCTTAAATTCCGTTGTGCTGATGGTGCCTTTGGCGGTGAGGGGGGTAGTGTCGCTGTCTATCGTATAAGTCACAGTGACCTCCATGGGCGTTGCGGGTGAGCGGTAGTCACGTGGGATGATGAGTAGGCCCTCGTTGAGCAGGTTGAAGTAATCTGTCGGCCCGTCGGTCTTCGTTTTGATGACAAACGGATAGGGATCGATGGGGTCTGGATCCAGCGTGGGAATCGGAGCGAGGTCGCCGGCGGTGGTGTTCGGGGAGCCTTCGGTGAGGGTCACGGTCATGTTGCCGGTCGTTTCCGCCCAATAGGGCTTGTCGGACGCTGAGGCTGTCGGGCTGCTCAGGTTGAGCAGGCCATGGTCATAGAGCGGTGTGATGGAGATGCCGGTGATGGTGATCTTGTCGCAGCCCGGGTCTTGGATGACGGAGCAGGCAAACATCAGCTTGGCCATGCCGTGGTGGAAGAACCAGTGGATGATGCCATCGTGAGCGTCTGCCGTCAAGTCATCGCCGCTCATCGGGTACGTATAATTATTGTAGAGGGAGCCGTAAGTGGCATCATCTGGGAGATACGGATTAGTGTTGTGTGTGATGACGTTGGCCCCCGTGCCCCACAGCGGGTCGTGTTGTGTGCCGTTGTGGTAGTCATTTTCATCCAACACCACGGGCAGTTGCGGCATACCTTTCTCATCGGTGACCAGATAGTTCGTGTAAGGAGCATAGGCGCGGAAGGTCAGCTTCTCATTCGGATCCATCGGCCAGTACTTCGCAGGGGAATAGCCCCATACATGAGCCTCGTCATCATATTCCACTTTCTGGTTGCGCATGAGCAATGTATTGGTGTAGGTGCTGATGTGTGCTGCGGGGGTGGCGTTGTCGCTTTGGAAGACCACGGATTGACTGCCCGTGTACCAGCAATAGACTCCGAACCCCTTCTTCTGAAGTAGGTCCGTGGTCAGCTCGCCATCGCCTGCCGCACGCGTTCTGCCCTGATAACCCTCATCCTCAGCCTCGGCGATTGAGGCGGCGAAACCGACAACCACCGGCTCAGCCACCTTGGGTGATGGGGTGGAGGAGGAGCAGGAGGAGAGGGTGAAAAATGAAAAAATGGAAAAATATAAAAATATAAAATGATAAGAAGCGGAGTGATTTCCACAGAAGGCACGGAGCAGGTGCGCAGCCTCAGCGCCTGCGTACCACGTCTGCTTGATGTCCTTCATGATCCAGTTCATATCATTTTCCAATTTTATATTCTCCTGATCTTATATTTTTATATTTTTCTAATCTTTCATTTTTTCATTTCCCCTTACTCTTCCACCGTTATTTCATTGATATCCACCGCATCGCCCCAATCGACTACCTGAGCGGTGAAGTCGATGCGTTTGGCACCGAGGCGGATGACGTAGAGGTAGTGGTGGTTGGGCAACCAGGTCGTCAGGGGCGTGGCACTGCCATTGGGCGTGAGTGTGTTCAGTTGCACGGAGGCCGAGCGGTTGCTATAGACATACTCCTCGTTGGCTACTGGAGTGGTGCCGCTGTAGGTGTATGTGGTGCCTTCACTCTTGAAAGCCAGATCGTAGCCGATGCTCAGTCGGGCGTCGTTCCTGAGCGTCTGCGGCAGTAGCAGGTAGGCCTCAGTAGTCTTGCAGGAGTAGTCCGATTTGTGCGCGTCGGAGAAGTCTGACCAGACCATGTTGGTGCTTCCAGCTCCGCTGTTGTAGCCTACGGTGAGGAGACCCTCGTCATAGATGTTGGTGATGTCTATGCTTCGCAGGATGAAGTAAGCCAGGTCGTCCCGGATATCATCTGCCACCGTGACGCGGAACTCTATCTTCGACGTGGCATGACGGAAGTAGAAGCGTACACGGTCGATGATGCGGAGATTGTCGAACGGATTGCCTGGGTTGGGATCCGTGGCGCGGCTATCCGGCAGGTTGACCTTGAGATCGGACACCATGAAGTCACATTGTTTCTTCACGTCGTTCTTCACTTGGTATCGGAAGGTGGGGAGGCCGTAGCCGTGCGGCACGCCTGCACCGAGGTTGTTCAATTCCGGAGTGATGCCGGTTTTGTCGATATCTGCTGCGCTGCCGCTGCAGTAAGGGTAGTAGGCGATGAAGCTCAGCTTATCTTCCTCTTCGTTGGGCCAATACTTCACGGGGCTGTACGAGAAGGGCTCGTTGAGGCCGTTGTTTGTGGCACGTTGGTTCAACATGAAATTAGGTACGGCATCGTCAGCCCATGTTGCGTTGTCGTGGTAGTAGGCATAGACGCCGATGCTGGTACCGCCCGGGATGCCGTTCTCGGCAAGGATGGCGGAGTCGGCACGCGTCACAGCCTGCGAGGTGTAGGACATCAGAGCGACGGCACGGCCGGGCACCTCCGGCAGTTCGGACGTGCAAGCCTGCATCAGCAGCAGGAGAAGCAACAGGATATGTAACACGCTCTTGTTCATGATGTCTCGATCTCAAAACTCATATTGAGCTGATAGGTGGTATTACCATTCAGGTGCCCGTTCAGGGCTGTATTCGCATCGCCTGTCGTAGCGATGGTGATCGGGGTCTCGGTCTTCTTCAGCTTATGCTTGGTGGCGCTGCCGTCGGAATAGACCAGTGCATAATAGACCGAGCAGTCGAGGGTGAGGCCTCCGGACTGCGGAATCAGGTAGAGGTAGCTGGGTGCGTCGCCCATGCAGAGCACGTTGACCTTGCTGTTCTGCACGAGACCCGCGGGCTGCCACGAATAGGGCAGATCGGTGATATAGCGTATGCCCTCAGCGATGATGCCGTAGGTGTCCGGATGTGTCTCGGGGGCGTTATAGACGTAGATTTCAGTGCTTTCCGTGACTTGGCCTGTCCATGTCGGGATGAGCTGGCCAGTGCCGTTCGTTGTCTCACTTGTCAGGTTCAATGAACCTGTGGCGGCGATTGAGCCGCTCAGCTTGACACATTCTAACAGCACTTTCACGCCCGACGGGATGGCGTTGGTCAGTGTGAGGTTCAGCTGCACGCGCGCCAAGGCGTGGTGCATCGTCATCTTCACGGGCTTGCTCGGTCTGGGGCGCAGTACGCCTTCGATGGCTGTCAAGTCGGCAGCGGTGATCACCTTGGTGCCCCAAAGAAGATCGACATTTTCTTCAGGATGTTTCGCGCGCGCGTACAGAATGGCCGGGGTGGATATATTGTTGGCGGACATGCCGATGATGCCCGTCGTGCCGGATGCGAGACCTGCGGGCGTGGGCACGTAAGGCGCGTACGCGTAGAAACAAGTGCCCTCGGGACTGGCGGGCCAGTATTTCAAGGGCGAATAGGTCCAGTAGCCGCCAAGGCCCGAGCCTTGTGCGGGGAAGATATACTCGACCTTCTGGTTGTACATCAGGTCGGGGATGGTACCTGTGGCCTGGCTGGCAAAGACACCGAAGCCGGCATAGCGCAGGTGATTGTTCGAGGAGGTGATGTTGCCTGTGTAGCCGTTGACGGCGCGCGTGAGGCCCTCATCGGCTGTGACGCAGTCGAAAGCGATGGCCACGGCATCCTCGGAGCCGGGCAAAAGCACCGTCTCCGCGTCCTGTGTGCAGCCTATCAGTAGCAGCACACACGCCAAACCATATATGATTCGCTTTCGTAGTAGCATCAATTCGTGATGTAATTCGTGGATAAATTTATGGTCAATTCTATGTAATCACACTCCTAAGACAATGGCTGGGTCAATGTCTAGTTTACGGCTTATCTCGCGTCCTGTCTTTAGTGAAGGCTCGCCTTTGCCAGTGATGATCTTATTGATGCTGGCCATGCTGAGCCCCAGCATTTCTGCCAGTGCCTTCTTCGTCAATCCCATCTCATACATGCGCAGCTGGATGGTTTCCATCAGTGACGGCGCAGTGATGGGGTAGTGTTCATCCTCATACTCCTCCACCAAATCTGAAATCTTGTCCAGCTCGATGTAGTTCTTGTCAGAAGTAGGAGTATCATCGTGAACCAAGGGCAATAGTTCATCGATCCTTTTCAGTGCCGCGCGATAGGCGGCTTCATCTTTCAGCTGTGCCATATCTATATGTTTTGAATGTTCTGGATTCGGTCGTATTCGGAGTGCGTTCCCACAAAGCGGATATAAACTCTTTGAGGTGTGAATTGAATGACCACAACAAGTCTATAGTCATTGCCTTTGATGTTGAATACATAGTGCTGATTTCCGACATTATCAACGGAATTGAATGACTTTTTAACGTCTGCAAAGTGTGTCCATGATGCTTTTCTCGTCTTCTCATACCATGACAGCAATGCTACTTTGGATTGAGGGTTTTTCGTGTAGTATTCCACTAACTTGCTTTTCGAGATAATATGCATACATCAATGGCTTTTGGATACTTTTTTTACGTGTGAAGACTATTTCTCGTTCTGGCTGAAGATGCAGGTGTCAAGCAGGTATCTCATGGCTTCATATAGACTCCATACTTTGGGCAGGTGATGCTGCCTTGCATCCTTTCTGATGCTTCTTTCCTTTTTTGTACCAGTGCCGTCCTCACTTCAACGGGGAGCGACATCCATATTTCTTCACTCATGTTTATACCTTTTGTAATTTATGACTAATTTATGGCTTAATAGATGGTCAATTCGTGTTAGATAGTTCAACTATTAGAGCAAGTTGTTCATCACCATCGCCTCTTCACCGATCAGCTCCAGCTCGAAATAGACGGAATGTTCTTTGTCAGACCACTCATGCCACTGAGAGAAGTTGCAGAGGCGAAGGATGTCCATTCCTAATAGTGCAACGCCAGATTCTGAATCGCACGTGTATATGGGAGTGTCAATGGTGTCTTCGTCTGAGAACGACAAACGACACATCTGTGCCTCAGTTGTCAGCGGTGTCCCGTCAACCATCGAAAAAGTACAAGGGCCAAGAGAAGGTAACCCAAGTCCTTCAACAACAGATTTCGGAATAACTGTCACAGCAGCTCCAGTGTCAACTTTTGCGTCAATCGTACGCTGTACTCCAGTTAATGGATTCTCCAGGCTGATATACACGTACACCTGTTCGTATGGAGCGCTTAACTTTAATCGGAGCATGGTTCCTGTTCTTAGTTCCACACTTAACAATCCGTGGCTTGGGCAGACCAGCTGGCCGTCCGCTGATGAAATCGACATACCCAAAGTCTGGGATGATACTCTTTCTTTCGTCCATGATTGTATATCAATTCGTGTTTTTTTAGATGTGAGGCGGCGGCGGACCGCCGCCTCACTGTTTATGGTCAGAGAGTTGACTCTGACATTCTCCTCACCTAAGCGTGCGCATTGCTTGATGATGATGCAGCAATTGCTTGATGATGATGCAGCAATTGCACAATCATGATGCAGCAACGTTTAGACGGTGATGGAACAACCAACACACGCGAGGGTGTGGAGAGGAATGGTTAACAGATTACTCCTCGTTACGCGGCAGGTTCACATCAGTGCTACCATCAACCTCCCAGTCAGCAACCTCAGCATCGAGCTTCACGGAAGTCAAGCCAAGGATAAGCTTCAAGTTGTAAGCCTTGTTGTTAATAAAGCCTGCAATACCCGGAGAGAACGTGCTGGGAGTGTTCAGAGTAATCTGCTTGGTGATAACATTATGTACTGTTGAATTTGTGCTACTGAGGGCAGGATCGGTAGTAACAACGTCATAGTTAATAGTTACATTGAATATGCCTTCTACACCAGGAGTAGGTATTAACATCAAGTACTGATCTTTAAGAGGAGAACCAGCCTTAGCGATAACCTTTTTCTCGGTTGTAGTTACGCCTGTTCCACCTGTTTTCAAATCTGCGTTTAGATTGTCACCCGTGATAGTAGCAGTGTATCTTGTATCAGTGTTTGTCGCTGTCCAATTTGCGATACCTGCATTAGGGTTATTAAGATTCAATTTGCCGTAGGTGGGGATTGTTGCTGTTGTTGCTCCATCTGCGATAGTCACACTGTTAACGAAAATCTTGGTTGCACCATCAAGAGTACCGCCTGGGGCAATCTGGTCAACTGCTGCAACGATGGTCATGCCGATACGAGCCAACGCATGCTGGAAGAAGAACTTAATCTTCTGGTCTTTGCTGGGCTTGACGAGGTTCTTAAGAGGAAGACCCTGATCCACGCTGATATTGTTGTTGTTGACAGCGGTGTAACTCAGGCCACCAGCGGGAGCCACGCCCCAAACAAGGTCGACACACTCGCTAGGTGTAGTGCTTACGGTGTATTGAACCCATGGATCTGCGTTGGTCACGTCGTTTGGCATCACTGCATTGATACCAGAATTAGTACCCGGAGTTGTTGCAGTATTAGAAGCAACGTAAGGAGCATAGGCAAAAAAGCTCAGCACATCATTTTTTGTCGGAGTTGAGACTGTTCCAGAATATGCCGCACCAGTTACACTAAGCATGTCCTTTGTTGTCTCATTTGGCCAATACTTCAGCGGAGTGTAAGTCCAAGAAGTTCCGTAAGTTACTGGCTGATCGTACATGAAGTTCGGTCCTACACTATAGCTATAGGTACCATCAGCAGCGTCTGTGCCCTCATTGTGATATGCAAAGACACCGAAACCTGGATCACCAAGCAATTCAGTTGTCATAACGCCAGACGTGTAAGCACGTGTGGCAGCTGGAGTGTAGGTGTCAAAGGCTACCGCCTGAGGAGCATTCTGAACGACCTCGGGAGCCTTGCCCTCGTCGTTAGTACATGCAGCGAACAGCATCGCTGTGGCTGCAAAGAAAAGAATCTTTTTCATAATCTTTCGTTTTTTGTTGTTAATAAAAAGGGTTAATTGTAATTCTCTTGTTTGTAAAAAAAGGGTTGAGTAAAAGTGTCTGTTTCGTAAATATTATGTTTAGGGGTTATGGGAAATTTTATTTATCGCTTGTTGTAGAGCAGCTGGAGACCCTGTCGCCGATAGAATGGGAAGCGGGCATCGCTCGAGACGAGTGTCATCTGCTCTGTTATGGCATGGGAGATAATCATGTGGTCTGATGGATCATTGTGTGCCATTGCTTCATTGGTCCTCAATCTTGAAAATGTTTCTAAATGTTCTCTCTTCAGCGGCAAGATGCTCACATAACTCATAACTGTTACGTATGTAAGAACGTGGGGTCGTAAATAATAAACGCTCCCTTGTTTCTTCTGAAGGCTTCAATGCTTTTGTTTCTTGCGGGCATTGCTGCATTCAGTGCCCTGTTCTCTTCTGGAGTGAGCGTTTTTTTTCTTCTCACTCTGGACTTTTTGACTTGCGTTGTTGCTTCCATATATTATATTACTTGGTAACTTGTTTGACAATTCTTTCGTTATAGGGTTTAATTCTTCTTTTTTCTCTTTTCACTCTTCACTCATCACATCGGAATATCTATCACTTCGTCGTCGCCCCAGGGAGCCACCTCAGCTTCAAAGGCACCGGTTCCGGTGGGCTGTGAGTAGGGTAGGTTAGGCACTTCGTCGTCCTCGAAGAAGGGTGCTTCGATGAGCAGCTCCAGCTCGAGCGTCACGTCATGCTTGTTGAAGTAGCCGTTCTCCTCCGCACCTCGATAGCGGATGTGCTTGCCCACGGGGTAGCGGAACACCAGTTGGCGGTCGTCGATGAGGGTGAACATGAGCGAGAGCGTATTGCTGGTGCTGTCGCGCTGCGAGAGGAGCTCGCGACCACGGGGCAGGCCGAAGGTGTTGATCTGCGTGGAGATATACCCGATGTTGGTACTATCCACTTCGGCGCGCGTGCTGGCCAGGTGCCAGTTGTCGAGGAGATGGTAGCCTGACTGTTCACGGCGCCACGCCTGGGTGAGCATGAAGCCGTTGGCCATACCTGATATATTACCGATGACGGCTGCCATATATTTGATGCCGATGATCCTGACGCGCACGAAGAGTTCGGTGGTCATGGGTTCCACGACTTCCTTGAGCGCCACCTCCTCCTTGTTGTTCTCCACCTTTTCGCGCCACGGCACGAAGTGGAACTCGTCGTCGATCATCTCGGGCAGGATGGTGAAGGTATCCACAGCGCAGCCTATGGCCTCGGGCTCGCGCATATAGCTGACGTTGACATCCCAGAAACCGGTCGTGCGTTGCAGCTGTTCGGCGTAAGCGTATGCCTCGTCGAAGCTCTTCATCTGGAAGAAACGCATGGAGCCGAATTCGCCGGAGCTGAGGTTGAAGATGAGCATCTTGTACTCGCCGGGTTCGAGGTGCAGTTCGTAGCGTTCGACGTCGTTGGTGACGTCGGTGTAGGTGATGCTGTCGCCGTCCTTGGCCAGCATGATGGTCATTCCCGACGGCTTCTTTCCAAAGCGACTCTCCCAGTCGATATCGACGTGCACGGAAGCCGTACCGGTGTAGTAGGACTCGATCTCGTAGCGGTCGCAGGAGAATAGGGCGAAAATAAAGACCCACCCCCATACCCCTCCCGTGAGGGAGGGGAGTAGGCTGGCGCGAAGTGAGCGCATGCACCTTGCTATGCTATGGAGTAAGTCTTTCATTAATTATGAATTGTGAATTATGACTTATAAATGTTTTCTGCCTTCCTCTCCC
>CAJORF010000135.1 GCA_905236985.1 uncultured Bacteroidaceae bacterium | reverse complement strand
TTATTTTGGGTTTTTGACTACTTTTTCCAGAAAAAAAAGAAAATAGAGAGAGGAGTTAGAAACTTTTTGAGAAAAGTAGTGCAAAAACCCCAAAACGACCATGTAAGCAGCCGTCTATGAGGTGATTATGCCAATTCACTCGCGCTTCAAAAACCCAAAAGAAACTCAAACATGACGTATAGCTCATTTTGCAGGATAAAATGCCCCATAGACCGAAATAGTTGAGTATTTCGTCCTCTTTCTGATAGATGGTAGCAGCAATCGTGTTAAATGCATCATTGTTTGTCAAAATCGATAACCATATAATACCACTTCTTCATGCTTTCTTTATTTAGCAGACTACTTGGTGGACTATGGTTTTCTCTTCATGATTCGTTTAGTCCCATTTCCCACATTTTTTTCTGTTTTATTTGGTCAAATCCCAACTAATATCTATTTTTGTGCCGTGTTTTCCTTGAAAGAGGGAGTGCAAACATACGATTTGCTCTATTGCATCTCGAATAAGGACCTCGAACGTGAAACGCTTCCTCGCAGGTAGTGCTACCGATGTGCAGAAACACTACCGTGAAGTCTCCGTCAGTCGCTATCCTTTTGGACAACTCAACGCGCGAAGTATGAAGGAGATGGCAGACAAGGGGCGGGAGTTAGAAGAGGAAGAGATTGAAGAATGAAAGTTCAAAAGTAAAATAAAAGCTTATGAAGAAAATAGCGATTATGGTGATGGCCGCGCTGATGATGACGGCTTGTATAGACAAGAAAACGTCAGCTTCTGACACCGATTTGACGGGCGATTCGCTGTCGATAGCAATAGATAGCATTGGTGTCAGTGTGAATCTCGTAGCCGATATTCCAGGAGACAACGTGCAGCTACAACGCACGTTGGCCGCCTACATAGCCGACCAACTTTTCTCAGATGCCGTGGTGTCAGACAGCCAAGAGATCGCACCCGCATACAACGATGACTTACATACTTTCTTCACTGCCTGTGTACGCAGGAAATGGCAAGAACTGGAACGCGCCACCTTCGCAGGCTATCCTGAGACCCTGGACGATGACGAAGCTGGTGGTCTGACTGCAGCTGAGGCACGCGAGGAAGCTGCTCGCGCATTCGCTGAAGACAGCATCTGTCTGTCGTCAGCTAACTATGCCTTTCGCAAGAAACAGGACAACGACAGTATCATCATCTGGCAATACGACTACATCCTCTTCGTAGCGGGGACTGCCCATCCCAGCATCGGAAGCGAATGTTTCACCGTACGAAAAAAGTATACCTGTGAGTGAATCACTATCTTTCGCCCACAGTTGATATCGGTATGCATTGCTTCTTAAATTACGTGAGTTCGGGATAAGGTTCAGAACATAAAAAGCTGCCCGGATGTCTCTATCTCATAGCCTCCGAGTGCTCTCGGCTTGTTCTCGTAAAAGCAATAAGAATCAATCATTCCAATACCCCATTTTGAGTTTTTGACTACTTTTCCCAGAAAAAAAGAAAATAGAGAGATGAGTTAAAAACTTTTGCGGGAAATAGTGCAAAAACCCAAAAGAAACTCAACGATAACGAACTCACCAGCGAGACGAGCCCGCTGGTGAGGATATAGATGATGAAAAGTTTTTTTAGATTCTTCCGTTGATTCGTAATAGAGCCGCGAAAAGCTCTTTTCGCGTTCGCGAAGGATGCACTTCAGTTCTATCGCACGGGGCGCACCGAACATCCGCCGGAGCGGGGATAGCCTTCCCCGTCTGCCTCGCTCGAATCGACGTCGAGGCCATACGAGTCGGGATCATCTTCGTAGAACGTGGACGACCAGTAGCGGCCCCACGTCCCAACATAGTAGATCTCGCCGGCCCAACGGAGACCAGAGGCGGGAAGGAAGATACTATTGCCGTTAGGTCCCGTGAACTTGCGTCCGTTGACACCGTTCACGGTGGTCCACTCCGAAGTGCATTTTTTCACTAATTCTTTCATCTGATCCCGCGTTGGCATCTTCCACGAACCGCCCCACTTGACATGGGCTACATCATATTGTGTTCCTGCAATGTTAGAGCCGATGTCGTGGCAGGTCTCAGGAGAACCGTCACAATGGGTGTAGGTGCTCCAGTCGTAAACTTCCTTCTCTTCCGTCTCGCCACAGGCATAATAGCCGCCATAGTCCTCAGGGCTATTTGCTCCGACGTTCCTGTCAGCCCACAAAGTACCAGACGGCAGGCCGAGATCGACAGCTACAGCGTCGATTTTGGGATCATCGGCAATGACCGTCACCTCGATCGTCGCCGTCTTCCCGCTCTGAGTGTCGGTGACGGTGATGGTCGCGGTGCCGACAGCTACTGCTTGGATTATTATCGTTGTTACATTCAGCTCTGCTGTTGCAATTGACGGATTGTCGCTGATGATTGTATAGTGACCGCTGTCAGATGTAATCTCAACGGTCGAGGTTTCGCCGACTTTCAGGGATACCGAATTGGTAGAGATAACGAGGTTAGCAAGTTCCTCGCCTTCGAAGAATACACGTTTGACATCCTTGACGGGATAATCGACAATGGTTCCGTCGGTTTTCTCCACTTTCATGATGCGCTGGGAGAAGGCTGCTGTGCAGGACAGGAGCAGCACGAGCGCTGATAGAGACAGGCGTTTCATTTCCTTGCTACTTTTATGGATTGGTTATTGATGCGAATGATGTAAGTGCCCGTGGGCAATGAATGTAAGGAGACGTTGACAGCATCGCCCTGACGGCGGACGTTGGCGGCAAGCCTGCGACCAAAGAGGTCATAGAGACTGACGGCATCTTTGCCCGTGCCATAGATAAGTACGGCATTGTTGGCTTGGACAATGCGAGGGGTGGTAGTGCGTTGGTCTGTGACTCCGTCGGCATCGGGATCGTCAAAACGGAATTCAGAAACGTTATCGAAGGTGTAGGCAAAGGCACCATCGGAGGTGGTCACGGTCAGCTCGCTTTCTGAGAAGGTCACTACAGGCTGTTGCGTGAACAGGAACCACTTGTCGCTGCCGTCGGCAAAGAGCAGGTGCAAGGCAGCGGACTCATCTGCAGACAGCCCCTGCACCAAGCCGAACAGGAGTAATGCCAAAGATAATAACTTTTGTTTCATAAAGATGGAATAAAATAATTGTTGTTAGGGTTCATAAGAAAACGTGGAGTGCTTACTTCTTCTGCAAAGATAATCAAGATTACAATCCCCGCCAAAAGAATCGTCATTTATTTGACTAATAGGTGCCAAAAAAACTCTCCAAGGATGACGGAGAGGCTGAATAACAAGAATCTAAACGGACGTCCTTATCCTTGGAGGGTCTTCCAGTACGTGGTGATAGGTTGCTTGGCGGGTCGGCAGGGAAGCGGGACGCATCAATAGGGAAGGGAGCGCACTAAGGGATGTGAGGGGAGATGCGGATGTGGGCGGTGGGGATGTCGCGGGAGAGGAGGAAGCGGTCGATGAAGGCTTGTACTTCGGGCCATTGGGCTTCGAGGAGTTGGCAGTGGCCATGACCGCCCATAATGCTCCAACCCATGCGGTCGGCAATGCCGAAGCGTTCCCACACCTTGACGGCAGCTTGGGCGGAGACGAGCATGGCATCGTCAGCGAGCCAGCGGTAGTCGGGGTTGCCTATAAGGAGCAGGGTTCTGGGGCAGATCATAGCGCAGAGCTCGTGCTGGTCGTAGGGCAGGCGATAGAGGTTGTCGCCGGAGAAGTTGGTTCGCTGGCTCTCGAGAAACCAGTGGTAGTCGGTTTTCTCGATGTTTTCCACGCTGTCTTTGTTGTGTGAGGCACGCCAGGCTGCGGCTCCGCCGCCGCCTGGTTCTTGTGCTATGGTCAGTGCTACGCGCTCATCGAAGGCACCGCAGTAGAGAGCCATCTTGCCTGCGTAGGAGCAGCCGGTGACACCGATGCGGTTGGTGTCAATCTTCGTGACCTCAGGGCCTAACTGTTGCAAGCCATCGATGATGCGGCTGAGGCCCCAAGCCCATTCGCTGTAAGCACCGTTGGCGACGAGGTGCGGATAGAGGCGGTCGAAGTCGTGTTCGCCTCGGTCGTGGTGGGGACCCCACTGGCCGTAGTCGTTGACCTGTTTCTCATGGAAGACCATGGTGGCGATGGGACGCTCCTCGAAGAGCTGATGGGGGAGGGAAATCATGCTGGTGCCGATCATCACGGCGTAGGGCGGCTGGCCGACGGTGGGGTAGTGGATCTCGGAACGGAGCCAAAGGGACTGTCCATTGACGGTCACTTTGACGACGAGGGTGTCTGCATCCATGTAGGCGATCACGTCCTCAGACTGTACGGCGGGTTTCTCTCCGATTCCGTAGTGCTGGATCTGTGCCGCAATCTCATTGCGCTTGCGTTCCCAGTCGGCGAAGGTGGTGACGCCGAGGAGCGGGTCGGGCAGGTCGCGGATGATGGGAAGGTCAGCGACAGGGGGAAGAGCAGGCTTGGGATAGGCGGCACCGGTGTTCTCGACGGGGTAACAGAGGGGAAGGAGAGTGTCGGGAGAAAGAACCTCAACTGACATCGATGGAACTGCGGCAGAGGCAGCTGTGGCAAGAAGCCAAAGGGCAGCGGCCATCAGCGTTTTGGAAAAGGAGGAATGCATATTCTTGGATCTTGGAATGGGTTTAGACCTTGAGGAAGATGCGGTGGCGGTAGAGGATGTAGAGGAACAGCCAGCAGACGGTGATGTAGGCGGCTTGTGTGAAAAAGGGCTGGGCGTTTTCGGGTAGAAAGGCGATGAGGCCGCCAAAGAGCTTCTCGGCGGTGTAGGAGAAGCGGATGAACTTCTGTGCCAGGTAGATGGTGATGGAGTTCATACCGATGACGGTGAAGAAAAGCGTCCATCGACGCCAGCCACGCACGTCGATGAGGTAGTAGAAAAGGGCAAAGAGGAGGATGGAGTAGGCGGCTACGACCAAGACGAAGCTACTGGTCCAGAGCTTCTTATTGATGGGGAAGTCGAGGCTCCAGAGGAGACCAACGGCGAGCAAGACGATGCCCGCGAGGATCATGCCGAGCGTCTTCTTCTGCGGCGTGAGTCCCTGGCGGTCGCTCTTGACCCATTCGCCGGTGAACATGCCGAGGAGGGCAGTGCCGATGGCGGGTATGGTGCTGAGGATGCCTTCGGGGTCGATGTTGCCGTAGTAGATGGTTCCAGGCAGGAGGATGCGGTCGATGTAACCGATGATGGAGCCCTGCGCGGAGTAGATGTCTGCGCCCATAGCGTCGGGGGCGGGAACGAAACGGGCTACGAGCCAGTAACCGATGAGGATGGCGGCGGTGATGATGCTGCGCTGTCGCCACGAGGTGTGGATGAAGATGAGGGCAGCGAACATCCAGGCGAAGCCAATGCGGGCCAAGACGCTGGCATAGCGTAGTTCGGCGAAGTTGAAGTGCTCGAGCAGGCCGTTGTAGAGCAAGCCGAGTACGAAGAGGGTGAGACCGCGGACGAGCACCTTACGGTGGATCTGCCAGCTGGTGCGTCCCGCCTCGCGCTGCTTAGCCAGAGAGAAGGGGAAGGAGATGCCCGCGATGAAGAGGAAGAGAGGAAAGATGGTGTCGTGGTGGGCGAGGCCGTTCCACTCCACATGAACCATTTGGTTCCCCAACTCCTCGGTAAAGGAGCAGGGGAACCAAGTGGATAGGGCGGCCAGCAAGCTGGCTCCGCCCATGATGAAGAACATATCGAAGCCCCGAAGGGCATCTAATGACTGTAGGCGCATGAATCAATACATATTGACGATAGCCTCGTAGAGCTCCTGCTTGCCGCTGGTCTGCTTGGGCTCGCCAACCTTCTTGCCGTATTCGTAGGCCTCTTCGAGGGTCATCTTGCCTTCCTCGAACTTCTTGCCTTCGCCTGCGTCGAAGCTGGCGTAGCGCTCCTTGACCATAGCGCAGAGGGGGGAGTTCTCGATGATGTCGGCTGCGGAGAGCAGGGCGTGAGCCATAGCGTCCATAGCAGCGATGTGGGCGATGAAGATGTCGTCGAGATCGGTCGAGTTGCGACGGGTCTTGGCGTCGAAGTTGGTGCCACCATCCTTGAAGCCGCCGCCACGGATGATCTGCATCATGGCCTGTGTGAGCTCATAGTGGTCGATGGGGAACTGGTCGGTATCCCAGCCGTTCTGGTAGTCACCACGGTTGGCATCGATGCTGCCGAGCATGCCGGCGTCAACGGCGCAAGCCAATTCGTGCTCGAAGGTGTGACCTGCGAGGGTGGCGTGGTTGACCTCGATGTTGACCTTGAAGTCCTTGTCGAGGTTGTGTGCCTTCAGGAAGCCGATAACGGTCTCGGTGTCAACGTCGTACTGGTGCTTGGAGGGTTCCATGGGCTTGGGCTCGATGAGGAAGGTGCCCTTGAAGCCCTTGGC
>CAJORF010000134.1 GCA_905236985.1 uncultured Bacteroidaceae bacterium | reverse complement strand
ACAATAACAAAGTAGATAACTAATAGATAATTAACAGTTAACAAAACATAAAACTTTTTCCAATTATTTGGAAAGCAACATAGAAGATATGGCAAAAATAACAGAATTCAAGTACGCCCCGATGTTCCAACTGGGCGAAGATAAAACTGAATACCGCCTCCTGACGAAGGAGGGCGTAACCCTCTCGGAGTTCGAGGGCAAGGAGATTGTCAAAGTCTCGCCCGAGGCATTGACGCTGCTGGCTCAGCAGGCTTTCCACGATGTGGAGTTCATGCTGCGCCGCGAGCACAACGAGCAGGTCGCAGCTATCCTTACTGATCCTGAGGCCAGTGAGAACGACAAGTATGTAGCCCTGCAGTTCCTCCGCAACGCTGAGGTGGCAGCCAAGGGCATCCTTCCCTTCTGCCAGGATACCGGCACTGCCATCATTCATGGCGAGAAAGGCCAGCAGGTGTGGACTGGCTTCGAGGACGAGGAAGCCCTCTCCCTCGGTGTCTTCAACACGTTTACACAGGACAACCTGCGTTATTCTCAGAACGCACCGCTGAATATGTACGACGAGGTGAACACCCGTTGCAACCTGCCTGCTCAGATTGACATCGAGGCTTGTGAGGGTGCAGAGTATCGCTTCGTGATGGTGGCCAAGGGCGGTGGTTCGGCGAACAAGACCTATTTCTACCCGATGACCAAGGCTACTATCCAGAACGAAGGTACACTCATTCCCTTCCTCGTGGAGAAGATGAAGAGTCTTGGCACTGCAGCCTGCCCACCTTACCACATCGCTTTCGTCATCGGCGGCACCTCGGCTGAGAAGAACCTACTCACGGTGAAGCTCGCCAGCATCAAGTACTATGACTCATTGCCCACCACGGGCGACGAGACAGGCCGTGCTTTCCGCGACGTGGATCTGGAGCAGAAACTGCTGCGCGAAGCCCACAATATCGGCCTCGGCGCACAGTTCGGCGGTAAGTATGTGGCTCATGACATCCGTGTTGTACGTCTGCCGCGTCACGGTGCCAGCTGCCCCATTGGTATGGGTGTAAGCTGTTCTGCCGACCGTAACATCAAGGCAAAGATCAACCGCGACGGAATATGGCTGGAGAAGATGGATGCCAATCCCACGGAGCTGATTCCCGAGGCACTGCGTCGTCCGGGCGAAGGTACGAAAGGTATTGAGATTGACCTCAACCAAGGCATCGACGCCGTGCGCAAGGAGCTGACGAAGTATCCTGTTTCCACGAGGGTAAACCTGCGTGGCACGATCATCGTAGCCCGCGACATCGCTCATGCCAAATTGAAAGCCCGCATCGACGCCGGCGAGGAAATGCCTGCTTACTTCAAGGACTATCCCGTGCTCTATGCTGGTCCCGCCAAGACACCCGAAGGCTATCCCTGCGGATCTATGGGGCCGACCACTGCCAATCGTATGGATCCCTATGTGGATGAATTCCAAAGTCTGGGTGCTTCGCTGGTCATGATTGCCAAGGGCAACCGCTCACAGCAAGTGACTGACGCTTGCCAGAAGCACGGTGGCTTCTACCTTGGCACGATCGGTGGCGTGGCTGCCGTCCTCTCGCAGTCGAGCATCAAGAGCATCGAATGTGTGGAATATCCAGAGCTGGGCATGGAAGCCATCTGGAAGATAGAAGTCGAGGACTTCCCCGCCTTCATCCTCGTCGATGACAAAGGCAATGACTTCTTCAAGCAGTTAAAGCCGTTGTGCTGTAAGAACTAAGTAAATGAAAAGTGTTCCTATGACGACTTACTCTTCGTAATGCTGGAAGAGGAAGTCGTTATAGGGATATTTCTGGACATGCAGCTCGCGGACACGGGCATAGAGGACGCGCTTGAGTTCCTCGATATTCTCACGTTCACGGGCACTGATGAAGAGACAGTCGCCCCCGAGTTTGGCCATCCATGTGTGCATGAGGTCAGGCAAGGGGGTGTTCTCGAGTGTGGCGGGTGTCAGGTCATCCTCGTCCTTTGGTGTGAAGGTGTAGGCATCGATTTTATTGAAGAGGATTAGCGAGGGTTTGTCTGCACAGCCAAGATCGGATAGCGTTTTCTCTACGACCTTGATCTGCTCCTCAAAGTCTGGGTGCGATATGTCAACGACATGAACGAGCAGGTCTGCCTCGCGAACTTCATCGAGGGTGCTCTTGAAGGACTCGATGAGGTCTGTCGGCAGCTTGCGAATGAAACCTACGGTGTCGGACAGCAGGAATGGCAAGTTGTCGATGATGACCTTGCGAACGGTGGTGTCCAAAGTTGCAAAGAGCTTGTTCTCAGCGAAGACCTCGCTCTTGGACAGGAGGTTCATGAGGGTGCTCTTGCCGACATTCGTATAGCCGACCAAAGCCACGCGAATCATGCGTCCACGGTTACTGCGCTGCGTCGTCTTTTGGCGGTCGATATCAGCCAGACGCTGCTTGAGGAGGCTCATGCGGTTGAGGATGATACGACGATCCATCTCCAGCTGCGTCTCACCCGGACCGCGCAGACCTACGGAACCCTTTCCGCCGCCCGAACCGGAACCGCCGCCTTGACGCTCAAGGTGGGTCCATAGGCGTTGCAGACGTGGCAGCATATAGCGGTATTGGGCCAGTTCCACCTGTGTCTTAGCGTTGGCTGTCTGGGCACGCATGGCAAAGATGTCCAAAATGAGGCTCGTTCGGTCAAGAATCTTCACCTTCAATGCCTGCTCAATATTGCGCAATTGCTTGGCACTGAGCTCATCGTCGAAGATGACCATACCCACTTCGCGTTCGGCATCCTCCTCGGCAACGATATAATCGCGAATTTCGCTGAGCTTACCTGAACCGACATAGGTAACACTTGAGGGACCGTTCACCCGCTGTGTGAAACGCTTGACGGTGACAGCACCCGCCGTAGTGGCCAGGAATTCGAGCTCATCCAGGTATTCCTTGGTCTTACGCTCATCCTGCTGAGGAGTGATGAGTCCTACGAGCACAGCTGTCTCAGCCTGCGCCTCGGTGATAACGAATTCCTTCATAGGAAAGTGAAAAATGTTTTATTCTTCCATTTTTCATTTAACTTGGATAACGAGGTATTTGCTGGCGCTCCAGAATTTCTCGGGGACAATGATGTTGAGGACATACTGTCCCTTGGCATCCTTAGCCAATGTGTATGAACCTGCTGGATGGTTGGTGAGAATCTCTGCGCTCTTGCTGTACAGCTTGATCTCCTTGTCGATACGTGTGTCGATCTTGGTGAAGTAATCCTTGTTGAAGTCGTTGCTCTTCAAGACATCACCTCTTTGCAGGATCTTCTGTTCCTTGAGTTCTGCTTTGGTGCCGAAGACGAACCACGCGGTGTGCAAGTCCTTGTCCTGTGCTTCGATGGTCTCCTGTTTTTGTTTGTTATCCTCCTGTAGGTTAGAGACATCCTCGCTGAGGGCATTGATTTGCTCACCCTGCTCGGCAATCTGGATATCTTTCTCAGCCAACTGAGCTTCCAGTTCCTGGATGTGCTTGTTCTGCTCCTCGAGTTGTGAGGAAAGGTTCTGGATGGTCTTGGTGAGTTTCTCTACGTTGACGGTCGTGGTCTTCAGGCGTTCCTTGAGTTGTGCGATGCGCTCGCGGTTTTGTTGCATGGCTTGCTGGATGAAAGCCATATTATCGCGGATGACCTGTCGGGAAGATGCTGCCTCAGGATTCCTGTTGGCTACGGTGATGCGTCCCTCTGCCTCGTTGATCTGTCGGAAACCTTCCTGGACTTCGTTGATAGCACCCATGATCTCATTGAGTTCTGTCTCCTTCTCGTCAATCACTTGCATAAGTGAATCGCGCTCCTGCTGAGCACGTTCTTCCATTTTCTGAGTTTGGTTACAAGCCGCTAATGTCATCAGACAGAGCGGCAAAAACATAAGCTTTTTCATGTTATATCAAAAATTTTACGTTATCAATAATCATTTATAAATTGCCTCCAACGATGATGACGAACTCACCTCGTGGTTCGTTTTCAGTGAAATAGGCCAATGCTTCGGCCAGCGTGCCACGGACTATCTGTTCATGAACCTTTGAGATCTCGCGGCATACAGCTACGGGGCGCTCCTCGCCGAAGAACTCCACGAATTGTTGCAGTGCCTTGACCACGCGGTGAGGTGACTCGTAGAAAACCATCGTTCGAGGTTCCTCGGCGAGCTGCATGAGGCGTGTCTGGCGTCCTTTCTTCTGGGGGAGGAAGCCCTCGAAGCAGAACTTGTCGCATGGCAGACCCGATGCCACGAGCGCAGGAACGAAAGCCGTAGCACCTGGCAGGCAGCTCACTTCGACACCTGCCCGTGCTGCCTCACGGGCAACAAGGAAGCCCGGGTCGCTGATGCCTGGAGTTCCGGCATCGCTGATGACGGCCACCGTCTCGCCAGCGAGCAAACGATCTACGATGCGCGCCACAGTCTGGTGCTCATTGAACTTATGGTAGGACAGCATAGGCCGATGGATATCGAAATGTTTCAACAACAGGCCGCTCGTGCGAGTGTCCTCAGCTAAGATCAGATCGGCCTCCTTCAACACGCGTAGTGCTCGGAGCGTGATGTCCTCCAAATTGCCAACTGGCGTAGGTATGAGGTACAACATACGGGGCAAAGGTAGGTAATAATTGTGAATTGTGGATTAATAATTATGAATTATTTTCATTTTTGCTCCTTTTTAACCTTATTTCTTTGGCCAAATAGCAAGAAAACACTACTTTTGGCCTCGTAAAATGCTTTTTTGCCGTTTATGACTACCCTTAGAGACTATAATGGTGAGATGATGCGCCGAGGCCGCGTCGAGGTCATCTGTGGCTCGATGTTTTCCGGCAAGACGGAAGAACTCATCCGCCGCATGAAACGTGCCAAATTCGCCAAACAGAAGGTGGAAATCTTCAAGCCCGCTATAGATGTTCGTTACAGCGAGGAGGATGTCGTGAGTCACGAGGGAAAAGCAATCCCTTCGACGCCCGTGGAAAGTGCTGCCAGCATTCTGCTCATGGGTTCGGACTGTGATGTCTTGGGCATCGACGAGGCCCAGTTCTTTGACTCGCAGATCATAGATGTCTGCAATGAACTGGCCGAACGAGGCATACGCGTGATTGTGGCAGGCCTCGACCTCGACTTCAAGGGTCAGCCTTTTGGCCCCATGCCGCAGCTCTGTGCCATCGCCGACGACGTGACAAAGGTTCATGCCATCTGTGTGAAATGTGGAGCATTGGCTTACGTGAGTCACCGTATCGTCGCGGGCGACAAACAGGTCATGCTCGGCGAGACCCATGAGTACGAACCGCTCTGCCGTCAATGTTACGCCGAAGCGATAAAGCCGTAATAAATTCTCTTTTTTTCTCTTCTTATTTTTTCTCTTTTCTCTCTTTTCCATGTTCAAAGCTCCCATCACATTTGACAGCTTCATTCGGGGCGTGCTACTCCTTCTGTTGCTCGTCGGTATCGGACTGCTTGTCAATCGTTTGAGTGGCGTACTGCTGCCCTTTTTCATCGCGTGGCTCTTGGCTTATCTGATGTACCCCTTGGTCAAGTTCCTGCAATATAAATGTCGTCTGCGCAGCCGCACACTGAGCATCATCGTAGCTGCCGTGCTCGTGTTGGCTGTCATCACGGGGCTGTCGCTGTTGATCATTCCGCCTCTCGTGTCAGAATTCTCAAAGGCCAATGCCCTTTTTTCAAAATACGCTGACCGTTTCCTTGGTGGAACGGGTGTGATACCTTATATCCAGCAGTTCCTCGACCAGTTCGGTTCGAAGTATCAGAAGAGCATCCTTGACCTGGTGCAGGAGCGCAGTTTTATGGAGGCGGCACAGAGCGTGTTCGGGCAGCTGTGGAATGTCGTTTATCAAACCGTTGACTTTGCCATCGGCCTCGTTGGCTCACTCATCGTGCTCCTCTATCTTTTCTTTATCCTTCAGGACTATGAGATGATCAACGAGGGATGGGTCGCTCTGATTCCCAAGAGCAGTCGCTCCTTCGCCTCACAGCTCGCTGATGATGTCAAGAGCGGCATGAACAGCTATTTCCGCGGACAGGGTCTCGTGGCCCTCTGCGTAGGCGTGCTTTTCTCCGTCGGTTTCCTCATTGTGGGCTTCCCTATGGCCATTGCCCTCGGTCTGTTCATGGGTTTCCTCAACCTCGTCCCCTACCTCCAGACCTTGGGCTTCCTGCCGATGATCCTACTCGCCTTGCTCAAGGCTGCTGACACGGGCGAAAACTTTTGGATGATCCTCTTGCCTGCTGTCATCGTTGTCGCCGTGGTGCAGGTTCTTCAGGACGCTTTCCTCGTTCCTAAGATCATGGGCTCTGCCATGGGCTTGAACCCTGCCGTCATCCTCCTATCCCTTTCCGTTTGGGGTTCGCTGCTTGGCTTCATCGGTCTCATCATCGCCCTGCCGTTAACAACACTTCTCATCTCCTATTATCGTCGTTTTGTACTCGATGAGACCGCTCAAAACGTGTCAGAAGCCCCTCCACAGCACGCTATAGAGGAATAATTTGCAAAAAAAACGCTGAAAAGTTTGCGTACTCTCTAAAAAGGCATTACCTTTGCAGCCGCAAAACGACAAAGAGTCTTTTCGTAAGCCGCTCAAACGTTATGCAAGGGATCCGTTAGCTCAGCTGGTAGAGCACAACACTTTTAATGTTGGGGTCTTGGGTTCGAGCCCCAAACGGATCACCAAAACAAAAAATAAGTCGCTGATTTACGGCGACTTATTTTTTGTTCTCTCGCTTTGTCTCCCTTTTTGTCCCCCTCACATCGGCGAGAAGATGCAGCCCATGATCCTCGCTGTGATTTTTTCTTATTCCTTGAGTCTCAGAGCACCTTCTTCGTCGTACTCCAGCTCAGCTACCTTCACGCTGCGGAGCCAGGTGCGACCGCCACTGGGCACGCTGTCGTGGTGGAAGAGGAACCAGCGACCGCGCCATTCAGCGATGCTGTGGTGTGTGGTCCAGCCTACGACGGGTTGCAACAGCTCGCCACGGAAGCGGAAGGGACCGTAGGGTGATGTGCTGGTGGCATAGCAGATGAGATGGCTGTCGCCTGTGGAGTAGCTGAAGTAGTAGATGCCGTTGCGCTTGTGCATCCAGGAAGCTTCGAAGAAGCGGTGGGGATCATTGGCGCGCAGAGGCTGACCATTGTCATCGACGATGACCACGGGCTTGGGCTCCTCAGCGAACTGCATGACATCAGCCGTCATGCGCACCACGCGTGCGGGCAATGCAGGTTCATCGCCTTCGGGCAGATGTGCGTTCTCGAGGGCTTTATTGTCGCGATAGCGCTGTAGCTGTCCACCCCAGATACCACCGAAATAGACGTAGATCTCACCATCCTCGTCCTTGAAGACGCAGGGGTCGATGCTATAACTACCGCGGATGGGGTCAGCCATCGGCGTGAAGGGACCTTCGGGACGCTCGGCGACAGCTACGCCGAGGTGGAAGATGTCGTTCTTGTCCTTTAAACTATAGATGAGGTAATAACGGCCGTCCTTCTCCACGACATCACTGTCCCACAGCTGGCGTCCAGCCCAGGGGATATCCTCAACGTCGAGGATCTTGCCCAAGTCCTGTGCTTCAGGCTGATCGGGATCATCGAGACAGAGGACATGATAGTCCTTCATGTCGAAATGATCGCCGTTGTCGTTTTCAGGAATACCGCTCTCACGGTCGTGGGAAGGGTAGATGTAAAGGCGGTCGCCAAAGACGTGTGCCGACGGGTCGGCCATGTAATCGGATGGAAAGAGGTAACGCATATTGTGTATTAATGAAAAGTGAATAATGAACAATGAGGAATGAAGGATGAAAAATATGACGCCGGGACGACGTGATCATGTTAATCTGTTAACGTTCTTCTATTTCGCGGTTGATTTTGTCGATGACCTCGTCGGTGAGCTCGTAGCGTGAGATGATGAACATGGCGAGAATGAGGAGGATGGCGGGGATGACGCAGACGAGCCAGAGGATACCTTCCTCGGCGAGTGGAGTCTGGTCGATGACCTCGCTGTTATAGCCTACATATCCTAAAACGGCAGGGCCTACGATGCTACCGAAGGTCATGCCAGCCTTGAAGAACAGTCCCGTCAGGGCATTGACGATACCAGAGATGCGTCGTCCGCTCTTCCATTCACCGTAGGAGATGACCTCGGGAACGAGTGCCCACATATAGCCGGTGGCTACGATAACACCTGTAGATTTCACGAACTGAGCCACATAAATCATCGTCATGCTGGGCTCTTCCATCTTGGAGATAACGTAGAGCATCGCCATACCGATGACGGCAGCTCCAAGGAAGATGTAGAACATATTCTTCTTGCCTACCATGCGCTTGAACCACGGCACGAGTGGCATGAACAGGAAAGCAGGAATCGAGCCTAAGGCCATGAAAATAGACAGTTCCTGAGCCGAACCATGCAGGTTGCTGTTGATGAAATAGGCTCCGGCGGCATTGCCCACAGACATCATCGCAAAAGCGGTGATGAAGAAGAACGCGAGCACGCGCAGAGGACGGTTGCGCAGGAACTCCATCCATAGATCGCTGACCTTCACGCTTTCCGTGGCCTTGGCGTCCATGACGACACGCTCCTTACACTGCGAGAAGCAGAACAGGAGCAGGCAAAAACCTATGATGGCATAGATGGTCATCGTGGTGAACCATGCCGACGGGTCTTTCGGCAAGCTGTCGGACGGCGCACCAGCAATCAGGGCGATGAACAACGGCAGGCCGGAGTTAACGGCCAGACCGCCAAGGTTGGCCATGAACATACGCACGGAGGTCAGGATGGTGATCTCGTTGGTGTCGCGTGTCAGCGAGGAGTTCAATGCACCATAAGGCACGTTGATGAACGTATAGAGCAACTGCATCGACACGTAGGTCAGGTAGGCATAGATGAGCGATGGTGCAAAGCCATTGTAGAAGCACAAGATGGCGAATCCAGAGAGCGGAATACCCACATAAAGCAAATAGGAACGGTATTTGCCAAAGCGCGGGTTGCTCTTGTCAATCAATGTTCCTACGATGGGATCCCAAATCACGTTTGCCACATTACCCACGAGGAACATGACGGCTACGGCCGATGGAGTGAGTCCATAGATGTCGGTGTAGAAGAAAAGCAGGTAAGTGCAGATGACCTGGAAGATCAGGTTCTGCGCCAGATCGCCAGAACCGAAGCCGATGCGTTGCACCCACGAGAGCTTGTAGAAGCCTTTTTCGGCCATTGCTGACTGGCTGTTGGCATGGTTGCCTTTGTCGAAATTCTTTTGTTGTTGCATAGATGTTTTCTGTTTATTTATCAATGACGGTGCAAAGTTACATTGTTTTTCGCACAAAAAAGTGTTTTCGATGTAGCAAACTTTTAATTTATTGTCTCAATATGTCATTTTTTGTTTACAATTTAATACCTTTGCACCGCAAAATGAATTACAACGGTCACCTAAGACCCTCAAATCACAAAAAGAACAGACACTATGAAAAAGATTCGTGTAGCCGTCGTTGGTTACGGCAATATTGGAAAGTATGCGTTGGAGGCTCTCATAGAGGCTCCCGATATGGAAGTGGCTGGCATCGTGCGCCGTCGTGGTGCCGAGGATCTGCCCAAGGAACTTGAAGGTTACAAAGTCGTGAAGGATATTCGCGAGCTGGACGGCGTGGATGTCGCTATCCTTGCCACGCCGACACGCAGCGTGGAAGCCTACGCCAAGGACATCCTCGCGCTGGGCATCAACACCGTCGATTCATTTGATATCCATACGAAGATTGTCGAGTTGCGCCGCTCCCTTGATGCCGCCGCCAAGGAAGGTGGGGCTGTCAGCATCATCAGCGCAGGCTGGGATCCGGGTTCGGACAGCGTCGTGCGTACGCTCATGGAGAGCTTGGCACCCAAAGGCATCAGCTACACCAACTTCGGCCCTGGACGTTCCATGGGACATAGCGTCTGCGTCCGTTCAAAGGCAGGCGTAAAGGATGCTTTGTCAATGACCATTCCCGTGGGACAGGGCATCCATCGCCGCATGGTCTATGTGGAGTTGGAGGACGGAGCCAACTTGGATGAAGTCACCGCAGCCATCAAGGCCGACCCCTATTTCGCTTCTGACGAGACACATGTGTTCCAGGTTGACAGCGTTGATGCGCTGAATGATGTGGGTCACGGTGTGAACCTCGTCCGCAAGGGCGTCAGCGGCCAGACCCACAACCAGCTCTTCGAGTTCAACATGAAGATCAACAACCCAGCCCTCACGGCTCAGGTGCTGGTTAACGTAGCCCGTGCCTCCATGCGTCAGCAGCCCGGCTGCTACACGATGATCGAGATTCCCGTCATCGACCTCCTGCCCGGAGATAAGGAGGAGATGATCAAGCATTTAGTGTAAATGCCGAATAAGCCTTCCACTTTATCGCGCCAGTCTCTCCCCTCCCCAACAGGGAGGGCGGGGGGAGGGGTTGTCTGCTCCATCGGCTTCTTCGACGGCGTTCATCGTGGTCATCAGCACCTCATCCGCCAAGTGCGGGATGAGGCGCAGTGCCGTGGTGTGCGTTCGTTGCTCATCACTTTCGACCGTCATCCGCGCGCAGTGTTCGCGCCGGATAGTGTGCCGCCGCTGTTGACGACGGCTGAGGAGAAGATGGCGTTGCTCGGGGCGACGGGCGTAGATGAGATCTTCGTCCTGCCTTTCGACCGTGCCATGGCAGCCCTCACCGCACGCGAGTTCATGGAGCAAGTGCTGAAGGAGCAGTTGGGTGTAAGTGCCTTGGTCATTGGCTACGACCACCATTTCGGTCACCCCGTTCCTGCATTGAAGGGAAAACCTTCATTCGCAGATTATCAGCGTTGGGGGCGTGAAGTAGGCATTGATGTGGTGCAAGCGACGGAGCTGGAGGGCGAGCATATCAGTAGCTCTGCTATTCGGCATGCGTTGGAGCAGGGCGATGTGACCTTCGCAGCTCATCTGTTGGGTCGTTCTTACGCATGGAGAGGTCAGGTCGTTCATGGTCATGCCATTGGACGCCAGCTCGGCTTCCCCACCGCCAATCTCCACGCCGTCGATGCAGGCAAGCTACTCCCATCACGCGGGGTGTATGCCGTCAGGGTGACTGGCTCTTCCGATACCTCAGTGGAGTGGGAGGGAACTGCTATGCTGAATATCGGTCGCCGTCCCACGCTGGCCAATGGTGAGGACATCTCCGTCGAAGCCCATCTCTTCGATTTCCACGGTGACCTCTACGGCCAGACCCTCACCTTATCCTTTATCGCGCGCCTACGCGCAGAACAGCGCTTCGACAGCGAAGAAGCCCTGGCACGCCAGCTGGAAACTGACAAGGCAAACGCCTTGGCTGCTTTGAACTTGAAATCATGACATTTCGACATAACATCATCATCTCATGACAACGCTTCGTTCCTGGTGGATTTACATTCTCATCTTCTTTTTCAGTCAGCTGACATCTGCAGGACTGATCGTCTTGGTTCCCATTATTTCTGGCAACAAGCTTGACGCGTCTATGGCTGGTTGGACGATGGGATCTGCCTTGTTTGTAGCCAACGTGTTGGCCATTGCCCTCTTTTTCCTCTTCCGCCCGAAGAGCATCACTTGGTCGAGTACCGTCGCTGGCATGAAAGGGCGCATAGGCTATCGCACGCTGCTGATGTTTCTGTTAGCGCTGCCGCTCATTTTCCTGATTAACATCATTCAGGAGGCATTCTTCCCTGAACTGCCAGACCTCGTGGGCGAGGAACAGTTCAAGTCCATTATGTATAATCCCTTGGGCTTGCTCACCGTGAGTCTCATCGGACCCTTGTCCGAGGAACTGCTGTTCCGAGGCGGCATACAGACCGACGTGCAGACGCGCTATGCCGCCCAAGGTCCTGCGGTTGCTATTGCTCTGAGTGCCGTCATCTTTGCCCTCATCCACATGAATCCTGCGCAGATGCCCGCCGCCTTGATCCTCGGCCTCGTGTTGGGCTTCGCCTATTGGTGGACAGGCTCTCTGGCCGCCCCGATCTTCATCCATGTCTTCAACAACTCCTTTGCCTGCTTGATGGGCATACTCTCTCCCGACGATGACTCCATCATTCACTTCCTCGGCGGTACTGAGGCTACGGGCATTGTGGCAGCCGTTTGTCTCTTTTTCCTGTTTGCCGTTCTTCGTGCGGTGCGCAAAGAGGGGTTAAAAGGCACGGAAAAGGACTAAAAAATGTTTTTTTCTTATATATATAAGGTGTAGTTCGCTTTTTTTATGTAGTTTTGCGCCCGCAAAATCGACATAAAGCAAACAATATGCCTAAAAATCTTGTTATCGTAGAGTCACCAGCCAAGGCAAAGACCATTGAGAAATTCCTTGGCAAGGACTATAAGGTGATGTCCTCCTACGGGCACATCCGTGACCTGAAGAAGAAAGACTTCAGCGTCAACCTCGACACGTTCACCCCGCAGTATGAAATTCCTGCTGACAAGGCGCACATCGTGTCGCAGCTCAAACAGAATGCCAAGAAGATGGACACCGTATGGTTGGCATCCGATGAAGACCGCGAGGGAGAAGCCATCTCATGGCATCTGCAGGAAGTGCTACACCTGCAACCGGAGCACACACGCCGCATCGTATTCCATGAAATCACCAAGAGTGCCATTCTCGAAGCCATCGAACATCCGCGTCAGGTGGAGATGGGACTCGTCAATGCCCAGCAGGCCCGTCGCGTGCTGGATCGTATCGTGGGTTTCAAGCTCTCGCCCGTCTTGTGGCGTAAGGTGAAGCCCAGTCTCAGTGCCGGGCGTGTACAGAGTGTAGCCGTGCGACTCATCGTCGAGCGCGAACGCGAGGTGCAGGCTTTCCATTCGGAGGCCTCCTACCGTGTCACCGCTTACCTCTCCACAGCTGACGGTGGTCAGCTGCGCGCCGATCTCAACCGCCGCTTCGCCACACGCGCCGAAGCCGAGGCGTTCCTGAATGATGTGAAGGGGGCTACGCTGACCGTGGAGGATATCCAGACACGCCCCGTGCGCCGCACACCGGCACCGCCTTTCACGACGAGTACCCTCCAGCAGGAAGCTGCTCACAAGCTGGGCTTCCCCGTCTCGCAGACGATGCTCGTGGCGCAGCATCTCTATGAAAACGGTTTCATCACCTATATGCGTACCGACAGTGTCAACCTCTCGCAACTCGCACTTGGCAGCAGTCGTTCCGTTATCACGGAGCTGATGGGTGAGGAATATGTCAAGACGCGTCAGTTCCACACGTCCAGCAAGGGCGCACAGGAGGCACATGAAGCCATCCGTCCAACCTACATGAGCAACACCGAGCTCGCGGAGGGTACGGTACAAGAGCGTCGCCTCTATGACCTCATCTGGAAACGCGCCATTGCCAGCCAGATGGCTGATGCCGAGATGGAGAAAACTACGGCCACCATCAGCATCTCTGGTCGCGACGAGCAGTTCGTAGCTACGGGCGAGGTCATCAAGTTCGACGGTTTCCTCAAGGTTTATCGCGAGACGGACAACGAGGATGCCGACGAGCGTCAAGGCGAGAGCACGGCCATCCTGCCGCCCCTCGCTGTGGGCGACATCCTCCATCGCGCGGAGATACAGGCCATCGAACGTTACACTCAGCGTCCCGCTCGTTACAACGAGGCCAGCCTCGTCCGCAAGCTCGAGGAACTGGGCATCGGACGTCCTTCGACCTACGCTCCAACCATCAGCACCATACAACAGCGCGAATACGTCGTCAAGGGTGACAAGGCCGGCGACGAGCGCACCTTCACGACCCTCACCCTGCGCGACAATCAGGTGACAGCGGAACAGGGCACTACGGTAATCGGAGCTGAGCGCGGACGTCTCCTGCCGACGGATACGGGGGTGGTGGTCAACGACTTCCTCATGGAGTACTTCCCTGAGATCATGGACTACAACTTCACCGCCGCTGTGGAGAAGGAGTTTGATGCCATCGCCGACGGCAAGGAGGCATGGACGGAGATGATCCGACAGTTCTGGGCCGAGTTCGAACCGCAGGTAGAGGCTTCGCTCAACGTGAAGAATGAGTTGCGTGCCGGCGCACGCATCCTCGGTACTGACCCCAAGAGTGGTAAGCCTGTGAGCGTCAAGATCGGACGCTTCGGCCCCGTGGCACAGATCGGTTCTGCTGAGGATGAGGACAAGCCCCGCTTCGCACAGCTCAAGAAAGGTCAGAGCATCGAGACCATCTCCCTGGAGGAAGCTCTCGAACTCTTCCGCCTGCCTCGCGTACTAGGTGAGTTCGAAGGCGAGGAAGTCACTATCGGTACAGGACGTTACGGCAACTACGTGATGTTCCAGAAGAAGTTCATCTCGCTGCCCACGCAGATGGATCCGCTCGTCATGACCCTTGAGGATGCTGTGCAGCTCATTGAGGAGAAGCGCAAGAGCGATTCCGACCGCCACATCAAACATTTCGATGAGGAACCCGACCTTGAAGTGGTCAACGGACGCTTCGGGCCTTATATCATCTATAAGGAGAAGAACTACCGCTTGAGCAAGGCCATGCAGGCACGTGCCCAGGAGATCACCTTGGAGGAGTGTATGGAGGTCATCCGTGACCAGGACGAGAAACCCAAGAGCACGATAACGGGCAAACGCCGCTTTATCCGTCACAAGCCATGATCAGAATCATCCTCATCGGTTTCATGGGAGCCGGCAAGACCACTGTCGGCAAGGCTCTGGCTTCGGAGTTGGGCGTGACGTTCTACGACCTCGACTGGTACATCACCATGCGCTATCGCAAGAGCGTGACGGAGATTTTCGCGGAGCGAGGCGAGGAAGGCTTTCGTGACCTCGAACGTCGTATGCTGCACGAAGTGGCTGAATTTGAGAATGTCGTGGTCAGCTGTGGTGGCGGTACGCCCTGTTTCTTCGACAACATGGATTATCTGAACGCTCAGGCCGACACGGTCTATCTCAAGGCTGAGCCCAGCGTGCTGGCCATGCACTTGAAGATGGGCAAGGGTAAGCGACCGCTCCTCGAAGGCAAGACCCATGAGGAACTGGAAGATTACGTCCGTGAGATGTTGGAGAAGCGGGAACCTTACTACTCTAAAGCCAAGTATGCACTCGACGTATCGCTCCTCGACAACTTCACGAAGATTCAGGAGAGCGTGCGACTCATCCGTGAGATGCTTCACGTCTAATCAAGCAATGTAATCAAATCGTAAATCGTTAAATCGTCAATGAAGAAGTGGCGTATCGAAGACTCCGAAGAGCTCTACAATATCAAGGGCTGGGGTGTCAACTATTTTGGTATCAACGACAAGGGACATGTCTATGTCACTCCCAAGAAGAATGGCGTGCAGGTCGATCTGAAGGATGTCGTGGACGAACTCTCCACGCGTCATGTCACAGCACCCGTACTGTTACGTTTCCCCGACATCCTCGACAACCGCATTGAGAAGACCGACGAGTGTTTCCGCAAGGCTTCCAAGGAGTACAACTACCAGGCCGAGCATTTCATCATCTTCCCTGTGAAGGTGAATCAGATGCGACCTGTCGTCGAGGAGATCATCAGCCACGGTAAGCGCTACAACCTGGGCCTCGAAGCAGGCTCCAAGCCAGAGCTGCACGCCGTGCTCGCTACGAATATGGATAGCGATAGCCTCATCATCTGCAACGGCCATAAGGATCAGAATTTCATCGAACTGGCGCTGTTGGCACAGAAGATGGGCAAGCGCGTGTTCCTCGTCATCGAGAAGCTGCCCGAGCTGCAGATCATCGCTGAGACGGCCAGGCGCCTCGGTGTCAAGCCCAACCTCGGCATCCGCATCAAGCTGGCGGCCAACGGTAGTGGCAAATGGAGCGAGAGCGGCGGTGATGCCTCGAAGTTCGGACTCAACAGCTCCGAACTGCTCATGGCGCTGCAGCTGCTCGAGGAGATGGGGCTGCGTGACTGCCTCAAGCTACTGCACTTCCACATCGGTAGCCAGATCACCAAGATACGTCGCATCTCCACTGCCCTGCGCGAGGCGGCTCAGTTCTACGTCCAGCTCCACGCGATGGGCTTCGGCATCGATTTCATCGACTGCGGTGGCGGATTGGGAGTTGACTACGATGGCACACGCTCCAGCAACTCCGAGTCCAGCGTCAACTACAGCATTCAGGAATACGTCAACGACTGCGTTTATACGTTGGTTGAGGCGGCCAATCAAAACGGAATACCCCATCCCAATATCATCACCGAGGGAGGGCGCTCGCTCACAGCCCACCACAGCGTGCTCATCGTCGATGTGTTGGAGAGCGTATGTGCGCCTCAGATGCCCGAGGACTTCGAGCCGGGCGAAGGCGACCACAAGCTGGTTCATGACCTCACCGAGATCTGGGACAAGCTTTCCAACCGTTCGCTTCTTGAGGACTGGCACGATGCCGAGGACATCCGTGAGGAGGCACTCGACCTCTTCCGTCACGGCATCATCGACCTCAAGACACGCGCACAGATCGAGTCCATCTACTGGGCCATCAGCCATGAAGTAGCCGAACTGGCTCACCACCAGAAGCACGTCCCTGATGAGCTGCGCGCCTTGGACAAGCAGATGGCGGACAAGTACTTCTGCAACTTCTCCCTCTTCCAGTCCATGCCCGATTCCTGGGCACTTGACCAGCTCTTTCCTATCATGCCTATTGCACGTCTCGCCGAGCAGCCCACACGCAGTGCCACCTTGCAGGACATCACCTGTGACAGCGATGGCAAGATCACGACCTACGTCAATGGCGGTCATCAGACCAACTATATCCCCCTCCATTCGGTGAAAGCCGACGAACACTACTATATTGGTGTCTTCCTCGTCGGTGCCTATCAGGAGATCCTCGGCAATATGCACAACCTCTTCGGCGACACGAACGCCGTGCATATCACTGTCAACCGCGATGGCTACGAGATCGAGCAGATCATCGATGGTGAGACCGTTGCCGATGTGCTCGAATATGTTCAGTACGACCCCAAGAAGCTCGTCCGACGCTTGGAGATATGGGTCAGCCGAGCCATCAAGGATGGTAAGATCACTGAAAGCGAAGGCAAGGAATTCATCAGCAACTACAGGGCTGGATTGTATGGATACACGTATTTAGAGTAGAAGACTCTCCCCCTGCCCTCCAAGCCCCACCCCCAACCCCTCCCGTAAGGGAGGGGAGCTCAGGTTCTCAAGATATTTTTTAGACACAGCATAACGGAAATATTTTAGACATAGCATCATAATGGATAATATAGATTCAACGCGCCAGCCCCTCCCCTCCCTTACGGGCGGGGGCGGGGGTGGGGCTGTTATTAAGGTTGGCGGTGCTGTCGTTGAAGATCCGGCGCAGCTGGCTGTTCTCCTCGATGAATTCGTAAAGGTTGAAGGGCCTAAGGTGCTCGTTCATGGAGGTGGACGCACGGCCACGAACCTGGCCAAGCAGCTCGGCATCGAGAGCAAGATGGTGAATGGACGTCGCATCACGGACGCTGAGACGCTTCGCATCGTCACGATGGTCTATGGTGGACTCGTCAACAAGAATATCGTGGCACAGTTGCAGGCGCGGGGCGTCAATGCCCTCGGCCTCACTGGAGCTGACCTCAACATCATCCATGCCCATCGTCGTCCCATCACCCCCGAGGGTATCGACTTCGGTTTTGTTGGCGATGTGGATAGTGCCGACGGCGCACAGCTCCATCAGCTCCTTCAGATGGGCATCACACCCGTCATCGCCCCCCTCACCCACGATGGTCAAGGCAATATGCTCAACATCAATGCAGACACCATGGCACAAACGGTGGCGGTTGCTTTAGTTCGCCCCTCCCTTACGGAAGGGGACGGTGGTGCATCTTTAACCTTCTGCTTCGAGCTTCCTGGTGTCCTCAGTAACCCTCACGATGCCTCAAGCCTTATCCCGCATCTCACTGAACCCGAGTTTCGTGGGCTCGTGGAAGACGGCGTCATAGCAGGTGGCATGATTCCCAAGCTCGAGAATGCCTTCGCTGCTCTCCGCGCCGGTGTCACCTCCGTCCGCATCACCAACATCCACAACCTTCAGGGTGGAACGGTTATATCAAGTGAATAATGGATTTCCTCACCACCATCCTTCCGCATCGCGACTGTTTGTTTCGCCTTGCCCTCAGCATCACTGCGGATACGGCTGAGGCAGAGGATGTGGTGCAGGATACGATGTTGCGGGCCTGGGAGCGGCGCGAGGAGTGGAGTCAGATAGAGAACATACAGGCGTGGCTCTTGCAGATTGGCAAGAACCTCGCTCTTGATCGTAAGAAGAGAATGGGGCGCACCACTACGATTCCCATCTCAGTAAAAGGAGAAGAGATCGGAGAGCCTGCACTCTCAACAGCACCAGTGTCAGAGGGTGACTACGCACTCATTCAGAAACTGATTACCGAACTGCCACCACCGCAGGATGACATCATGCGTCTGCGCGACATCGAAGGCTTTTCCTATCGCGAGATAGCCGCCCAGCTCTCCATCACCGAGGATCAAGTCCGCGTCTATCTCCACCGCGCCCGCACCCGTCTGCGTCAGCAATATATGGCCATCCAAGGTTTCGGACTTTGAGACATGAGATAGATACAAAAAGAGCCCTGCCTCATACTGGCAGGGCTCTTTCTATTTGAGAGCTATTGTCCTTGCGGACATAGCAGGGGGATTAGTCTTCGAAGTCACCTCCGTTTGAGTCTTCGCTGAAGATGTCCCAGTCGCCGCTTCCTTTGACGAGGGCATCAGTGTTGTCGGCCTTGCTGTTTTGGAGGGAGAGGGCGATGAGCCCTTCCATTTCAATGAGCTGTGTTTTGAGCTCTGGAACTATATATGTCTTTTTCATTGTTTCTTTGAAGAACATAAATTATACTTAAATCTAAACTTAAATATACCCTCTCTGCCCGCAGGCCCCCTCCCTGACGGGAGGGGTGCCCTTATGGGCGGGGTTGGTCTTTTACTTCACGAGAACTTTCTTGCCGTTGACAATATAGACATTACCCTTCTGCATCTTAGCAACCTTGCGGCCTGCGAGATCGTAGATGTCACCAGCGGCTACGCCGTCGAATACGCTCTTGATAGCGTCGGTATCATTACCAAGGAAGAAGGCCTTGACACCAGCAGCAGGAACAGTCAGGTAAGCACGGTTAGCGGGAACATTGGGCTGAGCCTCGTTGGTATCTACCTGATAGAAGCCAACAACGTCATTTTGCTTCTGGAGAATGTAGCTTTCATTGGGAGCTGCTATTCTCTCATACGTACCAGTCAGCAGACCATCGGTGTAGTTGAGAGCTGTACCCTGGGCGTCACCAGTCAATGTCTCTTCCCATGCGCCTTCAATGATGTAAGGCTTGTTGGCCTCGAGAGCTGTAACCTCTACGAGATCAAGTTCTTCCTGATCGTCCTTGAGTTCGCTCACGCTGTAAGCCTTCACGTTCTCGGGCAGTTCAGCTACAGCGAAGGGGAGCATTACAGTACCCCAACCAGCAGCGGTAGTGTTGATGGTGATAGAGGGCTTCGCGGTCTCTACGAGTGAGAATGACTTATGATCGATGTTAGTGTCGGTGTAGAGAGAACCACCTTCTTGGTAATCGATGTAGTCCTTATATTCAGGATTGTAAATATAGAAGATGTCGTCCTCGGCTGAAGCAACGATGGTGAAGGCACACTTCTTATCTGCTTCGGTGGTAGCCTGAATCTGCTGTTTATTCCATCCAGCTGCACTGCCATTGAGAGAACCTGTGGTAAGGTATGTGGTACCTGCGGCTGTCTCAAAACTGATGTAGTAGTTGTTGCCAGACTCCTTGGTGAAGGTTACAGCCTGATTGAGGTTGGTGTTGGGGGCAAGGCTGACATTCAGTCCATAACCTGTGGGATTGTTGGCACTCGTTGCACCAGTTGTTATTACTACAGCATTGCCGATCTTAGCATTGCCCTCTTCTGCAACAACGATATTATAAATCTTTCCGTCCTCAGGAGCATTCAGTGTTGTCACAGCCTCGTAAGCAGCCTCGACATCAGCTACAGATGCTACACCCTGTACGAGAGCGTTAGCAGCATCAATAGCATCCTGGCTGTACTGGAAGGCACCTGTGCCGATGTTAGCGGTAGGAATAGCATCCAAAGCATACTGAACATTACCTACAGTTTCTTCACCAGTAACCTCTACCAAATAGAAATCGTCGTAGCTTTGGTTGCTGGCCAACCAACGAGCACGGAATTGTACAAATGCATATCCGTCAGTATTCGTAAACTTATACTTGACATCAGTCCAGTCGGTAGTGATAGGTGTAGCATCGTCAGAAATCTTTGCCGTTTCTGTACCGATGGTATTTGTCAGAGATACTACATGGAACTGCGAATTTCCATTGTCATTAGCCTTAATCTTATAGCCGAAGACATAGGTCTTACCGCTTTCAATAGGCCAACCAGTACTGATGGAGTTTGCATTACCTGCCCCCTGGCTATTCTTAGCCCGCAAGTACTTATTGTCACCGTCGGTAACAATGTCGAAGTTTGCTGCAGCAAGTTTGCCGCCAGCACCATTCGTCCAACCATAGTAGCTGTCGGGATATTCAAATGCACCGTTCTTGATGAGGTTCTCACCAAGCGTGGTGACTGTGCGTGATGCACCTTCATTCACATAGGTGCTTGTCTCATAAGAGGATTCGGGGAACGTAACATTGATGGTAGCTGTAGCGGATACTAATTCGTCAAGTGTGCTTGTTGCAGTGATGGTAGCGGTACCTGTAGAAACAGCTGTTACGACACCGTCAGCGACGGTAGCTACAGTTTCGTCAGAGCTTGTCCATGTGACAGAGGTGTTAGCATCAGCGGGAGTGGGAACAAGCACGAGCGTAGCAGTTGCGGTCTCCTTGTT